>JBOHUL010000089.1:0-34937 GCA_050734425.1 Candidatus Dormibacteria bacterium
CTATTCCGGGTGCTCGGCGGCCAGCTCCAGGGGGACGTGCACCTGGTCAATGTCCGCACCGGCCACGAGGAGCGGATCGCGCGGCCGCTCCGGCCCAAAGGCAAGGCCCTGGAGAACGTCGAGCGCCTTGGCCCGGGCGACCTCGGTGCCGCCACCAAGCTGATCCACGTGAGGACCGGTGACACCCTCGGTCCCAAGGGGGCGGCGCCGGTCCCGATTCCGGACTTTCCCCCCACCTCCTACACCATGGCGATCCGGCCCAAGGCCAAGGGGGACGAGGACAAAATCCACGCCGCCCTCAACCACATGCTCGAGGAGGACCCGACCCTGCGGATCGAGCGGGAGCCGGGAACCCACGAGACCCTGCTCCACGGACTCGGCGACGTTCACCTTGAGGTGACCCTGGAGAAGCTGCGGCGCAAGTACCAGGTGGAGGCGGTCCTGGGGGTCCCCCAGGTTCCCTACCGGGAGGCCATCCGGGCCACAGCCCGCCAGCAGCACAAGTACAAGAAGCAGTCGGGGGGGGCCGGACTCTACGGGGACTGCACCCTGGAGATCGAACCCCTGCCCCGCGGCGAGGGCTTTGTCTGGGAGGACAAGATCTTCGGCGGCGCCATCCCCGGCCCCTTCCGAGTCTCGGTCGAGAAGGGGGTGCGCCAGACCCTGGACCAGGGTGTCCTGGCCGGATACCCCCTTGTCGACGTCAAGGTCAGGTTGGTGGACGGCTCCAACCACCCGGTCGACGGCAAGGACATCGCCTTCCAGCTGGCTGGCGCGATGGCCATGCGGGAGGGGGTGCAGAAGGCGGGCGCATACCTGATGGAGCCGGTGATGGAGGTTCAGGTGACCGTGCCCGCGCCCCAGATGGGAGATGTAATCGGCCACCTGAACGCCCGCCGGGGTCACATCGAGGGGATGAACCCAGTGGGCCGTGAGCTGGAGCAGCTCACGGCCCTGGTGCCGCTCGCAGAGATGTACCAGTTTCCCATCGAGCTGCGGGCGGCGACCCAGGGCCGGGGCCGCTACACCATGGCCTTTCACCACTACGAGGAGGTGCCCCACCAGGTGGCCGAGCCCATAATCGCCGCCCGGCAGCAGCATGGCCGGGAGAGTGGCGCCGGTTGAGCTGGGTATGATTGCTCGTGCAACTATCCTGAACAGCGCCGCCGGCGCCTGGAGATGCCAATGCCCGCCATCACGGTACCCGACCCCCTAGCCCTCCCCCGGGTTCCGGCAGTCGACCCGCAGCTGGTTCCGACCCGCCCGGTGATCTCCATCAGTGACGCCCCCAGCGCCCTTGAGGGCGAGGGTTTCCCGGTGCGGCGGGCCTTCGCCGGTGTGGCCAAGTCGGCGCTGGACCCCTTTGTGCACATGGACCAGATGGGCCAGGTCGACTACGCCCCGGGTGAGCCCAAGGGCACCCCCTGGCACCCCCACCGGGGCTTCGAGACGGTGACCTACATGATCGACGGGACCTTCCAGCATCAGGACTCCAACGGCGGAGGCGGGCTGATCACCAACGGGGACACCCAGTGGATGACGGCTGGCTCCGGCATCCTCCACATCGAGACGCCGCCGGAGAGGTTGGTGGTGTCCGGCGGCCTCTTCCACGGGATCCAGCTATGGGTCAACCTGCCCGCTGCAATGAAGTGGTCGCCGCCCCGCTACCAGGACATCCGCGCCGGCAAGGTGACCCTCCTCTCCTCTCCCGATGGCGGCGCCCTGGTCCGGATCATTGCCGGTGAGGTCGCCGGCCACGAGGGACCGGGGATCACCCACACCGCCATCGCCCTGGTCCATGCCACTCTGAGCCCAGGGGCCGAGCTGGTCCTGCCCTGGCGTCCGGACTTCAACGCCCTCGTCTACGCCCTCGCCGGGCGGGGCAGCGCCGGCAGCGCGCGGGCCCGGTTCCAGATGGGCCAGCTGGTCGTGTTCGGCCAAGGGCAGACGGTAACCCTGACCGCCGACATGGAGCAGGACTCGGCCAGCCCCAACCTGGAGGTCCTGGTCCTGGGCGGCGAGCCAATCGGCGAGCCGGTGGCCCAGTACGGCCCCTTCGTGATGAACACCAGAGAGGAGTTGCAGCAGGCCTTCGACGACTTCCGGGCAGGGAAGCTCGGGGTCATCCCCGCGGCGGCGCTGGAAGCTCCCAGTCGGACCTAGGGGCAGCTTGCTCGGCCTCGGCCGACAACGGCGACCCCTGGGACCCGCCGAGGACGTGCCCGGCGATCGTCGTCCGGTCCTCGAACGGGAGGAGGTGGCCACCACCAGGCGGCGTCTCCCCCCGGTACAGCTCGGCGAGAGGGCCGGCGTACTCGTCCCCACTGGAGGCCAGCTCGTGGACGAGGACCACCGTCCGGCGCTGACCCGACCCTGAGCACGTGCGGCCGCCCGGCCGGGGTGAGCAGGAGGTGATGGCGGGGTGCCGAGCAGAGCTCCTGCGTCCAGCGCCTGTCAGGGCGGTCAGGCCCACCGCCGGCCAGCCCTCCGCACCGACTCCCCTTCGCAAGCATCCAGCCTGGGCGAGGGCCTTTGGTCCTCACCGGCCGCCGGAACTGCCGTGAACACCCTCGTCAAAGCTGGCGCGACGAGCTCCTGGCGCTGCCGGAGCTCGATCAGCCGGGAATGAAAGTCAGTCGGACCAGGCGGACGCTGTTGTCCCGGTTGGTGTCGACGAGGGCGAGTCGCTGCCACGTCCCCAGCTGGGGCTCGCCGTTCACGACGGGAAGCGTGACCCCGGCCCCCAGGAGCGCGGGCACCAGGTGGTCGGCGCCGTGGCCGCGGCTGCCGTGGTGGTGTTGGTAGCTCGCGTCCCGCGGCAGCGTCTCCCCGAGCCAGCGCAGCAGGTCCGTCTCGCTGCCGGATCCGAGCTCCATCAGGACCAGGGCGGCGGTGGCGTGGGGCAGCGTCGCGAGCGCCAGTCCGTCTCCCCTGCCGGAGCAGAAACTGCGCATCTCGCCGGTGAGGTCGATTATCTGGTCGCCGGAGGTATCAACCCGCACCTCCTCTGAGATCACGGGGCGCCGCCCGGCCAGCCTGCCCCCCCAGTTCGCGATGGGCTCAGGTCGAGGGCTCCCGCCAAGGCCAGGCCGGCCAGGGTCTTGGCGTCGCGGAGCTGGCCCCGTTGGGCGAGCTGGGCCACTTCGGCTCGGGAGAAGGCCCGCGTCTCCAGGAGTTCGTCTGGGTCGGGGTGGGCCGCCTCGACCAGAGTGAGCCCGGTCGCCCTGAAGTACCAGAGCAGCTCGGTGCTGTACCCGGGGGCGAGGAAGGTCGCACCCACCCCGAGCCAGGCCTCGGCCGCGTACCCCGTCTCCTCCGAGAGCTCCCGCCTGGCCGTCTCCAGCGGCGATTCGCCCGCTTCCCGCCCGCCTGCAGGGATCTCCCAGAGGAGCTCCTGCGCGGGGTGGCGGTACTGGCGCACCAGGATCACCGAGCCATCGTCGGTGAGGGCCACCACCGCCACCCCGCCCGGGTGGTGCACCACCTCCCTCATCGCCTCGCCCCCCGACTGCAAACGGACGGTGTCCACGGTGAGCCGGATCAAGCGTCCGGAGAAGTGCTCCCGGCTGGTGATGAGAGCCTCGGGGGCGAGGTCTGGCTGGGTCATCTGCAGCTTGAGCATAGGTCAAGCGGAGCCTGGGTATGATGGCGCGCATGTCTCTCGGCGCCGCCTACCTCAACCCATATGAGCTAACCGCTCTCCAGATCGCTGGCGCCCAGCTCCAGGGAGCGTTCCGTTCTCGACACCGGCCCTCGCCGCAGGAGCGGCTGGCCTCCTCGGACCGGCTCCTGGACCAGGTCGAGCGCAGCCGCTTAAATGCCCAGGCGGCCATTTCTGCCCCCGTGTTCGACCGGGTCGCGGAACTGGCCCGCTCAGTCGACCCCCGGCTCCGAGGAGCCCTGGGCAGCAGCCGCGATCCGGACCACGTTGGCGGCATCCTCTTCCAGGTCCAGGCTCGTCTGATGTGGGCTGCTCGGGAAGAACGCTCGCGGGGCCTGGCCCCAGTCATTCCCCTCTTCCCCTCCACCCCCTAGGAGCCGACCGTGACCGGCCCCTGGGCCGTCACCGCCGCCGGGACCGTGGGCTTCGACCACCTGGTCACCGATCAAGGGGAGCGACGCGACGAACCAGGAGGCTCGCTGCTCTACTTCTCGCTGGCGGCCAGGGGTCTCTGCCAGGTCCGGGCGGTGGCGGCGGTCGGGGGAGATGGCCGGGAGCTCATCGAGGTCTTGGACCTGGCCGGCGTCGACCACTCATCGGTGGCAGCGCTGCCGGGGCGTTCTTACCGCTGGCGGGCGGAACACCGTCCCGGGGTACAGGCGCCACTCCGGGAGGCGCAGTGGCTTGGCGTCTACCGCGACTGGCACCCGGAGCTCAGTTCTGGTGCCGGGGCGAGCCAGATCCTCTTCCTTGGCTCGATGAGCCCACGCTGCCAGGAGGAGGTCCTGGCACGGTGCCGCCCCCAGGTGGTGGCCCTGGACACCATGGGCAGCTTCATCCGTCGGCAGCGGTCCCGGATGCTGGAGCTGGTGGCCCGGAGCTCGTGCCTCTTCGTCAATGAACCCGAGCTCCTCGCCCTGCTCCCAAGCGGTGACCGCGACACGTTGGGGCTGGCGGAGGCGGCCCGTCGTCGCTGGGGGCTCGATGCTCTGGTGCTGAAGCTGGGGCCGAGGGGGGCGGTGTTGCTGACCGAGGCCGCGAGCAGCGTCTTTCCCCCCCGTGACGGCACCAGGGTCGTGGATCCGACGGGGGCCGGCGATGCCCTGGCCGGGGGCTTCCTCGGCCGCCTGGCCCAGCTGGGCCGGGTCGACCAGGAGGCCATGGAGCTGGCGATGGTGGACGGCATGGCCCAAGCGGCGCGCGCCGTCGGGGCCTTCGGGATCGCGGGCCTGCTGGGTGGGACCTAGCCGAAGACGGTGTCGAAGAGCAAGAACAGGGTGAGGAACGTCAGCGCTCCCGCCGTGACCCATCCCACCGATGTGGCGATGCGACCGTTGACGAACCGACCCATCAACCGTCGCTGACTGCTGAGCCGCAGCATGAAGTAGAGGACCACGGGCAACAGGATTCCGTCAACCACCTGGGTTATTACGATCACGTCGATCAGGTTGATCCCCGGGATGAGTACACAGATCCCACCCGCGCTCAAAAGTCCCACAAACACTGCGTAGAAGAGCGGGGCCTCCCGCGGTGAGGTCGAGAGGCCCCTCTCGGTGCCGAAGGCCTCGGTGACCACGAACGCGGTGGATATCGGCAGCACGCCGGCGGCCAGGAGCGAGGCGCCCAGGAGCCCGACGGCGAACAGGTACTTGGCGCTGGCGCCCACCAGCGGCGAGAGCGCCTGGGCGGCCTGTGCCGGGGTCGTGATGTTGAAGATCCCATGGCTGTGAAGCGCCGCGGCCGCAGTGATCAGCATGCAGGCGACCACGATGTCGGCGAAGAGGATGCTCAGAACCACCTCGGTCCGCACGTAGCCGTAATCCGCCTGGGGCGTGCCCTTCTCAGCGACCGCAGACTGCAGGTACAGCTGCATGTAGGGGGTGACCGAGGTGCCGATGAAGGCGATTAGGAGAAAGAGGAAGCCGCCATTGGCGTGGAAGGTGGGCAGGATTATGTCGCGCCCCGCCTCGCCCCAGTTGGGGTGGACGACGAACAGAGTGATTACGTAGGTGATGAAAACCGCTCCCAGGGCCAAGAAGACGCGCTCCACCCGGGCGTAGCTGGATCGCAGCACCAGCAGTCCGATCAGGCCGCCCGTGATCGGGGCGCTGAGCTGGGGCGGCAGGCCGAAGAGTTGCAGGGCGGCGGCCACCCCGGCGAATTCGGCGATGGTCGTGCCCCCATTGGCGACGATCACCGCGCTGGCGGCCACCAGCGACCAACGGACCCCGAACTCCTCTCTGATCAGCGCCATCAGACCCTTGCCTGTCGCCACCCCGAGCCTGGCGGCCATCTCTTGGATCACGATCTCGGCGAGCACTATGAGAACGAGGGCCCAGAGCAACTCGTAACCGGTCTGGGCGCCCGCCTGGGAATAGGTGGCGACGCCGCCGGCGTCGTTGCCCGCGTTCTCGGCGATCAACGCCGGTCCCAGCACCGCCAGGAAGTGCCAGAGGCGGGGGAACCGACGCGGCCGTCGCAGCGTCGGAGTCCGCGGCCGCCGAGGACGGCGGTTCCGGGCCCAACGGACGGTGGCCGTCAGACGGCTGGATTCAGGCTTGGGGCCTCGGTCGACCGGCTGCTCGGGGGCGAGGCCCCCAGATTCGTGACGGGGGCTCATCGCTGCCCCTCGGGGCGCGCAGGCGGGCGCTCACTTTCCCCGGGGTGGTGATGTAACCCCTCACGTGCCAGCTCCAACCCGCCGTCGCAGCGGGTGGGGCAGGACCTCGGCGAGGACGTCGTCGACGGTCACGATTCCCTGGATCCGGTCCTGCTCGTCCACCACGGGGACCGCCAAGAGGTTGTACTTGGCGAGGAGCGAGGCAACCTCGTCGCGGGAGGCGTCGAGGCCGACAGAGAAGACCTTGCGGATCATGAATTTGGCCACAGGGGTCTGCGGGCTGGCCACGATCAGGTCGCGCAGGCTGAGCACCCCCCGGAGGCGCTCCTGGCTGTCGGTGACGAAGATGTAGTAGATCGACTCGGCTTCTGGCTCGAGCTCGCGGATGCGCTCGATCGCCTGGGCCGCGCTGAGGCGCTGGGGGATTGCGACGTAGTCCGGGGTCATGAGACCCCCGGCCGTGTCCTCCTTGTAGGCGAGAAGCTCCTGCACGTCGTCCGCCTCGTCCGGGTCCATCTCGGCGATGAGCAGATCGCGGCGCTCCGGGTTGAGATCCGCCAGCAGGTCGGCGGCCTCGTCCGGGGCCATCGCCTCCAGGATGTCGGCGGCGCGCTCCACGGTCAGCCGGTCCAGGATCTGGGCCTGGACCGACTCATCCGTCTCCTCCAGGGTGTCAGCGGCGGTCTCGTCGTCGAGGCTGGCGAAGACCGCCTGGCGGTCGGCGTTGCTCATCTGCTCGACGATGTCGGCGATGTCGGCCGGGTGGAGTCGGGCGAGCTTCTTGTAGGACATGCGCAGCCGCATGTTCTGCCCGTCCCCGCGCATGGTCTCGACCGTGTCCCAGGCGATGAACTTCTGGGCCCAGTCGCGGTGCACTAGCCGAGCCAGTCGCTTGCCTAGCTCCTCGACCCCGAGCCGGCGCAGCAGCCCTCGGCCCCCGATGTCTACCCCGATCAGGAGCAGCTTGCCCCCGACATTGGCCAGCTGGAGGTCGTTGACCCGCACCACGCGCCGGCCGTCGGTGTCGATCAGCTGCTTGTCAAGGACGTCGCGGCTGAGGTAGAGCTCGTCGGCCGACGGCTCGTAGGGAGCGAGCTCGGACTCTTGTTGGCGCAGGCTCACCTCCCGCTCGGTGTACTGCCGGACGGAGCCCCAGGGCAGCACCAGCTGATCGTGACCTCTGTGGCCGACCACCAGCCCCGCGATCCGGGGATACGGATCGCCCTCGCGTGCCACCAGATCCCGGACCGTGCCCAGTGTGTGCTGGCGCACGTCGACGACGGTCGCGCGCAACAACTCGCTGAGAAAGATCATGGTCGAGATCTCCACTGAGGAGCCCGGACGGCGGGACGGGGGCTCGCCGTGGGAACCGTATCCTAACAGGCAGGCCCATGAATTCGAACGAACTTGAAGATTTCCAGCGCGCCCTGGTTGTGGTGGCGCATCCGGACGACGCCGAATTCGGGGCCGCCGGAACCGTCGCCCTCTGGGCCTCCCGGGGCATCGAGGTCAACTACGTGATCTGCACCGACGGTGCCTCCGGCGCAGCGGACCAGGAGGTCGACCTGGCCGGCTGGGCGGCGCGGCGGGAGCAGGAACAGCGGGAGGCGGCCGACGTGCTCGGGGTCGGCGACGTCGTCTTCCTGGGCCAACCCGACGGTGACCTGCGGGTCAGCAGCGACCTGCGGCGGGAGCTCGTGCGCCTGCTCCGGCGCTACCGACCCGAGGTTGTCATCTGCCAGAACTCGGTGAGGAACTACACCAGCCTCTATGGCAACCACCCCGACCACCTGGCGGCGGGGCAACTGACGATCGAGGCCATCTACCCCTACGCCCGCAATCCCCACTCCTATCCCGAGCTGCTGCATGAGGGTCTTCGGCCCCATTCGGTGCGCGAGGTCCTGATCGCCGGAACTGAGTTCCCGGACCACTTCGTCGACGTGTCCACGACGATAGGACGCAAGATCGAGGCTCTGGCTCGGCACCGCTCCCAGCACCGCCCCGGCGAGGACTTCACCGAACGGGTCAAGGAGCGCATGAGGAAGCAGGGCGAACCTCACGGCTTCGAATTCGCCGAGTCGTTCCGGCGCCTCAGGAGTTAGGCAGATGGCCGGCGTGACGCTGACCGTTCTGCACGGGGACGAGACCGGGGAGGAGCTCCTGACCGAGGCCCTGCGCGTTCTCGGGGCCCCGGAGCTGGATGGCAGGCTCGAGCTGGAGCACCAAGACCTGAGCCTGGCCGCCCGCCGCGCGAGTGGCAACGAGGTGGTCCACGAGGCCGCCCGGAGGCTGCGGCAGAGCGGGTTCGGACTCAAGGCGGCGACCATCACCCCCGTGGCGCCCGGTGGCCTGGGCAGCCCCAACGCCATCCTGCGGGAGGAGGTCGGCGGCGACGTGATCGTCCGCACCGGACAGCGCATCCCCGGGGTCGCCCCCCTGGGGGGAGTTCACTCCCCGATCACGGTGGTGCGCATGGCCGTGGACGACGCCTACGGCGCGCGCGAGTGGCGGGAGGGTGCCGGCACCGCCGAGATCGCCTACCGGACCACCAAGGTCAGCCGCGAGCACTGCCGCAAGGTCGCCGATTACGCGTTCCACGAGGCGGCGCGGACCGGAGCCACGGTCTTCGGCGGGCCGAAGTTCACGGTCTCCCAAATCTACGAGGGGCTGCTCAAGGAGGAGATGGACGCCGCCGCCAGGCGCAACCCCGGGGTCCGCTATGAGCCCCAGCTGATCGACAGCACCTTCGCCTTGGTGCTCCGCCGGGACGACCGGCTGGTCATCCCCGCCCTCAACCGTGATGGCGACATCCTCTCCGACCTGGTTCTGGCGCTCTACGGCACCCTGGCCGGGAGCGAGTCGCTCCTGATGGCTCTCGACAGCGGGGACCGGCCCTCCGTGGTCATGGCCGAGGCCCCCCACGGGACCGCGCCGGCGCTGCAGGGACGGCACGTGGCCAACCCCATGGCCATGATCCTGGCCGTGGCGGCCGTGCTGGAGCGGATGCCAGATCCGTTTCTCGTCGAGTTCGGCGCCCGTATCCGCCGGGCCGCTCTGACCACCGTGTTCGACGGGATCCGGACCGCCGACCTGGGGGGGCATGCGCGGACCGAGCAGTTCACCGACGGGGTCCTCGAGCGCCTCTCGGCCTGAGCCAGAGCGCCTCGGTGGCGCTGCGGCTGATCTCAGAACCCGTGGGTATACTCCAAGGCGGTAGGAACACAGAGGGACCCGAGATGGACATCCTGGCATTTCTCAGAGAGAGAGCCCCGGTCTTCCGCTGCCCCAAGTGCCGGCGATCGCTGGCCGACTGCAAGCTGCGCCAGCTCGACCACCAGGGCCCCAAATACAAGGTGGAGGTGGTCTGCCGCAACTGCGAGCTTGCCTTTCTGGTGGTGCTGGAGCTGACCTCAGACGAGGCTCCCGCGACCCCGGAAGCGCGGCCAGGACAGAAGGAGGCCGAGCCGAACCCCGCCCAGTCGGAGCCGATCAGCAGCGACGAACTGTTGCAGGTGCATCAGCTGTTGGCAGATCACGGGGGCCGCCTCACCGACCTGCTCCACGAGCCGCCCGACGGCTGACACGGCGGTCGAGGCTGAGCCGGCCTCGGCCATCTACCTGGACCACGCCGCCACAACCAGGATCCGCCCTGAGGTGCTGCGGGTCATGCAGCCGCCGTTGGCGCAAACGTTCGGCAACCCGTCCAGCGTCCACGGTGCCGGTCGTGCGGCCAGGGCCCTGGTGGATCTGGCCCGGGACCAGGTCGCCGCCGCCCTCAACGCTCGCGCCCGCGAGATCGTATTCACCGGAAGCGGCAGCGAGTCGGACAACCTGGCCCTGCGCGGCGTCAGCCGCACCCTGCAAGAGGGTCACCTGATCGTCTCCGCGATCGAGCACGAAGCGGTGCTGGAGACGGCGCGCGACCTGGGGCGTCACGGCTTCTCCGTCACGGAGCTGGCGGTGGACGGGGCCGGACGCGTGCTGCCGGAGACGCTGGCCGCGGCGCTCCGGCCCGATACCCGCCTCGTCTCGGTGATGCTGGCCAACAACGAAGTGGGCACCGTCCAGCCCGTGGCAGAACTGGCCCGGCTCACTCACTCGAAGTCGCGGGCCGTCTTCCACACCGATGCCACCCAGGCTCTGGGGAAGCTGCCGCTGGACGTGCAGGAGCTCGGGGTGGACCTGCTGACCATCTCCGCCCACAAGGTGTATGGACCCAAGGGAGTGGGCGCCCTCTTCGTCCGCGACGGCCTGGGCCTGGACCCGGTCACCACCGGCGGAGGCCAGGAGCGCGCCAGACGTTCAGGCACGGAGAACGTAGCCGGGGTGGTCGGTTTGGGGTTGGCTGCCGAGCTGGCCGAGGGGGAGCGCCCGCGCGAGATGGAGCGTCAGGGCCGGCTCAGTTCCGAGCTGGCCCGGCTGATCCAGGAGGGAGTCCCTGACGCCGTCGCGACGGGGGCCCCGCGGCGCGAGCGCCTGGCCAACTTCTGCACCTTCGCCTTCCCAGCGGTCGAGGGGGAACTTCTGCTGCTCCGGCTCGACCGGGCGGGGGTCTTCGGGTCCGCCGGATCCGCCTGCACCAGCGGCTCCCTGGCCCCCTCGCACGTGCTTCTGGCGATGGGGCTTTCGCCGCAGTTGGCGGCCTCCCACCTGCGCCTGACCCTGGGGCGGGAGACGACGCAGGAGCAGGTGCGGTCTGCCGCGACGGCGGTCTGCCGCGAGGTGGCGGTGTTGCGGAGCCGGCTGGCCCTCGCCTGAGGGCCTCGGGAAGTCGCCCAGCCCTGTGACGCTGGGGCCAGGCTAAAATACGGGCGTGCCAGTAGGATTTATGGGCGGCGCGCCGGTGGCGATGCGGATCTCCTCCCGCGCCCACTACGGCCTGAGGATGATGACCGAGCTAGCAAAGGCCCACGGTGGCCCGCCCTTGAGCCTGACCGAGATCGCCCGCCGGGAGGCGATGCCCCTCCCCTACCTGGAGCAGCTGGTGGGTCCGCTGCGGCGGGCGCGCCTGGTTGAGGGGACCAGGGGACTGCATGGTGGCTACCGCTTGGCCCGGGCTCCAGAGGAGGTGACGGTTCTCGAGATCGTGGAACTGATGGAGGGCCCGGTGGCTCCGGTGGAATGCCTTGCCGAAGGATATGAGTCCGGATCCTGTTCTCGCGAGCCTGAGTGTCTCAGCCGGCCACTCTGGGGCCGGCTGCAGCAGGCGGTGACCGAGGTGTTGGGAGGGACCACTCTGCGAGACATGCTCGGCGAGCCGTGGGCGGCGGCTCCGGAGTGTCCCGGCGCCACCTGGCTCCCCGGTCACCCTTCAGCCGGACCAGCTGTCAGTGCCTGAGGTCCCTGCGACGCCCGCCCAACTCGAGATCCAGGACCTGGCAGTCGCGGTGGATGGCAAGCCGATCCTCACCGGGGTGAATCTCACCGTACCCCAGGGGCAGGTCCACGCCCTGATGGGGCCCAACGGGGCGGGCAAGACCAGCCTCGGCTACGCGGTCATGGGGCATCCCAAGTACAAGGTCACCCAGGGCGACGTGCGCTGGCGGGGCCAGAGCGTGCTGGGGCTGCTCCCCGAGGCCCGGGCGCGGCTGGGACTCTTCCTGAGCCTGCAATACCCAACGGCCATCCCCGGAGTCACCACCACCAACTTCCTCCGGGCCGCGCTGAAGGGCCAGGGCAAGGAGCTCCCGGCCAGGGACTTCCTCAAGCTTTTGCGCCAGGAGATGGCGGCTCTGAAGATGGACCAAGCCTTCATGTCGCGCTATATCAACGACAACTTCTCAGGTGGTGAGAAGAAGCGGATGGAGATCGTCCAGCTGGCGGTCCTGCGACCCGACCTGGCCATCCTGGATGAGACCGACAGCGGCCTGGACGTCGACGCTCTGCGGACGGTGGCCGAGGGGGTGAACCGGGTCCGGGGCGAGTCGATGGGGATCCTGATCATCACCCACTACCAGCGCATCCTCGACTACGTCAAGCCGGACCAGGTGCACGTCATGGCGGCCGGGCGGGTCATCGCTCAGGGTGGCGCAGAAGTGGTCCAGCGCATCGAGCACGAGGGCTATGACCCGATGCTCCGCGCGGCCGGACTTGAGATCGAGCCAGTGGCCGCGGCGGCAGGGGGCTAAAATACTGTGATGCGGGTCGGATTTACGTCACGAAGCTGGGCGCAGCGAGGAGTGAGCTGATGGCAGTTGCAGCCAAGGACCTGACCAAGGACTACAAGTACGGCTTCAATGACGGCGATCAGTTCGTCTTCCGGGCGGAGAAGGGGCTCTCCAAGGAGGTCGTCGCCGACATCTCCAAGCGCAAGGGGGAGCCTGAGTGGATGCTGGAGTTCCGGCTCAAGGCGCTGGACCATTTTTTCAAGCGGCCGATGCCCAGCTGGGGCGCCGACCTTAGCGGGATCGACTTTGACGACATCTACTATTACGTCCGTCCCGCGGAGGAACAGGGCCGCACCTGGGACGAGGTCCCGGAGGGGATCAAGAATACGTTCGACCGCCTGGGCATCCCCCAGGCCGAGCGCAAGTATCTCGCCGGGGTTTCCGCCCAGTACGAGAGTGAGGTCGTCTACCACTCGATCCGCCGCGACCTGGAGAAGCTGGGCGTGCTGTTCAGCGACTGCGACACCGGGCTGCGAGAGCATCCGGAGATCTTCCAGAAGTACTTCGGCACGGTGATCCCACCCAACGACAACAAGTTCGCCGCGCTGAACTCGGCGGTGTGGTCCGGGGGATCGTTTGTCTACGTGCCCAAGGGGGTGCGGGTGGACATCCCGCTGCAGGCCTACTTCCGGATCAACACCGAGAGCATGGGCCAGTTCGAGCGGACCCTGATCATTGCCGAGGAAGATAGCTTCGTCCACTACATCGAGGGATGTACCGCTCCCACCTACAGCAAGGATTCGCTGCATTCGGCGGTGGTGGAGATCATCGCCATGCCCAGGGCGCACGTCCGCTACACGACGATCCAGAACTGGTCCAACAACGTTTACAACCTGGTGACCAAGCGCGCGGTCGCGAAGGAGCACTCCATCGTCGAGTGGCTCGACGGCAACCTCGGCAGCAAGGTGACCCAGAAATACCCCTCCGTTTACCTGATGGGTGAGGGCGCCCACGGGGAGGTGCTGTCCATCGCGTTCGCTGGCCCGGGTCAGCACCAGGACGCTGGCGCCAAGATGATCCACGTCGCGCCCAACACCACCAGCACCATCGTCAGCAAGTCGGTCAGCCTGGGAACGGGACGGACCTCGTACCGTGGCCATCTCAAGATCTACCCCAAGGCAACGGGAGTGAAATCCAGCGTGCGCTGTGACGCACTCTTGCTGGACGAGCAGGCGCGCAGCGACACCTACCCCTACATGGACGTTGAGGCGGAGGATGTCCAGCTGGGCCACGAGGCGACGGTCAGCAAGGTGGGTGACGAGCAGCTCTTCTACCTGCAGTCCCGGGGGATCTCCGAGCAGGAGGCGACGGCGATGATCGTCAATGGTTTCATCGAGCCGTTCGTCAAGGAACTGCCGATGGAGTACGCGCTCGAGCTTAACCGGCTGGTGGCGCTGCAGATGGAGGGCAGCGTAGGGTGAGCGGCCCCGTCCGCGGGGTTGTGCGGCCCCGTCGCGTCTGAGCCTCGGTGCCCGACACCATCGTCACCCCCCGGCCCACCCGGGAGAGGGCGGAGGCGGTTGCTCTCGAGGGAGGAGATCCCGACTTCCTGAGCGCCCTCAGGGATTCCGCGCGGGCGGCTTACCAGGAGGCCCCCTGGCCCTCGTCCAGCCGGGATGAGGCGTGGCGGCGGACGCCGCAGATAGATCGCTTCGACCCGGCAGCCTTTGCTCTGCCCGAAGGTCCGCTGGCCGACCTTCATCCGTACATGGTGGAGGCCCTCAGAGGTCCCCTGGCCGGGGGCCCGGTCCTGGCGACGATCGTCACCGACCATCGCGGAGACCTCCTCAAGGAGCAGGGAGCCGCCGATTTCGCGTGGGGACTCGGGCAGGGGCTCCGCCGTGATCCGCTGGGCTGGTCGCGGGTGCTCGGCAAGGTGGTGGCCCCGGGGCTGCGCAAGTGGACGGCGCTGAACACCGTTCGCACCTTGGGCGGGGCCTGTATCCGGCTCGCCGCCAACGAGCGCCCGGATGGCTACGTCCGGGTGCTGCACGGGGTCAGCCAGGGCAGCGCCAGCTTCCCGAGGACGGTGGTCCGCCTCGGGGAGGGGGCGAAGGTGACCCTGGTCGAGGAGTGGCTCTCCGCGGACGAAGACCCTTGCCTGCTGGTTCCGGTGACCGAGGTGGAGCTGGGTCGGGACTCCCAGCTCACGCATGTGATCCTGCAGCGCTGCGGGGAAAGGACGGTGGTGCAGTCCACGGCCCGGGTGGCCCAGGCCCAGGGATCCCGCTACGAGGTCTGCTGGTGCATGCTCGGTGCCAGTTGGCAGAAGTCCTACTTCGAGACACTGATGCAGGGGGAGGCGTCCGAGGCCCGCTTGGTTGGCCTCACCCTCGGTCAGGGGCGTCAGCACTGCGATCTGCAGACGCTGCAAGACCACGTCGCCCCGGGAGCCGTCAGCGACCTGCTCTACCGGGTGGCGGTGGCGGAGCGGGCGCGCTCGGTCTACGCCGGTCTGATCCGCGTCGAGGAGAACGCGCAACGGACCAACGCCTACGTCCAGAACCGCAACCTGCTGCTGAGCCCTCAGGCCAAGGCGGACAGCAACCCAACTTTGGAGATCCTGGCTAACGACGTGCGCTGTACTCACGGGACCACCGCCGGCCGCATCGACGACAACCAGCTCTACTACTGCCAGAGCCGGGGCATCGACCGCAGCCACGCCCGCCGCCTCATCACCGAGGGGTTCTTCGCCGACGTGGTCGACGCCCTGCCCTCGGGGCCGCCGCGCCAGTACGCGCGAGAGCTGGTCCTCTCCACCCTGGCTGCCCTGGTCGAGCCCGCGGACCCAGGCCCGGCCCCGGTCGGCGCCTGATGCCGGAGTGGATAGAGATCTGCTCAGCGGAGTCGATCCCGCCGGGCCACGCCGCCCGGGTGGAGCTGGGAGACCTGCCGATAGCTCTGTTCAACGTGGACGGCAGGTACCACTGTCTCGACGACACCTGCAGCCACGCACTGGCCTCTCTCTCGGAGGGTGAGTTGCACCCCAAGACCTGCGCCATCGAGTGCCCGCTTCACGGGAGCCAGTTCGATCTGCGAACCGGCGAACCGATCTCCCTTCCCGCGGTGGAGCCGGTGCGGGTGCATCAGGTGGAGCTGAGGGATGGCCTGCTGTTCGTGGCCCTCAACGAGGACCTCGGCTGATGACCCTGCCGAGCCTGGACCCCGAGCTCATCCGCAAGGACTTCCCCATCCTGGACCAGCCCGTCAACGGCCACCGGCTGGTGTACCTCGACACCGCGGCCACCTCGCAGAAGCCCGAGACGGTGCTCCAGGCCATCACCGACTACTACAGCCATGCCAACGCCAACGTCCACCGTGGGGTCCACGTCCTGGGTGAGCGGGCGACCGAGATCTTCGAAGGGGCGCGCCAGGCAGTGGCGCGACTGGTGGTGGCGGACCCCAGGGGGGTGGTGTTCGTGCGCAACACCACCGAGGCCATAAACCTGGTGGCCCAGGCGTTCGCCCGAGAGCGGTTCGGTCCCCAGGACCGGATCGTCTGCTCGGTGATGGAGCACCACTCCAATCTGGTGCCCTGGCAGCGGGTCCGCGACCAGACGGGCTGCCAGCTGGAGTACATCGGCCTGGGCCAGGACTACCGCCTCGACCAGGACGACGTCGAGCGCCTGCTGCGGCCCCCCACCCGGCTCCTGGCCGTCTCCCACGTCAGCAACGTCCTGGGGACCGTGAATCCGGTCCGGGAGTTGGTGCTACGTGCCCACGAGGAGGGGATCGTGGTGCTGGTTGACGGGGCCCAGGCGGTGCCGCACATGCCGGTGGACCTGGGCCAGATCGGCTGCGACTTCTACGCCTTCTCCGCCCACAAGATGTGCGGCCCGACCGGGATAGGGGTGCTGGTCGGCCGGCCCCAACTCTTGGAGGAGATGCCCCCCTTCCTCACCGGAGGGTCAATGATCTCGGTCGTGACCCTGGAGCGGACGACCTACGACGAGGTCCCGCACAAGTTCGAGGCGGGCACTCCTGACATCGCCGGCGCAGCTGGGCTGCAGGCGGCGGTGACCTATCTGGAGCGCCTGGGGATGCCGGCCGTGATGCGACACGGGTCCGAACTGACCGAGTACGCCGACGAGCTCCTCTCCGAGGTCGAGGGCTTGACCCGCTACGGCCCCCGCGGTCAGGACCAGCTAGGGATCGCCTCCTTCAATCTGGAGGGGATACACCCTCACGACGTGGGCACCATCGTAGATCGCAGGGGCGTTGCGATCCGGGCCGGGCACCACTGCTGCCAGCCCCTGATGCGCCAGCTCCAGGTCCCGGCCACGGCCCGGGCCAGCTTCTACCTCTACAACACCCGCGAGGACGTGGACGCCTTGGTGGAGTCCCTGGGCGAGGTCAACCGGATCTTCCGGAGCTGACCAAGGCTGACTGTTAGGACCCGACCGGAGCTTGCCCCGGCCCGCAGCCTCGGATCAGACTAGGGAGGACAGCGTCGTCCGGCCGCCTGCCGCTGGCTTGCGGCAGTGGCGGTACCCCAGGAAAAGGAGGGAATGCCCATGACCGAAGGTTCTAAACCGACTCTCACAACCTGGGGAAGCGACTGAGGGCTGCGGCCGGGACCGTAACTCTCGACGCGCTGGTCACCCGCGGATAGCTGATCCGGGCATGAGGCCCGGAACCGTGGCCGTCCCGCGTCAGCGGCGCTCACTTGCCGAACCCATAGGGCGGGGACTGGGGCCGAGCCCGGTCCTCGCCCTCGACTTTGCCTTTGGGTAGGATGGGAGCATGGCCGCCACCGCAGCCCAACTCGACGATGAACTCTACCGAGAGATCATCCTCGATCACTACCGCCACCCCCGGCACCGGGGCCTGGTTGACCCCGCCGACGTCACCGCCCATGGGCACAACCCTCTCTGCGGCGACGAGATCGACCTCAGCCTGAGGGTGCGCCAGGGCCATATCGAGGCGGTCGGCTTCGAGGGCCAGGGTTGCTCGATCTCGATGGCGGCGGCGTCGATGATGAGTGAGGGCCTCTTGGGGCTGCCCCTGGAGCGGGCCAGGGAGCTGCTGGGCCACTTTCGCTTGATGTTGGTGGAAGGTCAGGATCCTGCAACCATTCCTGAGCTGGGGGACCTGGAGGCCCTGGCCGGGGTCCGGCGCTACGCCGCCCGGGTGAAGTGCGCGATGCTGCCCTGGTCCGCGCTGGAGGCGGGGCTGGGCCAACTGGAGGACGGCAATGGCTGAGGCTGAGACAGAGCACTCGAGCGACACCGACCCGGAGCAACGCCTGGCCGCGGCTCCTCGAGCCACCGGCGATGACGTGCGCGACGCCCTGCGGGAGGTGATCGACCCCGAGTTGGGGCTGGACATCGTCAGCCTGGGACTGGTCTACGGGGTGATGGTGGATGAGGAGGGTGCCGCCGTCATCTCGATGACCCTGACCAGTCCCTACTGCCCTCTGGGACCGATGCTGGAATCCCAGGTCCACGCCGCGACCCAGTTCCTGCCCGGGATCCGCGAAGTGCGGGTCAACCTGGTCTGGGAGCCGCAGTGGGATCCGCACACCATGGCCTCGGACGAGGTCAAACTGGAGCTGGGCCTCTTCTGACCTGATTGGTCGCGCCGGCGCCGTCTGCGCCGTCCGCCCCCGGCGGGTCCACCAGTCGCTTGAACAGTGCCCGGTAGGACGGGAAGGCGAGGTTCAGCCGGTCGATTTGATCCCTCCCGAACCAGTTGATCGCGTCGTGCTCCTGGGGCTGGCGGTTCACGGGGGTCCCGCGCCAGCGCCGCAAGAGCCAGACCGTCAGTTCCAGACTGGGCTCGACGTGTTCCAGGACTGGTGCCCCATCAAGCTCCAGGAGCTCGATCCCGAGCTCCTCCTGCAGCTCGCGCCGGAGCGCGCGCTCTGGGGCCTCACCGGGTTCGACGTGGCCGCCGGGAAGGCCCCAGACATCGGGGAACCAGCGCCGCCCGGGCGAGCGGTGGCAGAGCAGCAGGTGCTCCCTGCGCCGCAGCACGGCGGCCACGACCACGTGCCGGTCCATCACGGGTCGGAGCTGTGCTGCAAGGCGAAGCTCCCCGTGGCGCTAGCGCCGGTCGGGTCGAGCCTCGGGAAGCAACCTCCATGTCGCCGGGAGCAGTCCCGCGGCCAGCAGTGCCTTGAGAGCGTCTCCCAAAAGAAACGGGGTGACCCCCAGGGTCACCGCCTGGGTCGGGCCCAACCCTTGGTTCACCGCTAGCCAGGTGGCCCCGAACAGGTATATGACCGCGTTCCCCAGAATCAGGGCCAGGATCACGGTCAGGGGATGGCGATCCATGCCCAACCGGGCCAACTGGCCCAGGACGGCGGCGGCGAAGAGAAACCCAATGATGTAGCCGAAGCTGGCGGCGTCGGCGCTGGAGTAGCCGTGGCTGCCCCCGGCGAACCAAGGCAGACCGACGAGACCGAGGACCAAGTAAAGCGACATCCCGGCTACCCCCCGGCGGGTGCCCACGACCAGGCCCCCCAGCAACACGGCGAAGGTCTGGCCCGTGATCGGTACCGGGGTGAAGGGGAGGTGGATCACGATTTGCGCCGCCAACCCCACCAGCGCGGCGTAGCTCACGGCCACCAGCGCATCCCGGGCCAGGTGCCCAGGGATCAGGTCGGCCAGTACCGGCCGGGAGCGTGCGACCACCACCGAGCTCAGCACTGGCTGCGACGCTAGCGGCGCGCCCTCTCGCCTGTCAACGGCGAGGGGATCGCCACCGCCCGCGCGTCCATTGGAGCACCGGCGAGGGGGCTGGTCCCGAGGGGACAGCCGAGGTCGAGGACGCGGTTGTGAACGACGCCGTCAGCCTCGGTCTCGGGCTGGCGGCTACCTGTGATCATTGGCCGATGCCGGACCAGGACAGAGGTGGGCGAGGCGCTCAGCAGGCGCGCCGGGCGGCGACCCTGGCCACTCCCGCCGAACTGGCGGCGCCTGGAGGGTGGACCCGAAGGGAAGGGGGAGGGGAGACGGTGCTGGCGATCCACGACCTCTGCAAGCGCTTCGGCTCCCGGACAGTTGTCGATCACCTGAGTTTCGAGGTCCGGGCGGGAGAGATCTTTGGCTTCCTTGGGCCTAACGGTGCGGGCAAGACCACCACCATGCGCATGATCCTGGGCCTGATCGCGCCCACCTCCGGCTGGGTCGAGATCTTCGGCGCCGATGTCGCGCAGACGGGGCGCGCAGTCCTCCCCCGCGTGGGGCCGCTGGTGGAGACACCCGCTCTCTACCCGCAGCTTCGGGGCCGGGACAACCTCGCCGCCTTCGCCCTCCCCCTGGGCGGTGCGGCGAGCGCGCGGATCGACGAGCTGCTGCGGCTGGTCGACCTCGGGGACCGGCAACGGGACCGGGTCGCCAGCTACTCCCTGGGCATGCGCCAGCGGCTGGGGCTGGCGGCGGCCCTGCTCCACGACCCCGACCTTCTGGTTCTGGACGAACCCGCCAACGGCCTCGACCCGGCCGGGATCCGCTCAGTGCGCTCCCTGCTCCAGCGCCTGCGGGACATGGGCAAGACGGTCTTCATGTCCAGTCATGTCCTGGGGGAGGTCGAACGTCTCTGCGATCGGGTGGCGATCCTCCGACGGGGCCAGCTGGTCCGGGTCGGCAGGATCGGGGAGCTGCGGGACCAAGGGGCTGCGTTCCTGGTCCAGGTCGAGGACCCCGGCGGTGCCCTGGAGCTGCTCCACCATCAGCCCTGGGGGGAGGGGGCCTATCTCGACTCGGAGGGGGCGATCATCACCGAGGCCCCCAACGGCCGAGGCCGGGAGCTCAACCTGGTCCTGAGCCAGGGAGGCTTTGTCCCCGACGCCATCGGCCGGCGGCAGAAAGATTTGGAGGACGTCTTCCTCGAGCTCACCGGGGACGGGGATTGACCGCCTCCAGCCTGCCCCGAGCCAGGACTCCCCGGGCGCGTATCCCGCGCGCCAGCTTCACGGGCGCCCTCCGGGGCGAACTGCACAAGCTCCGCTGCCTCCACTCCACCTGGGTGGTGGTGGGCTTGGGCCTGCTCTTCTTGGCGCTCTTCATGACCGTCGCCGGCACCGAGACCTCGTTCCGGCATCTATTCACCAGCCGGCCCCTGGTCGGGTTCAAGGACTTTCTCCAGCCCCTGGAGGCGTTCTTCGCCGCCGGTGCCGGAATCGCCCTGCTCCTGGCGGGCTCCCGCCTGGTCGGGATGGAGTACCAGCTGGGCACAATCCGGCTGCTCCTGGCCCGGGGCACCGGGCGCTGGCAGTTGCTCTTGGCGAAGATCGCAGCCCTCTGCATCTTCGGGCTGGCGCTGCTGGTCGGGTATGCGGTGCTGGCCGCAGCCGGGACGTCTGTCGTAGTCCTGCACCAGACCGGCGGCCTGGCCCCGCTCGAGTCCTTGCCCGCCTCGGCCTGGGATGACGCCGGGCTGGCCGCCGGCTTCTGCGCCATCAGCGTCGCCTCCTGCGTGCTTCTGGCGGCATGCCTGGCGACGCTCTGGCGCTCCCAGTCTGGGGGCATGATCCTGGCGGTGGTGTTCTTCCCGGTGGACAACGCGCTCTCGGTCGGCCTGGCCCAAGTGAGCCGCCTGACCGGCTCCCCGATCTGGAAGGACGTCACGGCGCTGCTCTTCGGGCCCAGTCTCAACCGTCTGCCCAACCTGCTCCAGGTGCAACCCTCGGGCACGGTAAGCGGTCTGCCCCAGCCCCAGGTCGCCACCTCCCTGGAACAGACTGGCCTCGTCATCGCTGCCTGGTGGGTGCTGCTCCTGCTTCTGGCGCTGACCTCGCTGGCGCGACGCGACGTGCTCAGCTGAGCCGCAAGTCCGCCGTGCCGGGGACGCTACCCGGAGGTACAGGAGGTGGCCTCACGCCAGGGCAGAGGAGGCAGCTGGAGCTCTACCTCGACATTCTCTATGGGGCCCAGCCCGCCCTCAAACTGACCCGGGTGCCACGCGAGGAGGCCTGGTCGCGGCATGTCGAGGAGTCCCTCGACCTGCTGCGGGCGCGCGAGTGGCATGCTGGGGAGACCGTCCTCGATCTGGGGAGTGGCGGCGGAGTTCCCGGGATCCCCCTAGCCGTGGCGCGCCAGGAGCTGCGAGTGGTCCTGGTTGAGCGCAGCCGGGCCAGGGCCGCCTTTCTGCTCAGCAGTCTCGGGCAGCTGGGGCTGGGAGGGGTCAGGGTTCTGGCCCGGGACGCGGCCGAACTGGCAGGGACGGGGGAAGTGTCGGGGGTGGATGTGATGGTCTCCCGGGCGGCCGTGCCGCCCCCAAGGCTGCTGGGGCTGGCGGCCCGGCTCCTCCGACCCGGCGGCGAGGGCCTGGTCCACGTGGGAAGCTCGTTCTGGGACCGGGGCACGGCCGCCGACCTGGCTCCGCTCTTTCCCACGCTGACCGGGCTCCGGGTCGAGGCGGTGGGTGGGAGCCACCTGCTCCGCTTCGCGGCCCGCCTCAGTCGCTAGCCCGCCCTGGCCGGGAGCTTGCCTGTGAGGACCTCTGCCGCCTCAACCGGCGGGCGGTTCGGGGCTGCAGAGCCGCCCGGCGCGCCAGACCTGGAGCGGGCGGGTGACGGGGTTCCAGGCGAAGGCCCCCTCGTGGTCGGCGTCCCACAGGACCAGGTCTGCCTCCATGCCTCTGGCGATCCGCCCCCGAGTCTCGATCCGAAGGGAGCGAGCCCCGCCCAGAGTGGCGGCCTCCAGCCCCTCCTCGATGCTCAGGCCCAGCTCCGAGACGGCGAGCCAGAGGATCAGGGCCATCGAGGTCGCCCCGGAGGTGCCCGGGTTGTGGTCACTGCCGAGCGCCAGGGTGACCCCGGCGTCCACCAGGCGGCGGGCCGGGGGCGTCACCCCCATCGAGAGGGCCGTCACCGGGCAGAGGGTCGCGACCGTCTGCGAGTTCGCCAGCAGCCGGATCTCCTCGTCTCCGATCCGGAGCAGGTGGTCGGCCGAGGCGGCACGCAGCTCAACCGCCAGGCGCGTGCCGCCGGTCAGAGCCAGCTCATCGGCGTGGATGCGTAGCCCGAGCCCATCCCCTCGGGCCCGTACCAGGATCTGGCGCGACTCCGGAACCGAGAAGGCACCCCGGTCGCAGAAGACGTCGGCGAAGTCGGCCCCCCGGCGCCTGGCCGTGGCTCCCCAGCTGGCGACCGCCTCGACGAAGTGGTGGCGGTCTTGGGCGAACTCCGGGGGCAGGGAGTGGGCGCCAAGGAAGGTGATCGCCACGTGAGGCAGGGAGGAGTCGGAGCGCAGCCGCTGCAGCAGCTCCACCGCCCCCAGCTCGCCCTCCTCGTCGAGCCAGTAGCCGGTCTTGGCCTCGACCGTGGTGGTGCCGGCCTCGAGCCAGCTCTGAAGCCGCAGCCGCAGATCGCGCTCCAGCGAGGGCCAGGAGGCGGCCTTGGTCTCCCGCCTGGTCGCGGTGATCCCTCCCCCTTTCTCCGCGATCTCGGCGTAGTCAGCCCCCCGGGACCGGGCCGCGACCTCTGCCAGGCGGGGCCGGGCGTAGACCGGGTGCGTGTGCGCGTCGACCAGGCCCGCCGTGAGCAGTGCCCCGCCGCAGTCGTACTCGTCCGGGTCCTCCTCCACCGCCACGGAGCCGCTCTCGCCCACCTCCGCGACCAACCCGTCCCGGATGAGCACGTCTACGTCCTCCAGGACCGGCTGTTGAGCGCTGAACAGGCGCCCCACGCGGGTCAGCAGCATGTTCACCCGGTGACCTCCTCGACCGCCCTGCTCCAGGCCGGCTCCAGTGCCTCGAGCACTGTCTCAAGCCGTTCGGCGACGCTGCCGAGGGCCAGGTGGTGCCCGTCCCGGACCACCTCCCTACCCCCCACCACCAGCGAGCTCACGTCGGCAGCGGTGGCGCCGAAGACGGTCCGGGGGACGAGGTCGGCAACCCCGGCGCCGGCCAGGCGGGGGCTCTGGAGCTCCAGGGTGGCGAAATCCGCCAGCCGCCCCCGGCACAGTTCTCCCGAGTCCCAACCCAGGGCCGCCATCCCGTGGCCGCTCGCGGCTCGGAGCAGCTCCTGGGCGGCGATCCCACCCCGGCGATGGCTGACCAGGCGCAGGTCCAGCTCCAGCGCCCGAGCTTCCTCGAAGAGGTCGGTGACGGCGTTGCTGTCGCTGCCGAGGCAGAGACGGCTCCCCGCCCGGGCCAGCTCCGCCGCGGGACAGACGCCGTCACCAAGGTCCCTCTCGGTGGTGGGACAGGCGCAGACCGTGGTCTCGCTGCTCCCCAGCCGGGCGACGTCCTCGGGGCTCAGGTGGATGGCGTGGATCGCGGTCGTGCCCGGCCCCAGGACCTCGGCGGCCCGCACCAGCTCTGTAGGGGTCATGCCCGTCGCCCGGAGGCAGTCGCGGTTCTCCTCGGGCTGCTCCGAGAGGTGCAGGTGCAGCGGAGCCCCGCGCTCGCGGGCCCAGGCCCCCACCTGGCGCATGGAGGCGGGGTCCACCGCCCGGACGCTGTGGATGGCGGCGCCACGGCGCAGGGTGTCGGTCTCCACCAGTCGCTCCGCCCGCCGGGCCCATGCGGCCGCGGTCCCGTCGCCGAAGCGGCGGGCGGCCCCCTGGAGTTGGTCCACCCCGAAGCCGGGGCGGAGGTAGCAGGTGTCGAGCAGGGTCAGCCGCACCCCCGCCTCCGAGGCCGCTGCCACCAGCGCCTCCTCCATCTCGGGGCGGGAGTACGGGGCCCCTCCCGGACGGTGATGGAGGTAGTGGAACTCCCCCACTGCGGCCACCCCCGCCAGCGCCATCTCGCCCAGGGCTGCGCGGCACAGCTCGAAGTACTGCTCCGGGTCGAGGAATCCGGCCAGAGCGTACATCCGCCGCCGCCAGCCCCAGAAGTCGCTGCCGCCGGACTCTGGTTCCTGACATCGTCCCCGCAGTGCGCGGTGGAAGGCGTGGGAGTGGACGTTGGCCAGGCCAGGCAGGGTCAGCCCCGAGAGCACCCGGGTCCCGGCCGGGGGGGCGACCTCCATGGCCAGTGGCTCCACCCGGGCCAGCCTGCCTGCGTTGGCCTCGAGCAGCACCCGGGGCCGGATCTCGTCGCCCATGAAGGCCAGCTCCGCCAGCCAGGAGGTCACGAGCCCTCTTGCATCGGGATCCGGACGCCCCTTTGCCGGGCGGTGTCGAGGGCGATCTCGTAGCCGGCGTCCGCGTGGCGCATGACCCCGGTGCCGGGGTCGTTGCGGAGGCAGCGGGCCAGCTTCTGCGCCCCGAGTTCCGTGCCGTCCGCCAGGGCCACCAGCCCCGCGTGCAGCGAGCGCCCGATCCCCACGCCCCCACCGTGGTGCACCGAGACCCAGGTGGCCCCGCTGGCGGTGTTGAGCAGGGCGTTGAGGATCGGCCAGTCGGCGATCGCGTCGCTGCCGTCCTGCATGGCCTCCGTCTCCCGATAGGGCGAGGCCACCGAACCCGAGTCCAGGTGGTCACGGCCGATGACGATCGGCGCCTTGAGCTCACCCTTGGCCACCATCCGGTTGAAGCGCAGCCCCAGGCGGTCGCGTTCGCCGTAGCCGAGCCAGCAGATCCGCGCCGGCAGGCCCTGGAACGCCACCCGTTCCCTTGCCATCCGGATCCAGCGCGCCAGGCTCTCGTTCTCGGGGAACTCTGCCAGGACCGCCTCGTCGGTCCTCGCGATGTCCTCCGGGTCCCCGCTCAGGGCCGCCCAGCGGAAGGGCCCCTTGCCCTCGCTGAAGAGCGGGCGGATGTAGGCGGGGACGAAGCCGGGATAGGCGAAGGCGCGGGTGCAGCCGCCCAGTTCGGCCTCGGCCCGAAGGCTGTTGCCGTAATCGAACACCTCCGCTCCCCGGTCCATCAGCTCGACCAGGGCGGTGACATGCCGGGACATCGACTCCCGGCTGCGGCGCACGTACTCGTCGGGGTCCTCGATCCGGAGATCGGCGGCCTCGGGCAGAGTCAGCCCGCGAGGCAGGTACATGAGGGCATCGTGGGCCGGGGTCTGGTCCGTGGCAACGTCCACGCCAAAGTCACGCCTGGCGATCTCAGGAACCAGCTCCGCAGCGTTGCCGAGAACCGCGATCGAGACCGCCTGCCGTCCCTCTCGGGCTGCTTCCGCCTGGGCCAGGGCGTCGTCCAGGTCGCGGGCCCAGCGGTCCAGATAGCGGTGGTCCAGGCGCCGCTGGATCCGATCCGGGTCGACCTCGATGCACAGGGCGACCCCCCCGTTCATGGTGATGGCGAGGGGCTGGGCGCCACCCATGCCCCCCAGGCCCGCAGTCAGAGACACGGTGCCGGCCAGGGAGCCCCCGAAGCGCTTGTTGGCGATGGCAGCGAAGGTCTCGTAGGTTCCCTGGAGGATGCCCTGGGTGCCGATGTAGATCCAGGATCCGGCGGTCATCTGGCCGTACATGGTCAGGCCCGCCTGCTCCAGCCGGCGGAACTCCTCGGGGGTCGCCCACTGCGGCACCAGCAGGGCGTTGGCGATCAGGACCCGGGGAGCCCACTCATGGGTCTCGAAGACTCCAACCGGCTTGCCCGACTGAACCAGCAGGGTCTCGTCTCCCTTGAGCCGGCGCAGGCAGCTGACGATGGCGTCGAACGCCTCCCAGGAGCGGGCGGCCCGCCCCGAGCCTCCATAGACGATCAGCTGGTCCGGGTTCTCGCCAACCTCGGGGTCCAGGTTGTTCATCAGCATCCGCAGCGCCGCCTCCTGGGGCCAGCCCTGGCAGCTGAGTTCGCTTCCCCGGGGCGCTCGCACCGGTCGGGCGCCAGAGGCGCTAGTCATCCGAGATTGCCTCTGAGCCGCGGAGCGCGACCTGGGCGCCCTCGGGGGAGCGCAGGATCAGTGGCGCCACCTGTTCCACGGTCCAGTCGATCAGCAGCTGGGCCGCCGCCTCGGCCTGCCCAGGATCGTGGGAGGCGCAGGCGTCACAGAACGTGCGCTGGTGCTGGAGGTCGCTGGCGGCGTTGGCTCCGTCCAGCAGCGCCAGGCGGAAGTAGCGCTCCGCCTGCTGTCGGTACGCCTCGATCTCCTTCAGCAGCCGCGGAAGGCCCGCCGCCCGGTAACAGATGAGGTGCATCTCCCACTCTGCTCCCAGGTAGGCGCCGATGCGAAGCCTGGCTGAGCTTGCGATGTGCTCCAGCTGGCTCAGCTGACCCTCCATCGCGGTCACCCCGGCGGCGTCCAGTGCCGCCGCCCCGAGCCGAGCCGCAGTCCCCTCCAGGCTCCGCCTGACAGCGTAGATGTCACGGAAGTCGGCCAGGGAGAGGGGAGCCACCGTGGTCCCCTTGCGACCGGCGTGCAGCACCAGCCCGTCTGCGGCCAGCCGTTCCAGGGCCGAACGCACCGGGGTGGTGCTTACTCCCAGCTGGTTCGCCAGCTCCCGCAACCGGAGGGGCTGTCCCGGACTCAGCTCGCTCAGGATCTGCCGCTGCAGGTGGCGGTAGACCGCCTCGCTCACCGACGAGATCGACAGCACCGCCAGTCTCCTCTATCTCCGGACCCGGGCGGCGGCGATGGGTCCGGCCCACTCGATTCAGTCGTTTGTAGCACGGCCCTCACTGTGCGGTCAATGATCACAGATAGAACATCGTTGACCCGAGGTGTCACCGTGGCAGGATGGCAGCCCGCTTGCGCTTGAACCTCAGAGAAGGTCGCCGACGATTGACTGGGCGGTCCTCAGCACCTGCCCCGTGATCACCTGTTGGGTGACCGCCTCTAGCTCAGGTGCCAAAAAACGGTCGGGACCGGGGCCGCCGCCACAGCTTCGAACCACATGGGCGATCTGGGCGTCCACCCCCGAGGGCTGAAGTGGCGCTCGCAGCTCCAGGGCCCGCGAGGCGCTGAGCAGCTCCACGGCCAATAGCCGGGAGAGGTTGGTCAGCACTCGCCGCAGCTTGCGGGCGGCGCCCCAGCCCATCGAGACATGGTCCTCCTGCATCCCCGAGGTGGGCAGTGAGTCGACGCTGGCCGGGGCCGCCAGGCGGCGGTTCTCGGCCACGATGGCGGCGGCCGTGTACTGGGCGATCATCAGCCCGGAGTTGACGCCGGCGTCCGGGGCCAGGAAGGGAGGCAGGCCGTTGGAGCGGGCCGGGTCCAGGAGCCGGTCCACCCGCCGCTCGGCGATGGCGCCGACCTCCGCGGCGGCTATGGCCAGAAAGTCGCAGGCGAAGGCCAGGGGCTCACCGTGGAAGTTGCCGGTGGACTCCACCCGCCCATCGGGCAGGACCACCGGGTTGTCCACCGCCGACTCCAGCTCGCGGGCGGCCACCTGGGCTGCGAAGTCGCGGGTGTCGCGGGCGGCGCCCAGCACCTGGGGGGCGCAGCGGATGGAGTAGGCGTCCTGGACTACGTGAGACGACTCCCGGTGCGAGGCCATAAGGGGTGAGTCAGAGAGCAGCCGGCGCAGGTTGGCGGCGCTCTGGATCTGTCCCGGGTGGGGCCGGATCTGCTGCAGGTCGGCGGCGAAGGGCCGGTCGGTGCCCAGCAGGGCCTCAGTGGAGAGGGCGGCGGCGATGTCGGCGGTGGGGAGCAGCACCGCGAGGTCGGCCAGGGCCAGCACCAGCATCCCCAGCATCCCGTCGGTGCCGTTGATGAGGCTGAGGCCGTCCTTGACCTCCAGCTTTAGCGGCTTCAGCCCGGCGCCTTGAAGTGCCTCAGCTCCGCCCACGGTCCGGCCGTCCTCGAGCTGGGCCAGGCCCTCGCCCACCAGGACCAGCGACATGTGGGCGAGAGGGGCGAGATCGCCGCTCGCGCCGAGCGAGCCGTGTTCGGGGACGACTGGGGTGATGCTGGCGTTGAGGAGGTCGACCAAGCCCTGGGCCACCTCAGGCCGGGCGCCGCACAACCCGAGACAGAGACTTCTGGCCCGGAGCAGCATCATCGCCCGGACAACCTCACGCTCCACCGGCTCGCCCATGCCGGCGGCATGGGAGCGGATCAGGGCATGCTGGAGTTCCGAGCGGCGCTCGCTGGCGATCCGGGTAGTGGCCAGGAGCCCGAAGCCGGTGGACACCCCGTAGACGGGCTCCGTCCGCTCGGCCGCCTGCTCCACCAGGGCCCGCGCCCGGGCCATGGCCCCCAAGGCCTCCGCGGAGATCGCGACCCGGGCCCCCTCCCGAGCGACGGCCACGACCTCCTCCGGAGGCAGCCCCCTCGGGCCGAGTTGTACCACGGCGCTGGTGACGGGGGCTGTCACTTATGCACCCCATCTCCGCAGAGCTGCCCGCCAGCCGCGGCCCAACGAGTCGCTCCTGCTCACCGAGTCCTCCCCGTCCAGCACGAGTTGCCCCCGAATAGGATGCCAGCCGGGGCCGGAGGCGTGCACCCTGCTCAGGGACGGAGGCTCAGCCCAAAGCCGAGGCGGGGGCCGGACCCGGGGGGCGCCCGGCGAAGTCGCTGGCGGCCTCGAGCAGGCGGTCGTTCTCCTCGGGCGTCCCGATGGTGACCCGGACGCCGTCCTCGGCGAAGCGGCGGACCCCGATGCCGGCGCTGGCGCAGCAGTCGAGGAACTGCCCCGAGCCCGCCCCGAGGGGGAGCCAGACGAAGTTGGCCCGCGACGGTGGCACGGGGAACCCTTGGAGCCGCAGCTGCGTGGTGACCCTGTCGCGCTCGCCGATCGTCTCCCGCACCTGCGCTTGAAGCTCCTCTGAGTGGTCCAGGGCTGCGAGTGCCGCCGCCTGGGCCACGGCTGTCAGGGTGAAGGGCAGGGCAACCCGCTGCAGCACGTCGACCACGTCCGGGTGGGCCACGCCCCAGCCGACCCGCATCCCCGCCAGGGCCTGGGCCTTGGAGAAGGTGCGCAGGGTGACGACGTTGGCCAGCTCTCGGGCCAGCTGGATTCCCTCCGGACCCAGATCCGGATCGGCGTACTCGCTGTAGGCCTCGTCCAGGACCAGGAGGCAGCTCCGAGGCAGGCCTTGGGCGAACTCCTCCAAGGCCTCCGGGCCGACGACGGTCCCGGTCGGGTTGTTTGGGTTGGCCAGGAGCACGACCCGGGTGCTGGCGCTGGCGGCCGCCGCCAGCCCCCGGAGGTCCAGCTCCTGGTGTCGCAGCGGCACCCGGGTCGAGCGGGCGCCCGTGGTCTGGACCAGGATGGGGTAGGCCTCATATGAGCGCCAGCCGTAGAGCACCTCGCCACCGGCCCCGGCGTAGGCGCTGAGGAGGTCGCGCAGGAGCACCAGCGACCCGCCCGCCAGGGTCACCATCTCCGGTGGTACGCCTGCACCCGCCGCCAGGCGCCGGGCCAGCTCGCGACCATCCGGGGGGTAGCGGTTGGCCTGGCGCGCCGCCTGGGCCATCGCCTCGACCATCGCGGCGGGAAGGGGATACGGGGACTCGTTGGACGACAGCTTGATCGAGCGACCCCCCTCGAGGCCCTCCGGCTCCCGACCGGCGGCGTAGCGGGGCAGCCCCTCCAGGTACTCCCTTGGTTGTGGCGGCGAGTCCCAGCTCAAGGTGGCGCCAGACCGGTGCCGGCGATCACCTTGCCCGGGTTGAGAATGCCCTCGGGGTCGAGCGTGTGCTTGAGCCGGCGCATCAGCCCCACGCCGGTCCCATGTTCCTCTTGCAGAAACTCCATCTTGCCCATCCCGATCCCGTGTTCGCCCGTGCAGGTGCCGTCCAAGGCCAGGGCCCGGCGCACCAGCCGCCGATCCAAAGCCGCCGCCGCGGCCATCTCGTCGGGGTCATCGGGCGAGAGCACGAAGGTGAGGTGGAAGTTGCCGTCGCCGACGTGGCCGACGATGGGCGCGAGCAGGCCGCTGGCGACGATGTCCCGCTTGGTCTGGACGATGCATTCGGCCAGGGCCGAGATCGGGACGCAGACGTCGGTGGCCCAGGCGATGGAGCCGGGGCGGAGCGACTTGGCGGCGTAGAAGGCGTGGTGTCGTGCCTCCCAGAGACGGCGCCGTTCGGGAGCCGTCCGCTTCCAGTCCAGCTGGCCGCCATGGGCCTCGACGATCCGGCCCGCCTCCTCCACCTGCTCCCGGACGGCCTGGGGTGCCCCATGGAACTCCAGCAAGAGCGTGGGGCGGACCGCGAGCTCCAGCTGGCTGAAGCGGTTGACGCCGTCGACCATGACCTCGTCCAGAAGCTCGATCCGGGCCAGCGGGATCCCCAGCTGGATCATCTCGATCACGGCTTGTACCGCCTGTCCCAAGGAGCCCAGGCTGGCGACCGCCGCCGCGACCGACTCCGGCAATCCCCAGACCCGGAGGGTGAGCTCGGTGATGATGCCGAGGGTGCCTTCTGAGCCGACGAAGAGGTGGGTTAGGTCATATCCGGCGGCGGACTTTCGGGCGCGGCCCCCGGTCCTGACCACCTCGCCCGAGGCCAGCACCACGGTGAGGTCGAGGACGCTGCTCTTCATCGTCCCGTAGCGGACCGCGTTGGTGCCGCTGGCGCTGGTCGCGGCCATGCCTCCCAGGGTGGGGTCCGAGCCGGGGTCGACGGGAAAGAAGAGCCCGTCCTGGCGGAGCCGGCGATTCAGCTGGCTGAGTCGGACGCCAGCCTCCACGGTGGCGTCGAGGTCGTCCAGGGCCAGCCGGAGGATGCGGTTCATCTGGGAGAGGTCGAGGCTGATGCCACCTCGGGCGGCGATCGCGCCCCCCTCGAGGCCGGTCCCGGCCCCGAAGGGGGTGACTGGCAGCCGAGACTCGGAGCAGATCCGGACCGTCTCGACTATGTCGTCCCGCGACGTGCAGGTCACGACCGCGGCGGGCAGGGCCGCCGGGTGGTGGGACTCGTCCCTGGAGTGCTGCTGGCGGTCGGAGCGTTCGGTGGAGACCTTGGCTCCAAGCGCCGCACAGAGGCGTGCGATCCCCGGGTCCTGCTTGGCTCGGAGGCTTTGCCCTGGCATGGATCTCAGGCGCGCCGCAGCTGGCGCAGCGCTCTGACGGCCATCTCGCGCTCGTCCCAGGGCTGGGACCCGTCCGCACCGATGATGCTGCGCTCGTGACCCTTGCCCGCCAGCAGGACCGTGTCTCCCCGCAGCGCCTGCCCGAGTGCCAGCCGCACCGCCTGCTCTCGATCCGGCTCCAGATGGAGGTCGACTCCCTGCTGGCGTCCGGCCTCGACCGCGCCGGCGGCGATCTCCTCCACGATGGCCCGCGGGTCCTCTCCCCGCGGATCCTCCGAGGTGATCACCACTTGGTCCGCCAGCCTGGCCGCGATCCTGCCCATCTCGCGCCGCTTGGCCAGGTCCCGCTCCCCGGCGCTGCCGAAGACGACCCAGAGGCGTCCCGCGGTCGCGCTTCGGAGCTCCGCCAGCGCCTGGGTCAGGGCCGCCGGGGTGTGGGCGTAGTCGACGATCACCGAGAAGGGCTGCCCCAGCTCGACCGACTCCATCCGCCCGGATATCGCGGGAAGGCGCTCCAGGCCCCGCACCAGCGCTTCCAGCGGCTGTTCCATGAGGAGGCCTGCACCCAGCGCCGCCAGGGCGTTACCCACGTTCCAGCGTCCGGCCATCCCGAGATGGACTTCGGCCGGCCCCGCCGGGGTGCGGGCCCTGAACCCAAGTCCCGAGCCGTGAGCTGCCACCCCGCTGGCGACGAGGTCCGCGGCCCGGTTGCCCTGGGCGCTGTACGTGAGGGTCCGCTCCGGGGCCCGCCGTCGCAGCTCGGGAAAGGCCCTCTGGTCGTCGCGGTTAAGAACGGCGAAGCCGCCGGCGGCGCCGGCCCGCGCCAGCAGGGACGCCTTGGCCTCAAAGTACGCCTCCCAGGTCCCGTGGAAGTCCAGGTGCTCGTGGGTGATGTTGGTGAAGACGGCTCCGGCGAAGCGGACGCTGTCGAGACGCCCCAAAGCCAGGCCGTGGGAGGTTGCCTCCAGCGCCACCGCCCGGCAGGAGGCATCCGCCATCCGGCGCAGCCATCGCTGCAGATCCAGCGACTCCAGCGTCGTCTGGCGGCTCAGGTTGGGGAAGATCTCGCGGCCCATCCGGAAGTCGACCGTGCTGAGGCTGCCAGCCAGTCCCAGGCTCTCGGACAGAGCCGCCTGAAGCAAGGTGGTGGTGGTGGTCTTGCCGTCGGTCCCCGTCACCCCCACCACCTGAAGGCGCTCCGAGGGTCGGCCGAAGAAGACGGCCGCCAGCTGGGCCAGGGCCCGACGACTGTCCTCGACCACGACCTGGGGCCGCGCCGCCTCCACCCGGCGCTGCACCACCGCCAGCGCCGCACCGCGGTCGAAGGCGGTCTCGACGAAGTCGTGGCCGTCATGGTGCTGGCCCGGCACGGCGACGAAGACCATGCCGTCCTCGACCTGGCCGGAATCGTAGGCGATGCCCGTGATCTCCGGATCGGGAACCGGTTCCGGGTCGACCGGCCCGCCGATGGCGCGGGCCAGCTCTGACCACCGCACCTGGCAAGCGTACCGGCCCCGGACTGGAGCGCCGGGCCAGAATGAGGCCATGGAGGTGATGGCGCTGCAGGCCGGCCGCGGTCCGCTCACCTGGGCTGAGAGGCCAGATCCCACTCCCGGACCAGGGGACCTGCTGCTCCAAGTGGAGGCCTGCGCAGTCTGCCGCACCGACCTTCAGATCTGCCGTGGGGACCTGGCCGCCCGGACGCTGCCACTGGTCCCCGGGCACCAGATCGTCGGCCGGGTGCTGGCGGTGGGCGAGGGGGGCGACCCCTCGCTCCTGGGGCGGCGCCGAGGGGTGGGCTGGCTGGCCACAAGCTGTGGCTCCTGCCAGTCATGCCAAAGGGGTCAGGAGAATCTCTGCGCCCGGGCCACCTTCACCGGCTGGGATCGCGACGGCGGCTTTGCCAGCCGGGCGCTGGCCCGGGCCGACTTCACCCTGGAGCTGCCCCAGGCAGCCGACCCGGTGGCGCTGGCGCCGTTGCTCTGTGGTGGGGTGATTGGCTACCGGGCCTTCCGACTGACCGGCGCCAAATCGGGCGACCACCTGGGGCTGTACGGCTTCGGCGCCTCGGCCCTCCTGGTCAATCAGGTCGCCAAAGCGCGAGGCTGCGAGGTGGCGGTGGTGACTCGGGACCAGCAGGCGCAGGAGCGGGCGCGGGCCGCGGGGGTGGCCTGGGTGGGGGGCCTGGGCGATTCCCCACCGTGGCCGCTCCAGGCGGCGATCACCTTCGCGCCCGTGGGCTCGGTGGTCGTGGACGCCCTTCGAGCGCTCGACCGGGGCGGAATCTGCGTGGTCAACGCCATCCATCTGGACGAGATGCCCGCCTTCCCGTACGAGCTTCTCTACTGGGAGCGTCGGCTGCAGAGCGTCGCCAACTTCACCCGTCAGGACGCCAGCGAGTTCCTCCAGGCGGTGGACGAGGTCGGCATCCAGACCCAGGTCGAGCGGTTTCCCTTGGCCCAGGCCGACATGGTCTTGGGCGAACTTGAGTCCGACCACATCCCTGGCGCTGCCGTCCTCATCCCCTGATCCTCGCCCGGTGGGCTCCGCGGTTCACATGGTGCTGGCGAAGGCCTCGCGGAGGCGGCTCACCGCCTCCCGGGCTGAGACCGCCAGCTCCAACGCCAGGCGCCGGTCCAGGTCGAGGGCGGCCGACGTCTCAAGTGACCTGAGTCGCGTTTCGAGCTGTCGCAGCTGCTCCGCGATCTCCGCTGGGGTCGCCAGGACCTGCTCGCGACTTCGATCCTGCTCCTCTGGGGTGCCATCGCGCCGGGCCTGCTGATAGCGGCCGAAGGCGAGACGATCGCGATCCGCCGCCAACAGGAGCCTGACCGCGGCCTGGCCCGACTCCGAGATCTCGTCCGCAGTGCGGTGGAGCCGGCAGAGACCGTCCAGCGCTGCCGCCAGCGACCCGGTGATGGCCGCCGCCGCTCCGCCGCCGGCGGCGTCCCGGGGGGAGATGGTCCGTGCCACCGCTTCAAGCAGCGACCACGAGGCCACCGGTCCCGACTGCAGTCCGGCCAGCTCGGTCAGCGACAGCAAGGCACAGACGGCCGTGATCCGGCCGAGCCCCCCAGGCACCGGTGTGATCCGCCCGGCGCTGGCCCCGGCTCTCTGGGAAACGTCGCCGCGGAGCTGTCCCTCGACCATCGCGGTGCCGACGTCGAGGACTGTGCTCCCCGGACGGATCGCGCGGTCAGGCATGACTCCCGCGATCCCCACTGCCGAGATGAGGACCTCGTAAGTGGGAATCGGGTCGGCGTGATCGATGTCGCTCTGGATCACGGAGACCTGGGCCCCGGCGGCCAAAAGCCTCTGGGCGATGGGACGGCCGCCAGTGGGGCCGTGGCCGACGACCAGGACCCGGGCTCCGGGGCACTGGATCCCGAGGTGGGCGAGAGTGGCCACGCAGGCCTCGGCGACCGGTGTCCCCCGCCGCAGGCCCTCCGCGGCGGCGGCCAGGGCGGCCGGGGTGACGGCCTCGACGTCCTTGCTGGCGGGAAGGTGCGCCGCCACCGTGCCCAGGGGGAGAGAACGGACCGGCTGGATGACGACCACGCCATCGACGGTGGGGTCGACCACCAACGAGTCGAGCGCGGTCAGAGTGGTCTCGGGGTCGTTCTGGGGCACTGTCCGCCGCGCGTGCTCCACGCCCCCCGCGTCGGCCTCCCGCTCCAGGGAGCGTGCGAAGGAGCCTCCCGCGACGTTGCCCTGCTCGACCAC
>JBOHUL010000090.1:0-1533 GCA_050734425.1 Candidatus Dormibacteria bacterium
GGCCTCTATCTGGGGGGTTCTGGATCGCACCCCGGGGGCGGGGTCATGGGCGCCCCCGGCCGCAACGCGGCCCGGGTCGCCATCCGGGATGCGCGGCTCCAGCGGTGGCGCCGCGGGGCCCGGTGAGGCGGCAGCCGCAGGGCCGCCGGGCCTGGTCGGTGAGCGCGGTTGCCTGCTCTCGCTGCGCCGAGGCCTCCGGGGGCTGGACGACCCGCCGCCTGGTCTGAGCCAGCTGCCCACGGCGGAGCGCGTGGGCCAGTGCCGCGCGCCGCGGTGCCCGGAGTCGGGGCGATCCGGGAGCAATCTAAATCGGACGGCGACAAGCCCTGCTTGACATTGTACTCATAGGTTATATAACCTTTAGGTCATGCAAGCTGAGGATCAGTTGAGCCGCACCTTCGCCGCCCTGGCGGACCCCACCCGGCGGGCGATCCTCGAGCGTCTGGCCTTCGGGGAGGCCGGGGTGGTCGAGCTCACCGTGGGCTCGTCCCTAACTCAACCCGCGATCACCAAGCACCTCAAGGTGCTGGAGCGGGCGGGACTAATCGGCCGCGGCCGCGACAGGCAGCGCCGTCCCGCCCGGCTCCGCCTCCAGGGACTCAACCCCGCAGACGCCTGGCTCCGGCTGGCACGCACCGAATGGACAGAGCGCCTAGACCGTCTCGAGCAGCACCTGGCACTCCCACCGCCAGACACGACCACCACCAAGGAGAGAATCTGATGCATGAGTCCCACGGGACCCCGGACCTGCGGCTGGCAGCCCCAGCCAGGCAGCTCGTCATCGGTCGGGTGATAAATGCCTCGCCGGACCGGGTTTTTGACGCGTTCACCGACCCTGCCCAGCTCAAGCAATGGTGGTGGCCCAAGGGTTTCAGCTGCCCCGCAGCGGAAGTTGACCTGCGTGTCGGCGGCACCTACCGGTTGGCGATGGAGTGGCCGGGGTCCGTCCCCAGCGAGGGACAGTTCTCCCACTACATGGGCGGCGAGTACTACGAGATAGACCGTCCCCGACGCCTGGTCATGAGCGGCCGCGCCTTCAACGACCAGCAGGGTGAGCTGTTCGCGACCCTGATCGAGCTCACCTTTGAGGCGGATCCGGGAGGGACTGCGCTCAGCCTGCGCCAATCGTACTTCGAGCCAATGCCTCCCGCTGAGGCGATGGCGGGCGCGGAGCAGGGCTGGTCAGAGCAGCTTGGTAAGCTCGAGCGCCTGCTTGCCGGCTAAGGAGGGTGCAAGGAGGGTTCGAGGCATGGAGACGCTGACCCTGCAGAGGGACGGGGCTGAGATCGTCTACGACGTCGCCGGTCCGCTTCCTGCGGCCGGCGGGCGGCCGCCGCTGCTCATGGTCGGCCAGCCGATGGACGCGAGCGGCTTCCGCACGCTGGCCTCGTACTTCCCGGACCGCACGGTTGTCACCTACGACCCGCGCGGGTTGGGGCGCAGTGCCCGCAGCGACGGGCGTGTCGACCACGTGCCGGAGGGGCAGGCGGAGGATCTGCACGCCTTGATCACCGCGCTCGGCGCCGGGCCTGT
>JBOHUL010000091.1:0-22383 GCA_050734425.1 Candidatus Dormibacteria bacterium
GCAGGTGCCCACGCCAGGTCCAGCGCATCTCAGACGTCTCCCTGTGCGGTCGCGGTGCCGGTGACCGTGATCTGGGGGACGATGGGGATGAAGGGATCGATGGACTGCGTGATCACAACTACCGCCATCGTCTGGCCGGGATAGTTAACGCCTGAGAGGTTGTTAACCGAGACGCAGTTGTGCCCGGGGCAGGTGAAGGCCGAGCCACCCTGTTCGTCCTGCGCCGCCACCGTGGCATCGTGCACCTCGTCGCTGAAGTTACCTGCGGCGTAGTCGTTGGCGGCGGCCAGGGCGGCGGAGCGGGCGGCCTGGGTCAGGGTGATCGATTCCGCCAGCATCTGTCCTCCGGTAGCGGCCAGACCCAGAATCAGGACCGCGATCGGCAGAACCAGGGCGAACTCGGTCACGGCCTGGCCGGCACGCCCGCCGAAACGACGGCGCCGGGTGGGGTTGGACACAGTTGCGGAGGCGATCTGACGTCGGTCCATTTGGTGTAGCGTCAGGTTAGCCTCGGTATGGACGTGGCAGAGGAGCCGTTTGTGTGAAGGATCGGTCACGACTTAGTGAGGTGACCTTGAGGCGATGTGATGGCCTCTGCTGACGCTGTCGCCGCAGTGCGCAAACCAGCTTCGTTGTTGGAGGTTCTGCGCCACAGCGCTAAGTACCTGGCCCGAGCCCGGGTGCCGGCGCCCCGCCTCGAGGCGGAGCTGCTTCTCGCCAAGCGCCTGGGGTTTGGCCGGCTCGATCTCTACCTCCAGTTCGAGCGGCTCCTGACCGAGTCCGAACTGGAGCCCTTGCGGCAGCAGTTGCGGGAGAGGGCCCGGGGCCGTCCCCTGGCCCAGCTGCTCGGCGAGAAGGAGTTCTTCGGTATGGCGTTCTCGGTCTCCGGGGCGGTTCTGATCCCGCGTCCCGAGACCGAGCTCCTGGTTGAGCGCGCGATTGCCCTCAGTCAGGCGGCCCCGGCCCAGGTCAGGGTCGCGGAACTGGGCACCGGGAGCGGCTGCGTCGCCATTGCCCTGGCAGCGCGGGTGCCCCAGACCCGGATCACTGCCTGGGAGCTGAGCCCGGAGGCGGTGGCTGCGGCGCGCGCCAACGTCGGCCGCCACAGCCTGGAATCCCAGGTGGAGGTCCTTGAGGGGGACTGGAGCCAGGATCTGGGCCAGTCAGGGAGCTTCTCCTTGATCGTCAGCAACCCTCCTTACGTGACGACTGGGGACTGGCGCCAGCTGGAGCCCTCAGTGCGGGACTACGAGCCCCGCCTGGCCCTCGATGGCGGCGAGGATGGGCTCGGCGCCTACCGGACGCTGGTTCCGGCGGCGGCGCGGCTGGCGGCTCCGGGGGCCCGGGTGCTTCTGGAGTGTGATCCCATGCGCATCGAGTCGGTCTCGCGGCTGTGCCTGGCGACCTGGCCCGGGGCGCGGACCTCGTCGCACCCCGACCTGTCCGGCCGCCCGCGGGTGCTGGAGCTGGAGCTGGCTTGAAGGGGAGCCTCTGGGGCCCCGACGCCCGGGGGGTGGCCGCGGCCGCCGCGGCCGTGCGAGCGGGGGGCGTGGTCGGTTTCCCCACCGACACCGTCTACGGTCTGGCCTGTGCCGCCACCGACCCCTCGGCGATTGAGAGGCTCTACCGGATCAAGGGGCGGCCGGATCGACTGCCCCTGATCCTGATGGGGGTCGAGGCAGGCGCCCTGGCCCCCTTCGTCAGGTGGACCGCCACCGCCTCGGAACTGGGCCGCAGGCACTGGCCGGGGGCGCTGACCCTGGTGCTCCGGGCCCGGTCTCGGGCCGGGGCCTTGCGGGGGGGCGGGACCGTCGGAGTGCGGATCCCCGACAACCAGACGGCGCTGGCCCTGCTGCGGGCGAGCGGTCCTCTGGCCACCACCAGTGCCAACCGCCACGGCCAGCCGCCGGCTCTGGCGGCGGCGGCTGCGCTGGCGGCGCTACCGGGGTTGGCGGGGGCGCTGGACGATCCTCTGGCAGATCAGATCGCGGGGACACCCTCATCTATACTCGACCTCACCCGGGACCGGCCGGTCCTTCTCCGCGAGGGCAGGCTCAGCGCCCGCGAACTGGGGGTGTCCACAGCGGCGGGGGACCCTGGGATCCGGAGGGACTGAGGTGGCGGTGGCGCAGGAGCGGCTCAGCGTGATCCACCGGGTCGACCCCGAGCTGGCCTCGCTCTTGGAGGCGGAGCTGGATCGGCAGCAGTACACCCTGGAACTGATTCCCAGCGAGAACGTCGCCAGCCCGGCGGTGTTGGCGGCGGCCGGTTCCTGGTTGACCAACAAGTACGCCGAGGGCACCCCCGGTCGGCGCTACTACGGCGGCTGCGAATACGTCGACCAGATCGAATCCCTGGCCCAGGATCGGGCCTGCCGCCTCTTCTCAGCAGAGCATGCCAACGTCCAGCCCCACTGCGGCAGCACCGCCAACATGGCCGCCTACCTGGCGTTCTGCAAGCCCGGGGACACCATCCTGGGCCTGGACCTGAGCCACGGCGGACACCTCACCCACGGGTCGCCGGTCAGCTTCAGCGGCATCATCTTCCACGCCGAGAGCTACGGGGTCAGCCGCGAGACGGAGCAGCTCGACTACGACGAGCTCCGGCGCCGGGCGCAAGAGGTCCGGCCCAAGGTCCTGGTCGCCGGGGCCAGCGCCTATCCCCGGATCTTCGACTTCCCCAAGCTCCAGGACATCGCGCACGAGGTGGGGGCGGTGCTGATGGTGGACATGGCCCACTTCGCCGGGCTGGTGGCGGGAGGCGCCCATCCCAGTCCCGTCCCCTATGCCGACGTGGTTACCCTGACCACCCACAAGACCCTGCGTGGGCCCTGGGGTGGGATGATCCTCTGCCCCGAGGCGCATGCCAAGGCGGTGGACAAGGCGGTCTTCCCCGGGGTCCAGGGCGGGCCTTTGGTGCACGCCATCGCGGCCAAGGCGGTGGCGCTTTTGGCCTGGTCCCAGCCGGAGATGGAGGGCTATGCCCAGCGGGTGGTGGCCAATGCCAAGAGGCTGGCCCAGGGCCTGCTCCAGGGCGGGCTGCGCTTGGTCAGTGGTGGCACCGACAACCACCTGATGCTGATCGACCTGAGACCGCTGGGGCTTACCGGCCGCCAGGTGCAGGAGGTGTTCGACCGGGTCCGGATCACGGTCAACCGCAACTCAATTCCCTTCGACGAGGCCAGCAAGTTCAACCCGAGCGGGATCCGTCTCGGGACCCCGGCGGTGACCACGAGGGGCATGGGCCTGGAGCAGATGGACGAGATCGCGGCGCTGGTGACCCGCACCATCCACAACCTCGACGACGACGTCGTCGCCCGCGAGGTGGCCGGTCGCGCCCGCGCCCTCTGTGAGGCCTTCCCCCTGCCCTACACCTGAGCCGGGCGTTGCCCACCCCCAGTAATCCCTATCTCAGCGCTCTGCCCATCCTGGTGGTGGCCGTGGTCGTGACGGTGGCGGCAGTGCCCCTGGCCAAGTGGCTCAGCTTCCGCGTGGGCGCGGTGGCCCAGCCCGGGGGCAGGCACATTCACCAGCGGCCCACCGGGCGCCTCGGCGGACTGGCGCTGATGGCGGGCTTCGTCGTCGCCATGGCCGTCTTCGGGCGCGGGGCCCGGGACTGGCTCCAGGTGGTGGTGATCGCCGTCGTGGTGGCTGGGCTGCTGGCGGCGGATGACGTCCTGGATCTGGCCTACTGGACCAAGCTCGTGATCCAAGCAGTGTGCTCGCTGGCGGTGGCCGGGCTCTTCGCCATCACCATCACCTCCGTCAACCTGCCCCACGTCGCCATTTCCCTGGCCTGGGCCGCGATACCAATCACCATCATCTGGCTCATGGGGATGCAGAACTCGATCAACCTCCTGGACGGGGTGGACGGCCTGGCGGCGGGAGTGGTCGCCATCGTCGGCGGGGTGCTCTACCTGGCTGCGGTCAACCGGCTCGGGGTCGAGCCCAGCCAGGGTGGGGTGATGCTCCTGGCGGCGGCCTTGATCGGCTGCTGCATAGGGTTTCTCGCCTTCAACTTCGCCCCTGCCCGGATCTTCATGGGCGACTCTGGCAGCCACGTCCTGGGGATGCTGGTCGGGATCATCACCATCCTGGGGGTGGCCAAGGTCACGGTGGCCTTGGCCCTGTTCGTGCCAATCCTGGCGCTGGCGCTGCCCATCGGCGACACCGCCTTCGCCATCGTCCGCCGCCGCCGCCAGGGGGTGGGCTTCGCCGCGGCCGACAGCCGCCACCTTCACCACCGGCTCCTGGCCCTGGGACTGACCCAGCGCGAGACGGCGGTCTCCTTTTATCTGGTGACGGCCGTCCTGGGCTGCATCGGGCTCGCGGTGTTCGGCCACCGGCGGATCCTGGCGGTGGCGTTGGGGCTGCTGCTGCTGGCGCTGGGGCTCCTGCTCTGGCGGATCTGGCACCGGGGTGGGTTCGCCTTCCAGAAACGCCCTGAGTGCGACCGCGCGGAGCTGGACCACCACCATGTCTGAGCCCGTGCCGGCCGCGGCCAGCGACTTCGTCCCGGAACTGGAGATCGAGGGGCCAATTCCGCTGCGGGGCGAGGTGACGGTCAGCGGCAGCAAGAACGGCGCTCTCCCCCAGATGGCGGCTGCCATCCTGACCCAGGGAGAGCTTCGGCTCACCAACGTGCCCGGGATCGAGGACGTCGAGACCATGTGCCGGCTGCTCCGGGACCTGGGCGCACGGGTGGAGCGCGCGCGGGACTCGGTCACTATCGACGCGCGACCTCTCTCGGCCACCGGGCCCGACAGCACGCTGGCGCGGCGCATGCGCGCCTCGCTGCTGGTGCTGGGGCCGCTGGTGGCCGCCAGGGGGGAGGCGGCACTACCCCTTCCAGGCGGCGACGACATCGGCATGCGCCGGGTGGAGCAGCACCTGGAGGGCCTGCGGGCGATGGGGGCGGAGGTGGTCGAGGACGAGTTTGGCATCCGCGCCCGGGCCCGGCGCCTCCACGGCGCCCACGTCCAGCTCGACATGCCCACCGTCACCGGGACCGAGAACTTGATGATGGCGGCATCCCTGGCCCAGGGGATCACGGTCATCTCCAACGCCGCCCGGGAGCCCCATGTGGTCGACCTCTCCCTCTGCCTGCGGGCCATGGGAGCCCGCATCGCCGGCGCTGGCGGCGACCGGATCGTGGTCGAGGGCGTCGACCGCCTCCACCCCGCCGAGCACCGGGTTCGCGCCGACTACATCGAGGCCGGCACCTTCGCCATGGCCGCGGCGGCAACCGGTGGCGAGATCGTCATCGACCGCCTCTTCTGCGAGGACCTGGACCAGGTGCTGCGCAAGCTCCGCCGCGCCGGCGTTGTGGTCGAGGAGGGAGGCACCTGGCTCCGGCTGTCGGCGCGCCAGGGGCTCAGGGGGGTGGACATGACCACCTGGCCCCACCCCGGCTTCCCCACCGACCTCCAGTCCCAGTTCGTCGCCACCATGACCCAAGCTCGGGGTCAGAGCGTTGTCTCCGAAGCCCTCTTCGAAAGGCGGTTCCAGTACGTGGAGCAGCTGCGTCGCTTGGGGGCGAGGATAACCCTGCAGGGTCGGAGCGCCATCATCCAGGGCGGGGCGCCGCTGGCGGCGGGGGACCTCACCATCTCCGACATCCGCTCCGGGGCGGCCCTGGTCATTGGCGGCCTCTGCGCTCAGGGCACTACCAGGCTGGCCAACCTTCACCACCTGGATCGGGGCTACGAGGATCTGGTGGGCAAGCTGGCCGGGCTCGGGGTTCGGGTGCGCCGGCACCCGGCTCCGCCGCGGGCCTGAGCCGGATGGCCCTGCGCCGCTTCGGCATCGACCTCTCGCCCGATCAGGTGGTGGTCTGGGGCCGGGGGGAGGGCTTGGTCATCGAGGAGCCCGCGGTCCTGGCCCAGGAGCGCGCCACCGGCCGAGCCCTGGCCGTGGGCATCGAGGCTCTGGAGCTGGGCGCCAGCCGTTCCGACGAGATCCGGACCGTCTGGCCCTTAGGGCTGGAGACCCTGGCGGACCCCAAGGCGGCGGAGCAGCTCCTGCGCCACCTGATCTTCCGAGTCGTCGGCCGTCTCCTCTTCTCCCGGCACGAGCTGATGCTGGGGGTGCCGGCCGAGCTCCAGACCGACTCCCGCCGAGTGCTGCTCCACGTGGCCATGGCCTCGGGGGCACGGATGGCCCACATGATGGACCTGCCCCTGGCGGCGGCTCTCGGAGCCGGGCTCCCGGTTGCCGCCTGGACCCCACTGCCGCTCGGCTTGCTGCTGCCCCAGGTGGCCCAGGTGGCGGTGGTCTGCCACGAGGGCCTCCTGTGCCACGACGCGTGCCCGGCGCCGGCGGGCGGCTGGGAGGGCGATGCGGGGCTGGAGCTGCTGGCCGACCTGCTCAATTCCCAGATTGGAGACCTGCCGCCCCGGCTGCGGGCGGAGGCGGTCCACTCGGGACTGGCGCTGGGGGGAAGGGGGGTGGCCCTGGCTCGAGTGGGAGTGGAGTTGGACCACCGGACCCCGCTGCGAGCGCGGGTGCTGGCCGACCCCAGCCACTGCGTCGCCAAGGGGACGGAGGTCGCCCTGGCCCGGATCGAGTCGCTGGGCAGCGAGGGCCTGCTCTACCTGCGCTGAACCGCCTGGGCCAAGGTCGCTCCGGACCGGACGGCGGTCCCATTTGACATCGGCCCTAACCTCGGGCTAAGTTCTACCTAAGCAGCGCCTTAGCCCGACCTAAGGCAGGACGACGGAGTCGCGGCCCTGATCGTCCCGCCCTCGGGCGCCGCGCCGAGTTGGAGGACCGGTGCCACACCACGCTCGGGCCAGGGGGGCGCTGGCCCTGATGGTGCTGGCAGGACTCTTCCTCGCCAGCTGCGGCGGGAGCCGCGGGAACGGCACCACCTTGATCCTCTACAACGGCCAGCACCCCGAGACCACCAGCGCTCTGGTCCAGGCCTTCCAGAAGGAGACCGGGATCCAGGTGCAGGTGCGCTCCAACGACGAGGACGTGCTGGTGGACCAGATCGTCGAGGAAGGAGGGGACTCGCCCGCCGACGTCATCTACACCGAGAATTCGCCTGCCCTGATGTACCTGGAGCAGAAGGGAAGGCTGGCGGATTTGCCCCAGTCGACCCTGGCCCAGGTGCCGCGGCGCGACAGCGGACCCCGGGGGGATTGGGTGGGGGTCTCGGCCCGGGTCAGCGTGCTGGTCTACAACACCCGGCTGTTGCGGCCGGACCAGCTCCCGACCTCGGCTTTGGCCCTGGCCAACCCCCGCTGGCGGGGTCTGATCGGGATCGCCCCGTCGGAGACTGACTTCCAGCCGATCGTCACCTCCATCGCCCACAGCCGCGGCACGGCCGCGGCTGTGGCGTGGCTCCGGGGCCTGGCGGCGAACGCCGAGGCCCACGTCTACCCCGACGACGAGACCATCACCGCCCGGGTCAACTCGGGTCAGATCGCGATTGGCATCGTCAACCACTACTACTGGTACCGGCTGCGCCAGGAGCTGGGGGCGGGCCAGATGCAGTCCCGGATCGCCTACTTCGCGCCCGGGGACCCGGGCTACCTCCTCGACATCTCCGGGGCGGCGGTGTTGAAGTCCTCCACTCACAAGGCCGCCGCCGAGAGGTTCCTCGCCTTCCTGGTCAGCCAGCGAGGCCAGGAGATCCTGGCCAAAGGAGACAGCTTCGAGTACCCGCTGCGTCCGGACGTGGTCGCGGCCAAGGGGCTTCCGCCGCTGCGGACCCTCAAGCCGGCATCGCTCTCCGTGGCCCAGCTCGGTGATGGGGCGGAGGCGGTGCGGTTGCTGCGCCAGGCGGGTCTGATCTGAGGCGGGCCCACTAGCGGTGGCGGCGGTGTTGACCCGGCTGGTCTCGCTGGTTCCATCCGGAGGCAGGCGTGCCATCCCTCGGTCTTTGTTGCTGGTGGCGGTGGCCGTGGCCATGGTCCTGCTGCTGCCCCTGGCCTTTCTGGTGCTGGAGGCCCACGAGACCGGCTGGGGGGAGATCTCCGGGCTGGTATTCCGACCGCTGACCGGAGAGCTGCTCTGGAACGTGGTTCGGCTGATGGTGGTGGTGACCGCCCTGGCGGCCGCAGTCGGCACCGGCGCCGCCTGGCTGGTGGAGCGCAGCGACCTCCCCGGGAGAAGGCTCTGGGCGGTGCTGCTGATCCTGCCGCTGGCGGTCCCAGACTTTGTCGTCGCCTTCAGCTGGGTCTCGGTCGCCCCCCAGGTGAGTGGCTTCTGGGGCGCGGTACTGGTCATGGCGTCGGGCCTCTACCCGCTGGTCTATCTGCCGGTGGGGGCCAGCCTCCGAGGCGCCGACGGCAGCCAGGAAGACGTCGCCCGGACCCTGGGCCAGGGCCCGCTGGCCACCTTCTGGCGCATCACCCTGCGGCAGGCCCGCCCCACCCTGCTGGCAGGCTGCCTCTTGGTGGCGCTGGCGCTATTGGCCGAGTACGGCGCTTTCGAGGTCATGGGCTACCAGACCTTCACCACCGAGATCTTCACCGAGTTCCAGGCGGCCATCAACGCCCCGGCCGCCAGCGCCCTCTCGTTGGTATTGGTCGCCTTCGGGCTCCTGATCCTGGCCGCCGAGGGCTCGGTCCGCGACCAGGGCCGCCTGGCGGGCCGGACCAGCGGCGCCCCCGTGAGGCGGCCCCCCCAGGCGCTGGGGCGCTGGCGCTGGCCTGCACTGGGGGGGTTGGGACTGGTGCTGGCCCTGGCGTTGGGGATGCCGGTCGGGGTGATCGTCTACTGGCTCTTCCGAGGAGGCAGCTCGAGCCTGCCCCAGACCGCCAGCGTCGCCGACGCCCTCTGGCACACCGTGGCCTACAGCGGCTCCGCCGCGGTCATCGCCGCCCTCCTGGCGCTGCCAGTGGCGCTGCTGGCGGTGCGCTTTCCCCTGCGCCCGATCCGGGTTCTGGAGCGGAGCACCTACATCGTTCAGGGAGTGCCAGGGTTGGTCATCGCCCTGGCTTTGGTCTTCTTCAGCCTCCGCTACCTGACCTTCGTCTATCAGAGCCCGGAGCTCCTGGTGGCCGCGTACGCCATCCTCTTCTTCCCCTTGGCGTACGTGGCGGTGCGGGCTTCGGCGCTGGGGGCGCCACTGCAGCTGGAGGAGGTGGCCCGCTCCCTCGGCAGCTCGGCCCTGCGGGCGCGGCTCCAGGTCACCCTGCCCCTGATCGCCCCCGGCCTTCTCGCCGCGTTCTGCCTGGTATTCCTCTCGGCCGTGACCGAGCTCACCGCCACCCTGGTCCTGATCCCGACCGGGCAGGAGACTCTCGCCACCCAGTTCTGGGCCTACACCGGCAACGTCTCCTACGGGGCCGCGGCACCCTACGCTGGGGCCATGGTGGCGATCTCACTCGGGCCTGGACTGCTGTTGAGCTACTGGTACAACCGGAGGCCGCGCCGGCGCGGGACCGGATTGTGAGATCGGTCGAGATCCGGGCGCTGGGCAAGGCCTTCGGCGCCTCGGTTGTCCTGCGCGACCTCGACCTCGAGATCGAGGAGGGCTCGCTCACCGCCATCCTCGGACCTTCTGGCAGCGGCAAGACCACGCTCCTGCGGCTCATCGCGGGCCTGGAGCGGGCCGACCGGGGCGAGATCCGCCTCCGGGGCCGGGTGGTCGACGATGGCCGCCGGTCGCTGCCGCCGGAGCGGCGGCTGGTGGGCTACGTCCCCCAGGACGCGGGCCTCTTTCCCCACCTCACCGCCCTCCAGAACGTGGGCTTCGGCCTGAGGCGGGGGCAGCGGGGGGCGCGGTCGGAGGCCCTCTTGGAGATGGTCGGCCTCAATGGGCTCGGCGACCGCTTCCCCCACCAGCTCTCAGGGGGGCAGCAGCAGCGAGTGGCCCTGGCGCGGGCTTTGGCCATCGACCCCGAGCTGCTGCTTCTGGACGAGCCCTTCTCGGGCTTGGATCCGACCCTGCGGGCGGCGGTGCGCGAAGAGGTTCGGCGGATCCTGACCGAGACCAAGAAGACAACCATCCTCGTCACCCACGACCAGGAGGAGGCCCTGGCTACCGCCGACCAGCTGGCGCTCCTGCGCCGGGGACGGGTGACCCAGTTCGGCTCCCCCCATGCCCTCTATGCCGACCCGGTCGACCTCGACACCGCCCGCTTCCTGGGGGATGCCAACCTGGTCCGGGGGACCCTGGAGTCCGGCGCGGTCACGACCCCACTCGGGCAGCTGAGGCTCCGGCCCGGGCCCGCCCCCAGAGACGGTCCAGTGCTGGCGCTGGTGCGGCCGGAACAGATCGCCATCTCGGCGACGGCGCCCGGGGCCTGCTCGGCCCAGGTGGTCCGGACCGAGTTCTACGGCCATGACAGCCTGGTGGAGCTCCAGGCGGCGAGCGACGCCCTGCCCGAGGTGATCCGGGTGCGGGTCCAGGGGCCGGCCCGCTTCCCGCTCCGGTCCTGGGTCGGGCTCAGCGCTTCGGGGCAGACCCCGGCCTGGCCCCTGTCAGCGGACCTGACCGCGTCAGCGCCAGCTCTCGCTCCAGCAGCTCTGCGTGGGCCCGGGCCGATCGCCCCCAGCTGAAGGTGGCGGCCCGGCCAACACCAAGCGCCCGCAGATGCCGGCGCAGAGCTTCCTCCCGGAAGAGCCGGCGCAGCCCGTCGACCCACCCCTGGCGGTCGTCCGCCGCCAGCAGCAGCGCGGCTCCCTGGGCCACCTCCTCGACCCCTCCCGCGGCGGTGCCCAGCACCGGGGCGCCACAGGTCATGGCCTCCAGCGCCGGAAGCCCGAACCCCTCATAGAGGGAGGGGATGCAGGCGGCGACCGCCTGGCTGTAGAGGGCGGCCAGGGCCGGTCCTGAGGCGTGGCCCAGCAGCCGGATCCGGTCCGAGATCCCAAGGGTCCGGCCCAGGCGCGAAAGCCCGGCCTCGGGCGCCCCTCTGGCGTTGGTCACCACCAGCTGGGGCAGGGTCTCTCCGCCGCTGGCGGGGAAGGCCTCAGAGAACCGCTCCAGCAGGAAGGGGACGTTCTTGCGCCGATGGTGGGCGCCGACCACGAGAAAGTAGGGAGGTCGGACGCCAAGGCGCCCCAGCTCCGGTCGGCAGCTGGGGGCGTCCAGGGGCCGGAGCACCGGGCTGACGCCATGGGGGATCACCGTGATCCGTGCGGGGTCGGCACCGAAGAGGTGGACTAGGTCGGCCTTGGTCGTCTCCGACGGCGATATCACGCGGGCGGCACGGCTCAGGGCGTCTTGGACGAAGTCCTCCACCTGCTCCCGTTCGGCCGAGGGATAGGCGTCCGGGGCGAAACGGTGCTCCACTCCGTGGACAGTCACGACCGAGCGGGGCAGGTGCCCCGGCGGCAACCGGTAGGCGGGGACCCAGAGCAGCTCCACGGGATGCGCGGCCAGCTCCCGCCGGAGCCGGAATCTGGTCCAACCGCGGGGGAGGGGCAGGCACCGCCACTCCGATTGCGGGGCCAGTGGTGGGGCGGTCGCTGGGGGCTGGCGGCGGTTGAGGTAGAGGCGGAGCGGGGCCGGGGGCTGCGGCAGCAGCCGGGAGATGACCTCGGTGGCGTAGACCCCGATGCCGGTGGGCTGGGCCAGAAAGGCCCGGCTGGCGTCGACCCCGATCACGGCTGCGAGTGTAGGTGGCGCTCCGGTGTCGCCCACGCCGGCAGGAGCGCGCCTGGAAGTGACGATCCATCTCAACCGAAGCCCGAGGGCGGCCATGATAAGATCCCGCCGAATTGTCCTCGGAGGGCGATCCCAGGCGGTCCGGGAGAGCGCCGGGCCCGGGTGACGCCCTCGCCTTGGTAGGAGTCTTCTCGATCACGGTCGGAAGTGGGGTCGTGGCCGGGGTCCTTTTGGATAAGCAGTTCCACACGCTTCCCTGGCTCACGTTGTCGGGGCTGGTGCTGGGGTTCGCCGCCGGGAGTCTCGCCGTGTTCCGCGGCCTGGCCCTATATCGCGGCCGGTGAACTGCCCTTGATGGACGAGAGCCAGCTGGCGGCGGCGGTCCGCACCGCCTACGCAGCCGCGGTCGTGGCGGTCCTGGTGGTGGCCCTGGCGGGCTACCTGGTGGCGGGCCCCAAGGGCTTGGGCCTGGCGCTGGGCGGCGGCGCGGTGGGGATGGCCAACCTCCGCTTCGCCGCCTTCGCCCTGACACGAGCGCCCATCGCCTTCTTGGGCTCGAGCCTCCCCCGGCTGCTGGTGATCACGGTCCTTCTCTTGGTGGTGGTGCTGCTCCTGGGGCCGGTCAGCATTTGGGGTGTGCTGGGTCTCCTGGCGACCTACTTGGCCGAGGTTGGAATTGCGGTCCGTGCTGTGATCCGGTCGACCGCTAAATGAGTCCCCCCGTACTCCTAGGGGCGACTGTGACGGCGGGCGAGCACTGGAGCGCCCACTTCTTCGGCCAGACCGTCTTCCTCGACACTGTGGTCAGCAGCCTGGTCGCCTTCGGCGTCGTCCTGGGGGCGGGGCTGTACCTGCGTCGGGTCCTGACCGCAGGCGTGCCGGGCCGCTTCCAAGCACTGATCGAGATGGTCTGGGAGACCGTCGACGACTACGTCCGCCGGATGATCGGTCCCTTCGCCATGTGGGCCGTGCCGCTCTGCACCACCCTCTTCTTCTACATCCTGGTCAGCAACTGGCTGGAGTTGGTGCCGACCCAGGACCGGCTCACGTCCGCCACCGCCGACATCAACGACACCGGGGCCATGGCCATCATCGTCATCCTCCTCGTGCACTTCACCTCGATTCGCCAGCGCGGCTTCAAGGGCTACCTCAAGATCAACTACCTGCACCCGCCCGGGATGAGCAAGTTCTTCTATGTCATCCTGATTCCGGTCAACGTCATCTCCCAGCTCAGCTATCCCCTCTCTCTCAGCCTGCGACTCTTCGGCAACATGTTTGCCGCCGCACTGATGCTCGAGATCATCGCCCTCATGCCCATTTACGCGGGCTTTTTCTTCAACGGCGTATGGAAGCTGTTCGAGGGGTTGTTCGTGGACGTGGTGCAGGCCTTCATCTTCGCCCTCTTGACCCTGATCTACCTGAGCTTGGCAACCACCGAGACCGAGGAGTCGGAACCGCAACCGGAGACCGCCCCGTTGGCTGCCGCCGCCTGAGGGCACAGCCCCCAAATCGACCTGGGAGGATTTGCAATTGGCGCTCGACACCGCGCACGGAATCGCCGTAGCTGGAGCCCTGATCGGTATTGGAGTCGGAGCCGTCGGTGCTGCGGTCGGTGACGGTCTCGCCGGGGCCCAGATGATTGCCGGCGTGGCCCGGCAACCCGAGGCCCAGTCGCGGCTGATCACTTGGACCTTCGTCACCGTGGGCCTGGCCGAGGCCGTCTACTTCATCAATCTGGTCCTCGTGCTCGTCTTCTACTTCATCTTTGCCAAGTAGTCCCATGCCGCTGGTCGCCGCCGCCAACCCCCTCGCGCTCAACCTCACCTTCCCGATCGAGGTGCTGGTCTTTCTGGCGCTCCTCTACCTGCTCTCCCGCTATGTCTTTCCCCCCATCAGCAAGGCGCTCGGGACCCGCCAGGCCCTGATCGCCCAGTCTCTGGCCGAGGCGGAGCGGGCCCGGAAGGAAACCGAGGAGGCGCGGCAGCGGGAGCGGGCGGACCTGGCCCAGGCTCGCCACCAGGCGCAGGAGATCCTGGACCGGGCCCAGCAGCTGGGGGAGCAGCTGCGACAGGAGCTGCTGGAGAAGGCGGAGAAGGAGCAGCAGGCGGTGGTGGCCCGCGCCCGGGCGGAGATGGCCCAGGAACGGGAGCAGGCCCTAGCCCAGCTGCGCAACCAGGTCTCGGAGCTGGTGCTTCTGGCGACCTCCAAGATCCTGGAGGAGGAGCTGGACCAGAAGCGCCAGCTCCGCCTGATCGAGCAGGCGCTGAACCAGGTGGACCTCAGTGCCTGAGCCTCCCCAGATCCCCAGCACCGCTCGCCACTACGCCGAGGCCATATTCCAGCTGGCGGTGGAGGAGGGCGGGTTCGGGCGCTGGGGGGAGCGGCTGCGCCACCTTGGGCGGCTGCTGGAGGAGAGCCAAATGGGTTCGACCCTGGTCGACCCCACCCTGCGCGTCTCCCAGAAGCTGGAGCTCTGCCGGGCGGTGCTGCAGCGGGACCGGGCCAGCGACAAGGAGGCGGGCAATCTGCTGCTGCTCCTGGTCAGCAGCCGCCGCCAGCGACTGCTGCCGGCGATCGAGAGCGCCTATCAGGAGCTGGTCGACCGAAGGGAGGGCCGGACCCTGGCCCAGGTGACGACCGCGGTCGAGCTGGAGCCGGAGCAGCAGCGCCAGATGGAGGCCGACCTCTCCAAGCGGCTCAAGCTCGAGGTCCGCTTCCAGACCAAGGTCGACCCCAGCTTGCTGGGGGGGGCGGTGGTGCGGGTCGGGGACAAGGTCTTCGATTTGAGCCTCAGGACAAGGCTCAGCCAGCTGCGCCAGGAGCTGGCCCAGTGAGCCACAGGTGAGGAGAGCATGAGCATCAGCGCCGCCGAGATCGGCCAGATCATCAAGCGCAAGATCGCCGACTTTGACGCACCGGTGGTGTCGGCGGAGTCGGGGGTGATCACAACCCTGGGCGACGGCATCGCCCAGATCTACGGCCTCGAGGGGGCCATGGCCGGGGAGCTCCTCTCCTTCCCCCACGACATAATGGGGATGGCCCTCAACCTGGAGGAGGACTTGGTCCGGGCCATCATCCTGGGCCGCTTCGAGGAGCTGCGTGAGGGCGACGAGGTCCGTACCACCGGCAAGGTGGTGGAGGTGCCGGTCGGTCGGGAGCTTGTCGGCCGGGTGGTCAACGCCCTGGGTCAGCCGATCGACGCCAAGGGGGAGCTCCGGACCAAGGAGCGGCGCCCGGTGGAGCGCTCGGCCCCGGGGGTCGTTGAGCGCCAGCCGGTGGACACCCCGGTCCAGACCGGGATCAAGGCCATCGACGCTTTGGTGCCCATCGGCCGGGGCCAGCGCGAGCTGATAATCGGCGATCGACAGATCGGCAAGACCGCGATCGCCATCGACACCATCATCAACCAGAAGGGCAAGCAGCTCATCTGCATCTACGTGGCCATCGGTCAGAACGCGGCCTCGGTGGCTCGGATCGCGGCTCTGCTGGAGCAGTACGGGGCCCTGGAGCACACGGTCATCGTCGCCGCCACCAGCGGCGAGTCGGCGGCGCTGCAGTACCTGGCACCCTACACCGGCTGCGCCGTTGGTGAGTGGTTCATGGACCGGGGTGAGGATGCCCTGGTCATCTACGACGACCTGAGCAAGCACGCCTGGGCCTACCGGGAGATCTCATTGGCGCTGCGCCGGCCCCCGGGCCGGGAGGCCTACCCCGGCGACGTCTTCTACCTCCACTCCCGGCTCTTGGAGCGGGCGGCCCGGATGAGCGAGGAGAACGGAGGCGGGTCGCTGACGGCCCTGCCGATCATCGAGACCCAGGCCAACGACGTCGCCGCCTACATCCCCACCAACGTGATCTCCATCACCGACGGCCAGATCTACCTCGAGGGCGACCTCTTCTACGCCGGCACCAGGCCCGCCATCTCGGTGGGCCTCTCGGTGAGCCGGGTCGGCGGCGACGCCATGACCAAGGCCCTGCGCTCGGTGGCGGGGGGGATGCGCCTGGACCTGGCCCAATACCGGGCCCTGGCGGCCTTCGCCCAGTTCTCCAGCGACCTGGACAAGGTGACCCGGGACCAGCTGGACCGGGGCCGGCGTCTGACTGAGCTCCTAAAGCAGGGCCAGTACCAGCCGGTGCCGCTGGCGATGCAGGTGATGACCATCTTCGCTGGCACCAGGGGTTACCTGGACCAGGTCCCGGCCGAGCGCGTCGGCGACTGGGACGAGCAGTTCCGCCACTACGCCTCCCAGGCGCTCTCCCAGCTGGTCTCGGAGATCGAGGAGAAGAAGGTCCTGGACGACGGCATGCAGGAGAAGCTCCGCCGGGGCCTCGATGAGTTCAACCAGGGCTTCGACGTGGGCGAGGTCCGGGACGACGAGGGTTAGGCCGCAACTTGGCCACCCTGCGTGACATCCGCCGCCACATCCGCTCGGTGCGCAACATCGAGCAGATGACGCGGGCCATGCAGATGGTCTCTGCCGCCAAGATCCGCCGGGCCCAGGTCAAGGTGGAGGCGGCCAGGCCCTACGCCCTGGCCATGGCCGACGCCGCGGGGGACGTCGCCAAGATCGGCAAGGAGTACCGCCACCCCTTCGTCCACCCCCCCGGGGAGGGAGGGGGACTCCTGATCCTGATCACCAGCGACAGGGGCCGGGTGGGGGCGCTCAATGTCAACACCATGCGGCTGGCCCACTCCGAGATGCGTCACAAGTTCGGCCCCGGCTACCCGGTAGTTGCGGTGGGGCGCAAGGGAGTCGAGTTCTCGAGGAGGATGGGACTGCGGCTGCTCCACCACAAGCAAGACCTGGGCGACCGGCCCACGCCCCAGGACCTCCGGCCCGCGGTCGAGGCGGCCGTCGCGACCTACCTCGAAGGCGGTGTCGGCGAGATCTATCTGGCCTTCGCCCGCTTCCGCAACCTGCTGAGCCAGGTGCCGACCCTGCGCCGGCTCGTGCCGGTGCCCCCCACCGAGGCCCTCAAGGGCCCCGTCACCCAGGGGGACTACATCTACGAGCCCGACGCCAAGGAGGTTCTGGACCGGTTGATGCCCGACTACCTCCTGAGCCAGGTCTACCAGGCGCTCCTGGAGAATCAGGCCAGTGAGCACAGCGCCCGCATGATCGCCATGCGCAACGCCTCGACCAAGGCCGGCGACGTCATCCGGGAGCTGTCGCTGACCGCCAACAAGGTGCGTCAGGCGACCATCACCAGAGAACTCATGGAGATCATCGGCGGCGCCGAGGCCCTGAGCCAGGCGCGGCGCTGAGGAGGCAGGAATGGCAAAGGCCAAGGCCACCAGGACGAGAAGGGAACCGGCACCCGCCAAGGCCCCCGGCGGCACCGTGCTCCAGGTCATCGGGGCGGTGGTCGACGTCGCCTTCGAGGCCGGGGAGCTCCCCCACATCAACGACGCCCTCGAGATCAAGGAGAAAGGCTCCCGGCTGGTGCTGGAGGTGCAGCAGCACATGGGCAACGACGTCGCCCGCTGCATCGCCATGTCGTCCACCGACGGCCTCCGTCGGGGCGACCCGGTCCGCGCCACCGGGGGGCCGATCGAGGTCCCGGTGGGGCGCAAGGTGCTGGGCCGAATGTTCAACGTGATCGGGGAGCCCATCGACGGTCTGCCCCAGGTGAAGGGGGCGGAGTACCTGCCCATCCACCGGGACCCGCCGTCGGTCGCCGACCAGGAGACCTCAACCGAGATCCTGGAGACCGGCCTCAAGGTGATCGACCTCATCTGCACCTTCGCCAAGGGCTCCAAGATCGGGCTCTTCGGGGGAGCCGGGGTGGGCAAGACGATCATCGTCATGGAGCTGATCCGCAACATCGCCAAGGAGCATTCCGGGTACTCAGTCTTCGCCGGCGTCGGCGAGCGCACGAGGGAGGGCAACCAGCTCTTCCGGGAGATGCACGAATCGGGGGTCATCGGCCAGACGGCTCTGGTCTTCGGGCAGATGAACGAGCCCCCCGGCGCCCGGGCCCGCATCGCCCTGACCGGCCTGACCATGGCGGAGCAGTTCCGCGACGAGGAGGGCGCTGACGTCCTCCTCTTCATCGACAACGTCTTCCGCTACATGCTGGCCGGGAGCGAGGTCTCGGCACTCCTGGGCCGGATGCCCTCGGCAGTGGGTTACCAGCCCACCCTCGCGACCGAGATGGGCGACCTCCAGGAGCGGATCACCTCCACCCACCGGGGTTCGATCACCTCGGTGCAGGCGGTCTTCGTCCCCGCGGACGACTTCACCGACCCCGCCATCCAGACCACCTACGCCCACCTGGGGGCGACGGTCTCCCTCAGCCGCCCCATCGCCGAGCTGGGACTTTTTCCCGCTGTCGACCCCCTGGATTCCTTTAGCCGCATCCTCGATCCCAACGTGGTTGGGAGTGAGCACCATCAGGTGGCGCTCGGGGTGCAGCGGGTGCTGCAGCGCTACAAGGACCTGGAGGACATCATCGCCATCCTGGGGATGGAGGAGCTGTCCGACGAGGACCGGCAGACGGTGGACCGGGCCCGGCGGGTGCGCCAGTTCCTGGCCCAGCCGATGTTCGTCGCCGAGCAGTTCACCGGCATGCCCGGCAAGTACGTCCCGGTCAAGGAGACCGTGCGCGGATTCAAGGAGATCCTGGAGGGCAAGCTGGATAGCCTCCCGGAGCAGGCCTTTCGCATGGTGGGCACCATCGACGAGGCGATTGAGAACGGCAGGCGGCTCAACCGCGGCTCCGAGCCGGAGCCCCCGGCAAAGCCCGAGGCGGCGGCTCTGGCACAGCCCGAGCCCCCGGCAGAGCCCGAGGCGGCAGCCCCGGCCGCCCAGGAGGTGAAAGCGACCGCGTCGGCCCAGAACGGTGAGACGTCCCGATCCAAGCGGGGCCGGGGCCGGAAGGCGGCCCCGGGCGAGGCCCCGACGAGCCGCCCCCGCTCCCCCCGTTCCCGGAGCCGGTCCAAGTAGATGCCCGTCGCGACCCGGGTGCTGGAGGCCTCGCGCTCCCTCTTCGAGGGGGAGAGCGACTTCGTCGTAGCCCGGGGCGCCAGCGGGGAGCTGGGGGTGCTTCCCAGCCACGCCCCCCTGCTCACCTGGCTCAAGCCCGGTGAGCTGATGGTTAGGCGCGGCCAGGAGGAGCGCTACTTCTTTCTCGAGAGCGCCTATCTGGAGGTGCTGCCGGATCGCATCTCGGTGTTGGCGGAAGGGGCGGTACCCAGCTCCCAGCTGGATTCCAAGGTGGCCGAGGAGCAGCGCCGCCTGGCGGAGGAGGCGGTGGCCCGGGCCACCGGCGCCGACGACGCCGCCCTGGCCTCGCTCCGGCGCCGTCTGGAGGTGGCCGAGGCCCGGCACCAAGCCGCTGAGCGGGAGCGCCGCCGCCGGGGCTGAAGCGGCTCCGTCCCTTCCTCGCCACAGCCGTGTGACCTGGGCCGACTCCGCGGCGGCCGTTCATATACTCGGCCGGTGCCCCGGGCCGGCTCCGCCGCAGCCTCGTCCTCACCCAATCCGGCCCCTCCAGAGCCCGCGCGCTTGGAGGTGCTAGGGGTGGGCGTGGATCCCTGCACCCCGGAGCAGGCGCTGGTGCGGTGTGCCCGCGCCCTGGACCAGGGGCAGGCACCACTCCAGGTGGTCACGCTCAACCCGGAGATGGTGATGCAGGCTCGCCGGAGTCCCCAGCTGGCCCGTGCCATCCGGGAGGCGGGACTGGTCTTGGCGGACGGAGCCGGGGTGGTCTGGGCCTCGAGACGTCTGGGCCGCCCCCTGCCCGCGCGGGTAACCGGGGTCGACTTCCTCGACAGCCTGGCCCTCCTTGGCGACCGGACCGGCAAGGGGCTCTTTCTCCTCGGCGCCCGTCCAGGGGTGGCCGAGGTGGCGGGGCGGGCGCTGCAGCGGCGTCATCCTGGGCTCTGCCTGAGCGGCACGCTGGCGGGATCTCCGGCGCCCCATATGTCCCGGGAGATCGCAGAGCGGGTCCGGGGCTCCGGAGCCGCCATCCTGGCGGTCGCCTTCGGCGCCCCCCAGCAAGACCTCTGGCTGGCGCGCCACCTGGAGTCGACCGGATGCCGGGTGGGGATCGGGGTGGGAGGCACCCTGGACTACCTGGCCGGCCGCGTGCCCCGGGCGCCGCTGGCGCTGCGGCGGCTGGGGCTAGAGTGGCTCTTCCGCCTCTTTCGTCAGCCGTGGCGCCTGCCCCGGATGGCGCGCGGGGCCCCCTTCTTCTACCAGGTGCTCCGCAGCCGCAAGGAGGTAGGCCCGTGAACCAGTACCCGTACGAGCTGAGCCTGGTGCTGCCCGCCTACAACGAGGTCCTGCGCCTTCCGCCGTCGCTGGAGAGGCTGCGCCAGTACCTGGCCCCGACCGGCCGGCCCTATGAGGTGCTGGTGGTCGACGACGGCAGTCGCGACGGCACCGGCCAGCTGGTGCAGGAGGCCTGTCGGACCTGGCCCGAGCTGGGCCTGGTGACCCTGGAGCACAACCGGGGCAAGGGGGCGGCGGTGCGGGCTGGGATGCTCCAGGCTAGGGGCCGGCTCCGCCTCTTCAGCGATGCCGACCTCTCCACCCCGATCGAGGAGCTGGCCAAGCTGGAGCGGCAGATCGCGTCCGGGGCGGGGGTCGCCATCGGCTCCAGGGCCCTGCCCGGCTCCCGGGTCGAGCTGCACCAGCCGGCCTACCGGGAGCTGATGGGTAAGACCTACAACCGGGCCCTGCGCCTGCTGGTGCTCCGAGGGCTGCACGACACCCAGTGCGGGTTCAAGCTCTTCACCGCGGAGGCCACCGTGGCCTGCTTTCGTGACCTAAAGACGCCTGGCTTCGGCTTCGACGCCGAGGTCCTCCTCAGGGCGCAGATGGCGGGGATCCCAATCGCCGAGGTCCCGGTCGTCTGGCGCAACGCCCAGGGGACCAGGGTCAACTCTCTGCGGGACGGGACCGGGATGCTGTTGGAGCTGTTCCAGGTCCGGCATCGGGCCCGCTCCAACCACCGCTCCGCCGCCGAACCGTGAACGCCGCGCTGACCCGGCCCCGCCGGGCCGGTGAGCCGGGAATGAGGATCTGGCTCCGGAGCCTGCTCTGGGCCACCTCGAGCCGGCGCTGGTGGCTGGCAGCCGCGGTGGTCCTGGTCCTGGGGGGGGTGGCGGCGGCGCTCCACGTCCCCACCTCGGGCGCCTGGTTCGCGCATCTGGCCAACGGCGAGCTGCTGCTGGGGCCGTCTCGTGGCAACGGTGCCAGCTATCTCGCTCTGCATGGCGCGCCGCTCGACCTCCGCTCCTGGGCCTTCGACCTCCTTGTGCTCTTGGTCCATCGGGCCGGGGGGCTCTGGGGCATGCTCACTTTGGGGATGGCCCTGGGGCTGCTGCTGGGGGTGCTCCTGCTCTGGGGCGCCCGGAGCGTGTCGCGGACGCTGCCCCTGCCTCTGATCCTCACCGCGGGCTTGGGGCTGGGGGCGCTGGCCCCGGTCCTGGGGGACCCTGGCCAGCTGCTGCTGGCCATCCTGGGGGTTGCGGTACTGCTGGCGCTGGAGCTGGCCCGGCGCCACGGCTGGTGGGGGGCGCTGGCGGTGGCGGTGGTGATGGCACTCTGGGCAAACCTCCAAGCCGACGCCTCGGTCGGGCTGCTCCTGGTTCTGGGCTGGGCGCTCGTGGTCAGTTGGGAGGCCCCGGGTACGACCGATGCCGCGCGACCAGTCCTCTGGGTCGCGCCCCTGGCCCTGCTTGGCCTCTGCCTCAACCCTGAGGGCCCGGGGCTGCTCCTCCATCTGCCGCTGAGCCTGGGGATGGGCGGCGAGCACCCGCTCTTCGCCTCATGGTCCAGCATAGATTTCCACCCGTGGAGCGCCCGCTGGGCGGAACTGAGCGCCCTGGTGCTGGTCCTTGCCTACTGGGCGGCGGCCAAGCACCTCCGCCGCGGTGATGCCTACCTGGGACTCGCCACCGCCGCCCTGGCGCTGGTGTGGGCCGACTACCTTCCCCTCTTCTTGATGGTGGCCGTGCTCCACGGCTGCCGCTACCTCTCCTCGGCCTGGAGGGCGTGGGCCTCGGGGGGCGCGGCGCCGCCGAAGAAGGGTGAGGACCGCCGCGGCACTTGGCTCTGGCTCGTGCCCGCCCTGGGGGCGCTGGCGCTGCTGCTGTTCGCGGGCCACACCGCGCTCCGCCAGGACGGCCCGGGGGGCCAGGCCCGGGCACAGCTCCCGGTCGCAGCCGCCCGCTGGCTCGCTTCCCAGCACCAGGGAGGCGCCTGGTTCACGACCCCAGCGTTCGGCGACTATCTCGGGGCGCGGTTCCCCCGGGGCCACCACGTCATCTGCTCCAGCGATCCGCTGCCGCTGGCCGGCAAGGGCCTGGCCACCTGCCAAGCCCTGACCGTTCTCAACCAAGGAGCGCTGGCGCTCCTGGCGGCGCAGCACCCCCGGCTGGCGGTGCTACCCCGAGCGGCCCCGGCCGGCGCCTTTCTCTTGGCCCAGGGTTGGACGATCGGGTATCGTGACGCCACCACCCTGGTCCTGGCCCCCAGGAGTTTCTGAGCAACTTCCGATACGATCTTCGGTGGTAGTTGCCCGTTGCGGGAGCGTATGTCCAAGAAGTCGATGGCCGCCCGGCGGCAGTTGCGGGAGACGGAGGCGGGCGGCCGCACCCTGAGGGACCCCAACCGCTCCCGGACCAAGGGCCGGGGCGGCCGCCACCGGGAGCAGGACCGCCCGTGGGGCCTGATCGGCGGGGCGGTGGCGGTGGTGGCCGCCTTCATCGTCGTCATCATCTTGGTGGAGCAGTTGGGTGGGCTCCACCAGGACGCCAGCGTGACCCCGGCCCCGGCCTCGTTGGTCAGCGCTCTGACAAGCGTGCCCCGG
>JBOHUL010000092.1:0-33519 GCA_050734425.1 Candidatus Dormibacteria bacterium
TCGGCACCGGAAGTCTTCGCTGGTGATCCGGCTGCTGCTGGCAATTTGGATCGCAGTCATCATCGTTGTGCTCTGCGCCACGGGACGTTGGTGGGGCCTGGTCTTCGCCGTCCCCCTGCTCTTTGACTTGTACCTGGTCCGCCGGATCTTGGTGGCTGGCTCGGCTCGGTAGCGCGCTGTTCGCAGCGCTCGTCGGTCGGGGCACCGTCGCCGAGCGCGGTTGTGGCCCCTTGGCGGTTGTCCCAAGCTGCCTGACCGGTCTTGGCCGGCACGTAGCCATGGGGCCGGCCACCCCGGGCCGCGACCGACGGCCCGAAGTCTGCCTCGGGCGGAGGCGCCCGGGGCCACACCCCACCTATTGGCTCAGGTCCTGCCTCGTACTGGTAGGATGCGCGCCGTCGTCATCGGCGTGAAATTGGGGGGTCATGCCTGAACTGCGGAGCGACGACGGTCGCCGCCTCACCTATCGGGAGCTGGGTTCGAGCGGTCCCACCCTCATCTGCCACCCCGGCGGTCCCGGCTACTCCTCCCGCTACCTCTCTGACCTCGGTGGGCTGGACCAGAGCTTCAGGCTGGTGCTGATCGACCCCCGCGGCACGGGCGGCTCCGACCGTCCCGCGGAGCGCAGCAGCTACGCCCTGGGCGACTACGTCGCCGACCTGGACGCGCTCCGCCGCCACCTCGACCTCGACCAGGTCGCCATCCTGGGCCACTCTCACGGCGGCACGGTCGCCATGGCCTACGCTATCGCCCACCCGGAGCGCGTCCGCGCGCTGGTCCTGGTGGCCGCAGTCGACCATTTCGACAAGGCCACCCAGGCCGCTCAGACCGCGGCTGTCGAGGCCCGCGCGGGGGAGCCCTGGTACCCAGAGGCGGTAGCGGCGCTCACTGCCGAGGACGAGGCGGGGTACCGCACCGACGTTGAGCTGCGCGCGGTGATAGCCGCGATGATGCCCCTCTACTTCGCCCACTTCGACGACCAAGCCCGCGCCTACCTGGCCACCATGGTCGACGAGGCCCCGGTGGCGGACGCCCTGCGCTGCTTCAACACCGTCGACCTGCCGACTATGGACCTGCGCCCCGGCCTCACCCGTCTGGCGGTGCCTGCGCTAGTCCTGGCAGGAGAGGCCGATTTCATCTGCGGGCCTGTCGTCGCCCGCGCGATCGCGTCTGCCCTCCCCGGCGCCGAACTGGTGATCCTGCCGGATGTAGGCCACTTCATCTTCGCGGAGGCGCCCGACCGCTTCCTCAGAGCTGTGACCACTTTCCTTGAGCGGGTCCTGCCGGCGCCGCCTGCCTGAGCCCCCACGCTCGCTCGACCCGTCCCGGCGACGCCGGCCAATCTTCGAGGCTGACGTCTGCGGGAGCGGAGCCTCTCGTGGCCAGGTGTCGCGTAATTGACAGGGGGCCAGTCGCCCCTCAGACTGCCTCACCAACGGGCGGGGGCCTACGCTCCCATCCATTCCCAGCCGAGCAGGTTCCAGGGAAGACCGAGGAGGACTCTCATATGGCGGACCAGGAGCAGCACGAGCAGGTGGACTCGGAGTCCCAAGAGGACGACGCCAGCGGGCATCGCTTCCCCCGCGCCAACGACGACGAGGACGACGCCAGCGGGCATCACTTCCCCCGCGCCAACGAAGACGAGGACGACGCCAGCGGGCATCACTTCCCCCGCTGAGTTAACGAAGGCAGCCGTCCTCCCCCGGGACGACGCCGCGGGAGGCGGCTGAGACAAGAAGTCGCCGGAAGAGGGCCACGGTCACTTCCGGCGGCTTCTACGCGCCTCCGCCCTCCAGCTGGGCCAGAGAGTGAAGGACCGCCTTCACCTGGAAGGGGCGAAGGCCCGGGTGGCGGCCCAGCACCAGTGCTGCCAGGCCGCTGACGTGGGCCGCGGCGAAACTGTTTCCGCTGCCGACGATGGTGCCGCCGCCTGACCAGGCGACCTCGACATCCAACCCCCGGGCGCCGAACTCCATCGGCGGCTCGGGGTTGTATGAGATCGACCTCGGCTCGGCCCCAGGCAGACAGGCCACCGAGACCACCGATGCGAACTCGGCGGGGATGGTCCGGCCGGGGAGGTTATTGGCGGCACAGACCAAGACGGCGCCCTCGAAGTAGCCCTGATCGGCTACCTCCTGCCAGTCGAGCTGGACCGTCGTCCGGCCACTGCTCAGGCTGAGGTTGACCACGTGGGCACCGTGCGCCAGTGCCCAGCGGACTCCGGCGATGATGCTGGGGGTCTTTCCGGTGAGGCGTCGGCCGAGGACCCTGACGCTTAGGAGCTGGCAGTCGGGAGCGAGCTGGCGGATGATCCCGGCGCAGGCGGTGCCGTGTCCGAATAGGTCCCGATGAGGCCCCTCCTCCACCGAGAGCGGGGGGTCCCGGTCTGCGTCGAAGTGGATGACTGCACCGCCCTCAACCCCACCCACCAGTGGGTGACCGCCATCCACCCCGCTGTCGACGACCGCCACCACCACGCCGGCACCGGTCGAGTCGCCGATGGCCCAGGCAGAGTCGATCGGAAGGGTCGTCGCCACTGCGCGTCCGACCCCCTGGGCAAAGGGCTCGGACCAGGCGGGGATCAGCGGCCGGCCGATCGGCGCGCCTCCCCGTACTGTGAGAGCTGCTCCAAGAGCGAGATCCCGAGGCGTCGCTCGCGCCCACCCAGCTGGCCCAGGTTCCCCAGAAGGGCACCGACCCGGGCGATGTCTGCGTCCGGCTGGGGCAGGTTCTGCGCCCCCGCCCTGAGGCGGTCCGCGACGGCCTCATCGCCCACGCCCTGGGCCAGACCCTCGATCAAGACCCTGCCCACGTCGTCGAAGGACCAGACCATCTCCATGGCCAGCGCCGCCACATCGGCGAGCAGCCCCAGCAGCTGCATGTCCCCCTCAGAGCCGGGGCGGCCCTCGTCCCGGTCCAGGGCCGACAGCACCCCCAGCAGGCGCCGCGGAGTCTGCACCGGCACCGCCAGAATCGCCAGGGGCACGTAGCCGGTCTGCTCCGCAGTCGACCGCGAGAAGCGCTGGTCCTGGGTCAGGTTGCGGACCTCGATGGGCTGCTCCGAGTGGATCACCCAGCCCGCCACCCCCTGGTCGGCGGGCAGCCTCAGCCCGCGGACGTCGCCCTTGCCGTCCCGCGCCGAGGCGGTGTAGACGAGTTCGCTCGAGTCGTGGCTGAGCAGCGCGATCGAGCAGGCTGCCGCCCCCACCAGGCGGCGGGCCGTGAGGGTGATGCTGTCCAGGAGTTCGTCCTGGAGCCTCGGCGCAACGGCGGGCCAGGCGTCCCGGACCAACGCGGCCAGCTCCCGGACTGGCTCGGCCCGCCGACTCACCGGGTACCCCTCACCGCACACACCCTGCTCACCTCGCGCCCGCATTCTATGGCCTCGGTCTGGCGGGCCCCCTGGAGATGCGGTTGGCATAATTGCCAGGTCGGCAGATTGGGGGAGGCGTCGTCGGTGGAAACCGGGAGACTCGCCAAGCTGCTCCTGGCGGCGCCGTCTCTGTCCGCGCTCCAAGCCGAAGATGCCGAGGAGCTGTCCGAGCACTGCCGCCTTCGCAATCTCCGCAAAGGCCAGATCCTCTTCTCCGCCGGCGACCCGGCCGACTCTCTGCTGGTGGTGGTTTCCGGTCGGTTGCGGGTGCTCGTAACCTCGCCCGAGGGCGGCGAGCTGGTGCTCTCCATCCTGGGTCCGGGAGACTCTCTGGGGGAGGTGGGGTGCCTCGGCGGGGGGACCCGCTCGGCGGGAGTCGAAGCCCTGGTCGACTCCCGCGTCCTGCAACTGCCCGCGGCGGAGCTGATGGCCCTGGTGGAGCGACGCCCACAGTTGAGCAGGGACCTGCTCGCGCAGATGGCGACCCAGCTGCGGCGGCTCACCGGGGTCACCTCCGACCTGGTGTTCCTGGACGTGCCCCGGCGGGTCGCCAAGCTGCTGGTCGCGGAGTTCGACCGGGCCGGTGGCACCGATTTGCGACTCCAGGAGACGCAGAGCCAGCTGGGGGCCCGGGTCGGGGGTACGCGCCAGAGCGTCAACGCCGCCCTGAGGGCACTCGAGCACCGCGACTGGATCGAGGTCTCCGGGCGCCACATCGCCCTGCGCAACCCCGCGGCGCTGCGCCGCTTCTCCGAGTCCTGAGCCCGCGTCCCGGCCATGCCGCCCCTGACGCCGACCTGGGCGGAACGTTGACCGGAGACCCGGCCTCGAACCGCACGGGGGTCCTGGCGCAGGTGCTGGCGGCGCCAGCCGCGAGCGGCCCCACGCACTCCGGGAGCTGCGGGGGAGGGTCGCCGCGGCCCGCCCGCCGCCACCTTCCCCGTCCCCCTCGAGGTGATCCCGATGGCGACACCGCTGGCCGCCAGCACGGGACCAGGAGGCCGGGCCCGGGGGCTGGATGCCGGGGCTGACCCCCGGCGAGGCACGCGTCCTCGCGGCGGTTGACGAGGCGGAGCTTCTCCGGATGCTGGTCGAACTGGTGCAGGTGCCCAGCGTGACCGGTTCGGCGGCGGAGTCTGAACTGCAGCACCGCCTGGCCCGGCAGCTCGCCGAGCTCGGCCTCGAGGTCGATCTGTGGTCGATGGACCTGGCCGAGCTCCGCTCGATGGCGGACTTTCCGGGGATGGAGGCGGATCGAGTGGAGGGGTGGGGGCTCGTGGCCTGGACCGAGGATGGGGAGGAAGACCAGCCTCCCGCCCTCATCCTCCAGGGGCATGTCGACGTGGTGCCGCCGGGCGATCTCCGCCGCTGGACTACAGACCCCTTCCGAGCCCACGTGTCTGGACAGGCGCTGCAGGGCCGGGGGGCCTGCGACATGAAGGCCGGGGTGGCGGCCATGCTGGGCGCCGTCAAAGCGCTCCGGCGCGCCGGCGTCCGGCTGAGGCGCCGGCTTGCGCTGCATCTAGTGGTCGGCGAGGAGGATGGCGGACTGGGGGCCTTTGCCACTCTCTGCCGTGGACATCGTGGACAGGCCTGCCTGATCCCCGAGCCAACCTCGGAGACCCTGATCACGGCCGCGGCCGGCGCCTTGACCTTCCGCCTGCGGGTCAGTGGCAGGGCCACCCACGGCAGCAGCAGCTACGCGGGAGCGAGTGCCGTCGACGCCTACCTGCCGCTGCACTTGGCGCTGAGCTCACTGGAGGCGCGCCGCAACCGCGACGTCGACCCTTTGATGCGAGAGTACCCAGTCGCCTACACCATCTCGGTGGGGCGCCTGCAGGCTGGCGACTGGGCCAGTAGCGTGCCAGATCTGCTGCTGGCCGAGGGGCGCCTGGGGGTCGCGCTCGACGAGAACCCCGCCCACGCCCGGCGGGAGCTCGAACTGACGCTTCGGGAGGCGTGCCGGGCCGACCCCTGGCTGCGGACTCACCCGGTGGAGGTCGAGTGGTGGGGCGGCCAGTTCGAGAGTGGCAGACTGCCCCCCGGACATTGGCTGGAGGGGTTGGTGGCCAAGGCGGTCCAGGACCTGTACGGCGCTCCACCAAGGACGAGGGGCGCACCCTATGGAAGCGATCTCCGGCTGTATGCCGCCCAGGGCATAGCCACCCTCCACCTGGGACCAGGGGACGTCCGACTTGCCCATGGGCCAAACGAGGAGGTGCCGCTCCTGGAGATGGTCCGCGTGTGCCGGGCGCTGACCCTGACCGTGCTGCGCTGCTGCGCCTGAGAGCGGCCGGCAGGCGGTCCCAGCCAGCTCGCGGCAGAGCGCCACCCTCCACCAGACGGGTCAGGTCGGGCCCGCCCGCGCCGGCGGCCGGCGGGGGCGGGAGCCGCTGTCGGGCGTTGTGGGGGTTGCCCTTCTCTGTGACCCGCAGCGTCAGCGGGTGAGCTGGGAAACCACCTCCGGATGAAGCTGCGGCCGGCCGGTTAGCGGCACCCGCCCAGCGGCGGCGGGACTGGCGAAGCCGACCCAGTTCCCCCTCCACGGTCCCTGCGCCCGGTCGGAGGCGCGCGCGCCCCCGGGGTATCCGGCTCCGGACCCGCATCACCGGCCGGGACTCGCCAAGGGCAGGACCGGGCGCACTGCCCGCTCAGCGATCCCCGGGAGAGCCGGTGCCCTCTCATCGCCCGGCCCTGTGGCAAGATCGGCGGTATGCGAGTCCGTCCGCTCATCGGACGCAAGCCCTGGTTCGGGCCACGCCGCTTTGGCTGGGGGCTGAGTCCCATATCGATCGAGGGCTGGCTGGTGACCGCCGCCGCCGTGGCGGCCCAGGCCTGGACTAGACGCCGGCTCGGATGGGGCCGCCGGAGGCGGACCACCATCGCTTTGGCGGTGCTGTTGGTCATGGCTCTCAAGGGAACCTCCCCTGGCGGAGCGCGCGACCGGAAGACGCTCCGGGCAGCCTCCCTCGAGAATCGCTGAGGCGAAGGGAGGTCCCACTAGATGCGAGGCGGGATGGGCCAGCTCCCGCCCAGGACGGGCCAACTGGGACCGATCACTTCATAAACTAAGTGGGCCAGATGCGTAGGTCCGCCTCCTCTCCGGACGACTACGCCAGGAGTCAGGGGGTGCTGGTGCTTCCCCATCCCCCGCCCCCTGCCGCCGCCCCCCTCTTGGCGGCCATCCTGGTGAGCCAGCAGCTGGACGAGCGCCTGGTGCTGGCCCGGGCCCTGCTCGAGGTGCTCAACGACAGCTTCGGGCTACCCCCGACGCAGCTGGCCATCGCCGACCGGGCCCAGACCCACGCCAAAGACGAACGCGGGCGGCTGTCGCAGAAGACCTACGGCTACTACCGCTGCCGGCTACCCCGCAAGGGGGCGACCCCGGAGCGCTGCGCCATCCGCATCTACCACCGCACCGCCGTGCGCCAGCAGGTGCTGGCTCCCGGGGCCTTCGCCAACACCCTCCTCCACGAATGGACCCACCACTTCGACTTCTGTGGCTTGGGTCTGAGCCGGTCACCCCACACCCACGGATTCTTCAGCCGCCTGCGCGCTTTGGCCGACACGATGGGCGGGCCGGGACTCCTGCCCCCTCCCCCTGGGCCGGCTGCAGCTGAGGGCGCTAGGATCTGAAGCAGAGTCATTAGGAGAAGCCGATGTCCGTTGCCCCTTTGCGCCGACCCCTGCACCGCCTGGCCATCCCAGGAGCAGCCCTGGGCCTGGGGCTGCTCCTGGCCGCCTGCGGAACTGGGCCGATTCCCGGGGCCCACAACAACACCTCCAGCTCCAGCTCCAGCTCCACCTCCTCGGGCTGCACCGCCGCCAGCGCCAAGTCGACGGTGACCATCGACGCCACCAACGCCCTCAAATTCGTGCCCGATACCGCCTGCCTCAAGGCCAGCGGCACCATCACCTGGAAGAACGTGGGCAACATCACCCACACCACGACCGACGACGTCGCCAAGGCGGCAAAGGCGTCCGACGCGCTTTTGCCCAAGGGCGCCAGCCCCTGGAGCCACACCCTGCCTGGCGGTGCAAGTTTCTCCCTCAAGCTCACCGTCCCCGGCAAGTACAAGTACTTCTGCATCCCCCACGAGACCCTGGGGATGCTCGGATCGATCACCGTGGTCAAGTGATCCACGCCTGCGGCGGAGGCTGACGGCACAGGATGGTGTTCGCCCAGCGGATGGCGCGCCTGGGTACCGAGAGCGCCTTCGAGGTCCTGGCGCGGGCCCGGCAGATTGAGGCCGAAGGACGCTCGGTGGTCCATCTGGAGATCGGCGAGCCCGATTTCGTCACCCCGGGCAACATCATTGAGGCCGCCCAGCGAGCGATGCGAGAGGGTGCGACCCACTACACCCCGGCTGCCGGCCTGCCCCAGGTCCGGGAGGCGATCGCCGCCCGGATGTCCCAGAGGGGCCGGATCCCGGTGGACCCGGATCAGGTGGTGGTGGTGCCAGGGTCCAAGAACATCCTTCAGTTCGCCCTCTTGGCCCTGGTGGATCCGGGCGACGAGGTGGTCCTGCCCGACCCCGGCTACCCCACCTACCGCTCGCTGACCCAGTTCCTGGGGGCAGTGGCCAAGCCGGTCGCGATCCGGGAGGAACTGGACTTCCGCATGGACCTGGACGAGGTCGAGGCGGCGATCTCGCCCCGGACGCGGATGCTGATCATCAACTCGCCCCAGAACCCGACCGGGGGGGTTCTCACCTCGTCAGATCTGGACCGGGTGGCGGAGCTGGCCCAGCGCCATGACCTCTGGGTGGTGAGTGACGAGATCTACAGCGAGATCTGCTTCGAGCCGCTGCCGGACCCGCTCTGGTCCCGGCCCGGGATGGCCAAGCGCACCATCGTCATGGACGGGCTCTCCAAGACGTACGCCATGTGCGGCTGGAGACTGGGATACGGCGTGATGCCGGTCGAGGTGGCACAGCGGATGGCGACCCTCTTGATCAACACCAGTGCCTGCGCCGCCGCGTTCACCCAGCTGGCGGCCGTGGAGGCGCTCGAGGCGCCAGCCTCGGAGATGGCGGTCAAGGAAATGGTCAGAGCCTTCCGGGCCAGGCGGGACAAGCTGGTCGCGGGGCTCAACCAGATCCACGGCTTCCGCTGCCACCTCCCCCAGGCTGCCTTCTACGCCTTCCCCAACGTCACCGGGACCGGCATCCAGAGCCGGGAGCTGGCTCGGCGTCTGTTGGACGAGGCGGGAGTGGCCTCTTTGGCGGGCGAGACCTTCGGCCAGGGGGGCCAGGGCCATCTCCGCTTCGCCTACACCATCTCCGAAGCCGACATCGGCGAAGCATTGGCGCGGATCGCCCAGTTCGTCGCCCGGGTGGCTCCGGCGGCGATGGCGCGCGGCTGAGGCATGGCTGAGGCCCCAGGCCCGATTGTGCCCGCCGTCCTGGTGCCTGCCCAGGTGGGCCGCAAGGTCTCCGGGGATCAGGATCCGGTTCCCGTCCAGACGCTGAACCGGGCCTACGTGGCGGCCCTGCAACAGGTGGGCCTGCTCCCGGTGTTGGTTCCCACCCGCTCCCGGCTGCCAGAGGACCTCTCCTGGGCTCGGGGCCTGCTGCTTCCCGGAGGGGCCGACGTGGACCCTCTCCGCTATGGACGCGGACTGGAGAGCCCTACCCAGCCTGACCCCGAGTCGGACCAGCTCGAATTCCAGCTCCTGGAGTGGGCCCTGGCCCAAGAGGTGCCCATACTGGCCATCTGCCGGGGGCTGCAGGTGCTCAACGTTGGCCTGGGGGGAACCCTGGTGCAGGACCTGCCCCAACATCACCCGACGGGGGAAGGGGGTTCCCCGGTTCGGGACGAGCCTGCGCACCCACTCCGGGTGGAGCGCTCGACGCGCTTGGGGGAGATCGTGGGCCTGGAGACGCTGGTGGTGAACAGCCTCCACCATCAAGGAGTCGAGGAGCTGGCTCCGGCTCTGCGCGCCAGCGCCTGGGCGCCAGACGGCCTGATCGAGGGGGCGGAGATGACGGATCGGCGCTTCGCGATCGGAGTCCAGTACCACCCCGAGGAGCTCTTCGCTCGCGACCCATCGGCGCGCGCTCTCTTCCGGGCGTTCGCCGAGGTCTGCGGGGCGGGTGGTGGCAGTGGCCAACGGGTGCTGGCGGAGCTGGCCCACTCCAACTAGCGCCACTGGCCCTGAGCTGGCGAAATTGGACTACTTGGCGAAGCCCGCGGGGTCTGGCCCCTTGGGCACCTTGAATCGGGAGCCCTCACACAGCGGGAGCAGGGCGTCTGATCAACGGGTCGCGGACGCGATCTGGCCCCCAGCCCGGAACTCGGGAGGACGACTTGAAAGCAGCTCAGGGAGCTGCGGCCAAAGCCGCGTCGCGAGTGGCGAAGCTCTCCATGCGGGTAATCCTGCCGCCTTGAAACCAGAGGACCAGGGTGCGCGGCCCGCCGACCGGTTCGAGCTGGGAACCCGCGGGCCCCTGGCCGAAGTCGGGTCCCTCGACCGTCAGGACCAGCCGCTCGCCCAACTCCTCCGCCGCCATGCGGGTAACCCGGGGCAATTGGCCAGCGCCAAAGGAGCTGAGCACGCTGGACACCTCGTCTCGCCCGTGGCAAGTAAGCTCGGGCAGCAGGCCCTGCCACACCACATCGTCTGTCATCGCGCCGACCAGGGGAGCCATGCTTCGGCTCTGCGACATCTCGCCCCAGACGGCCAGCACCCGAGCCAGGTTGCTCCCAGGTTCGCTCATGTCAACCTCCTCGCTTGCGCCGTTGCGTCCGCGACCCCACTGGCGGCCTCGGGCCCCATCGCCTGCTCTGAACCCCCTCGCCCCTGGCCTCGGCTGGACCCAACTCCGACAAGCCAGGTGGCGGCGGCCTCCCAGGAGAAGGAGCCGGGTCGGAGATGCCACCGCGCCATCAGGCCGTAGAGGCCGCTGGTGAACATGAGGGCCGCCAGCGTCGGGTCGGTGTCAGTAGGCCACTCGCCGGCCTCGACCCCCGCCCGGAAGAGGTCGCGCAACTGTCGCTGACTCTGCCTCTCAGCCGCCTCGAGCGCCGCAGCGATCTGCGGTTGGTAGGCGGCGAGCATCTGAGCCTCCATCAGTACCCGGCAGGTGTCGACATGCTCGACCGCATGTGCCCCGACTGCCCGGGCCACCGTCAGGAGAACCCGGCGCGGTGAGCTGCGCTCTTCATTCGACAGGGCACTGACCTCGGTACCAATCCGATCCGCCAGGCCACAGTTCCACTCCTCGTGCAGCTCGAGGTACAGAGCCTCTTTGCTCGGAAAGTAGAGGTAGGGCGTGCCCTTGGACACCTCTGCCGCCTCGGCCACCTCAGCCATGGTCGTGGCGTGGTAGCCGCTGCGGGCAAAGCACGCCAAAGCGGTGGCGAGGATGTCGGCGCGACGCTGCGCCTTGGAAGCCACCGAGAGCCTAGGCATGGCGTCCCCCCACCCCCAAGGCGTGGCGTCCAGTCCGTGCCGCCACCAGGCACTCGAAGCAGTAGCCTGCGCCCAGGATCGCCAGGAAAGGGAGGGCCAGCACGTCGACTCGAATCCACCCGGGCCCGCCACCGGGGATCGACACCACCGCTAGTGCCAGCAGTCCGAGCACGGCCCAGCCGGCCCCGGTGACCACGCAGTGGGTCTCGCGGCAGCAGCAGAAGTTGGCGAGGCAGTAGGTCCCGGTTACCAGCACCCAGGTGGCCGCGACCGCCACGCCGGGGTGCCCACCGATCGCAGCCGCGCCCAAGAAGACTGCCACGGTGACGACGCACCCCACCCAGCCTCGTACAACGGGCGCGGTCAGGTCGCGGTAGCGGCTCAACAGCGGCAACATAAAGGCCCTACCTGTTCGAACCCATAATGACTGACCACCCAGTCATTATGGTAGCGGCTGGCGACGATGTCAACCCCTGAGGAGTGCCAAGGCACGGGTGCGCGAGCATCCCCAGGAGGGTGTGGCCCTGGACCGCTCCGAGCTCCTGGGGCTACGGACCGCCTGTGAAGGCCCAGGCGCGGGCCCGGCTAGCCAACGGCTTTCAGGGCCAACCCGCTCACTTCACGCCCCTGAGGGCCCGTTTCCGCGTTCAACTCCGATATCATCTTGCCCGTCGGGATCGGGACGGCGTGGGCCGGGCCGGCCGTCCTTCCCGTAGACGTCGTCCGTCGAGACGGGTGGCGCCTGGGCCTGAAGATGGTGCGCCGGGAAGTCTGGTCGGCAATCTCGTAGTCAGCCGTCCGGAGGAACTCCCCGCGGTGCAAGACCCCCAGTTCTTCGTAGCGGTCCTCGTCGTGGCCGGAGCCGGTCTGGCGGCCGTGCTCTCCAACCGGCTGGCCGCCCGGGTCGCGGTTCCTGCCCCCGCGTTCTTCTTCGTCGGGGCTGCCGTCGCCGTCACCGTGGTCCCAGCCCTCCACGCGCCAGCCGGCCTGGAGGTCGAGAGGTTGGTAAGCGCGGCGCTGGTCTGCATCCTCTTCGCTGGCGGCCTGGACATCGGCTGGCCCCGGTTCCGCTCAGCGCTCGGCCCGATCACGGCGCTCGGCACCCTGGGGACGTTCCTCACGGTGGCCGCCGGCGGGGTGCTCATCCATTTCGCCTTCAGGCTCGGCTGGTACCTCTCGCTGCTGGTCGGGACCGCCATCGCTCCCACGGATCCGGCGGTGGTGTTCTCCGTCCTCGGGCGGCGGCAGATCTCTGGCCGGAGCGGCCTGATCTTGGAGGGAGAGTCCGGCGCCAACGACCCCGTCGGCATCGCCCTCATGGCCAGCCTCATCGCGGCTGGTGGGCTCAGCGCCACAGCCTTCGGGCACGTCGCCGCGGCGTTCTTCCTGCAGATGGTCATCGGCGGCGCGGTGGGCGTGGTCGGTGGCCGCGCCCTGCTCCTGTTCGTCCGTCGGGTGTCGCTCCCACGGGAGGGCCTCTACCCGCTCCGCACCCTCGCCAGTGTGTTCGTGCTCTACGGGGCCGCTTCCTTGGCCCACGGCTCGGGGTTCCTCGCGGTCTTCGTCGCCGGGATCATGCTGGGCCAGGAGCGCCTGCCCTACAAGGGCGAGATCGAGCACTTCCACGCGGCACTGGCCAGCCTCGGCGAGATCGCCGCCTTCACCGTCCTCGGCCTCACCGTCCAACTCTCGGTGATAGCCAGAGCTGATGTTTGGGTTCCCGGGCTCATCGTCGGAGCCGCGCTGGCGTTCGTCATCCGGCCCCTGCTGGTGGGCGCCTGCCTACTGCCGGCAAAGCTCCGAACAAACGAGCGGAACTTCGTCCTGTTCGCAGGGCTCAAGGGCGCCGTGCCGATTCTGCTCGGCACCTTCCTCGTCACCGCCCACCTCCCTCATGCCCACCGTCTCTACGGGATCGTGATCGTGGTCGTCGTCTTCTCGGTCATCGTCCAAGGCGGCCTGATCCCCGTCGTGGCGCGGCTGCTCCGCCTCCCAATGCGGACGGTCGCGCTCGAGCCCTGGTCCCTTGGCCTGCGCCTGCAGGAGGAACCCAGCGCCGTCCACCGCTTCGTCGTCGCGGCAGGCTCCGCCGCGGATGGCGCCACGATCGACGGGCTTGAGGGCCTGCCGACCAATGCCTGGATCAGCCTCGTGGTTCGAGGGGGCCGCATCGTACCGGTCACCGGAGAGACCGAACTGCACGACGGCGACGACATCCTCGTCGTTGCCGATCCCGAGAGCGGAGCGGATCTGGGCGCCGCGTTCGACAAGCGCCGTCGGTCATGAGCGCGAGAGGTCAGGCCGCCGGCACTTCGGCAACTTGACGCCGGAGTCGGTCGAGGACCTGGAACTGGCCCAGCCATCCCGGGCTGGTCTGGGAGCCGCGTCGGAGAGTCGGCGGGCGGCCGCCGGTGAAGGTGACTTCGCCCCTCGCCAATAGGGTTCGTGTGGCAACCGCAACCCGACCACGCTTCCGGTGCTGGCGTGATCTGGCTTTGCTCCCGGCATCGGCCCCTTCGCCGCTGCCCCTGACGATCCTGTGGCCTCCCTCGCGCTGCAGGGTCTCCCGGGCGGCAATCGCGTCAGGGCAGCCCCCTGCCCTGGCGACTCGCTCCAAATTTGGAAGCGAATTCAGTCGAGTGTGCCCGTCAGCGAAAACATCAGAGGCAGCTGGGGCATCCCCTCGGGGAGGCGGTAGGTCCCGTCCTGGCCGCGCTGCAGCTGGGGCCAGCGGCCAAAGAGGGTGTACGGATGTTCCTTGAGGCGACGGATCCGCAGGCCGCGCTCCGCCAGCGCGGTGACCACATCGCCCAGCGGGTGGTTCCACTCGTAGGTCCGGTTGTGGCTGGTTTGCGCCTCCAGGTCGGCGTAGGTGCCGGGGGTGTCGTCGGCTTCGGGCGCCTCCCGGTGGAAGTAGTCGTAGGCCAGGCTGAAGTCCTGGTAGGAGAAGACGTCGGTGAAGGGGTGGAACTCGACCAGGTACAGCGTCCCCCCGGGCCTGAGCAGCTGCTGGATCGCCTCCGACCACGGCCCCAGCTCGGGCAGCCAAGCCAGCGCCCCCTTGCCGGTGTAGACGATGTCGAACTTGTCCTGGAGCACCTCGGGGGCGTCGTAGACGTTGCCGCAGAGAAAGCGGGCCTTGAGCCCCAGGTCGCCCGCCAGCTTCCGGGCGGTCTCGATGGCCGGGGCGGAGAAGTCGACGCCGGCGACGTCGGCTCCCTCACGGGCCCAGGAGAGGGTGTCCATGCCGAAGTGGCACTGCAGGTGCAGCAGCGAGCGGCCCCGGACGTCACCAAGCTCCTCCAGCTCGAACGGTTCCAGGGTCGAGCGGCCGGCGCGGAACCCCGCCAGGTCGTAGAAGTCCGAGCCCGCGTGAATCGGCACCCGCTCGTCCCACCAGTCGCGGTTGGCTTCGATCCAGGCGATCCGCTCCGAGTCTGTCAGCGCTCTACCCTCCTCGCACCCGCCACCGTCAGCGGCAGGCGCGTCGCAACCCCGGCGCCGGCGGCTCCGGGGTCAGAGCGCAGGAACCGCCGCGGCGGCTGCCTCCGGCTCGGGGATCCCCTCGGGCAGCGGCTGCCCCTCCTTGATGAGCCGGGCGTCCTCGTCGGCGATCCGGTCCAGCTCCTGCACCAGGGCCGCCACCAGCTCATCCTCGGGCATGGTCCGCACCACCTTGCCGTTGCGATAGAGGATGCCCTTCTGCTGCCCACCGGCGATGCCGATGTCGGCGTGCATCCCCTCCCCAGGACCGTTGACGACGCAGCCCATGACCGAGACGTTGATGTCCCGCTTGACCCGCCTCAGGGCCTCTTCCACGGTTGCCACCATCGGGACCATGTTGATCTCAAGGCGCCCACAGGTCGGGCAGGCAATGAGGTTTGGCCCCTTGGGCTTCTCCGCCAGGTTGGCCAGTATCTGGCGTCCGACCCGGACCTCCTCCTCGGGCTCGTCGACCAAGGAGACCCGGATGGTGTCGCCGATGCCCTCCGAAAGCAGGATGCCGATGCCCATCGCGCTCTTGATGGCACCGGTGCGGGTCGGACCGGACTCGGTCAGGCCCAGGTGCAGGGGAATGCGGTTGTCCAGCTTGGCGAAGAGGCGGTTGGCCGCGAGGTTGGTGGGCACGTCGCTCGCCTTGAGGCTCACTTTGATGTCCTCGAAACCGACTTCCTGGAGGATCCTGATGTGGCCCAGGGCGGCGTCCACCATCCGCTGGGCCACCTCCTGCGCCCCTCCCTCGCCACGGCCCTTGGCCAGCTTCTTGCGGTCCGGCAGGCTGCCGGCGTTGACCCCGATCCGCATCGGCACTCCCAGGGCCTGGCAGCGGCGGGCGATCTCCGCCACCTTCTCCTGCTGGCGGATATTGCCGGGGTTGAGCCGCAGGCACTGCACCCCGGCGTCGAGCGCCATCAGGGCCAGGGGAGCGTCGTAGTGGATGTCGGCCACGATCGGCAGGCGACTCCCCTTTACGATCTCCCGCAGCGCCTCCCCCGCCTCCTTGGTGTCGCACGTGACCCTGATCAGGTCTGCCCCGGCGTCGGCGGCGCGGGAGATCTGGCTCAATGTGCCCCGCACGTCCTCGGTCGGGGTCTTGGTCATGGTCTGGACGCTGATCGGAGCGGCACCCCCGATGACCACCGACCCCACCTTGATGGGCCTGGTCCTGCGGCGCTGGATCATCCGGAGAGGTGGGTGACGTCCCCGAAGGTGACGTAGATGAACAGCATCGCTATCAAGGCTAACCCAACCGCGTGAACCGTGGCCTCCAGTTGGGGGTTGACCCGCCGCCGCCGCACCATCTCCAAAAGGACGAAGAAGAGCCGGCCCCCATCCAGGAAGGGAATTGGCAGGAGGTTGAAGAGGCCGAGGTTGACCGAGATCAGGCCCATCAGGGTGAGGTAGGTGGTCGGCCCGATCTGGGTCGCGATCGAGGTCTCCTCGGCGATCCCCACAGGACCGCTGAGGCGGAGCCCCTTGGGATGGTGGGGGCTGAGCAGAGTCCAGATGTTGGCGAAGGTCTGGCCGATCTGGCTGGGGACGGCGTAGAAGCCGACTGCCAGCGCCTGCGGCGGTGACATCGGGGGACCACCCAAGCTGGGGATGAGGAGGTTGCCCTCGGAGGCGAGGTAGCCCACCAGCCAGCCCACCTCAAGCTTGTCCCGGGGAACCTGGGCCGTCCCCGTTCTCCCCGACGGCGTCCGGTAGGTTACCTGGAGCGGGCCCTGCTCGGGCACGGCCGCGGCCATATCCTGGGGAGTTGCCCGGGGTGGAGGGCGCCCGTCGATCGCGGTCACCGTCGCCTCCAGAGGGATCTTGGGAGAGCTGCTCAGCCCCACCCAGTGCAGCTGGGGCTGGACCGTCACCCGCCGGACGGAGCCGCCACCCCAGGGCTGCAAACCCACCACCAAAGGCCGGCCCCGGTCGGACTGGATCCGGTTCCGGATCGAGTCCAGGTTGGTGGTGGCCCTGCCCCCGATGGAGACCACGCGCCAGTCGCCCCGGACCCCGGCCTGGGCCAGGCCGCCGCCCGACTCGATCTGGGGCGAGGGACCGCCGACCACCGCCACCCCGGTGAACAGCGCGCCCGCCAGGACCATGTTCATCAGACCGCCGGCGGCCAGGGTCAGAGCCTTGCGAGGGCCGCTGGAGCGAGAGAAGGCCCGGCCTTCCTGGCCCGGCGGCATCGGCTCCAGCCCGGTCATGCCCGCAAGCCGGACGTAGCCCCCCAGCAGGAGCACCCGGAGGGAGTAGCGGGTCTCGCCCCGCATCCGGCACAGGAGCGTGGGCCCGAAGCCGATGGAGAACTCCTCCACCATGATCCCAGCCCGCTTGGCCACGACGAAGTGGCCCAGCTCGTGGACGGCCACCACCACCAGGAGCATGAGGATGATCCCCCCGACGCTCTGCCACGTGAGGGCGAAGCCCACCATCAGACCCTGGTGGCGACCGGTGCCGGCCCCAGCTCCACCACCAACTCCCGAGCCCGCCCCCGGGCCCAGGCGTCCACGCTGAGGATCTGGTCCAGCCCCCCACCTTGCGGCGGGGTGAAGTCGGCGAGGACCCGATCCAGGAGAGTGGTGATCCCGAGGTAGGGCAGGCGGCCCTCAAGGAAGGCCGTGACCGCCACCTCGTTGGCGGCGTTGAGGGCCGCCGGCCGGGCGCCGCCGCGGATGCCGGCCCGCCGCACCAGCTCCAGTCCGGGGTAGCGCCTGAGGTCCACCTCCTGGAAGTCGAGCCGGCCCAGCTGGACCAGCTCCAGGGGCGGGACCACCCCAGGGAGCCGGAGACCGTCCGCTAGAGCCAGGGCGATCGGGGCCCGCATGTCGGCGACCCCCAGCTGGGCCACCAGGGTGCCGTCGCAGAACTCGACGGCGGAGTGCACCGCGCTCTGGGGATGGATCAGTACCTGGATCCGGTCGTAGGGGACGTCGAAGAGGAAGTGGGCCTCGATCACCTCCAGCCCCTTGTTGATCATGGTGGCGGCGTCCACCGTCACCTTCGGGCCCATGCGCCAGTTGGGATGGGCAAGCGCCTGCTCGGGGGTGACGTGCTCAAGCTCCTCCAGGGGTCGAGAGCGCAAAGCCCCGCCGCTGGCCGTGAGGATGATCCGGGCAACGCTCTCCCGGCGCTCGCCCCTGAGGCACTGCCAGATGGCGCTGTGCTCGCTGTCGACGGGGACGATGCGGGCGTTGCCACTGACGGCGGTCGCGGTCACCAGCTCCCCGGCCATGACCAGTACTTCCTTGGTCGCCAGGGCGACCAGCTTCCCCGCGTCGCAGGCGGCCAGCGTCGGCCGCAGGGCGGCGGCGCCCCCGCCTCCGACGAGGACCACGTCCACCCCCTCTTCCGCCGCCAGCCGGCAGGCCGCCTCGACCCCCACCTGCATCCCCTTGGGGAGCTGGCCCTTGGGCTCGATGACGATCCCCTGAGCTCGGGGGAAGGGCTCCAGCGCCGCCTCCAGGGCCTCACCCCGGCTGCCCACCACGGCCCCGGCCAACTGGAAGTTGTCGGGGAAGCGGGAGATTATCTCCAGCGCCTGGGCCCCGATCGAGCCGGTGGCGCCGATGACGGCTACCCGCGTTGGCATCGGTCGCGCCTCCGGTGTGGGCCGGGCGCCGGCTCGCCGGCGGTGCCCCGGCGGGGGTGCTCAGAACGCGTGCGCCACCCCCAGGAGCGAGTATACGACCGCCCCCACGAAGATCAGACTGTCGACCCGGTCGAGCACTCCGCCATGGCCGGGGATCAGCCCTCCCGAGTCCTTGACCCCCAGCCCTCGCTTCAGCTGGGACTCCACCAGGTCGCCCAGGACCGCGGCCACGGCCGCGGCCAAGCCGATGCCGAAGGCCCAGCCGCGAGACAGCCCGGGCAGGGCCAAGGGCAGCAGCAGACCCATGGCGATGGTGGGTGCGACCACGGCGGCGACCGCCCCCTCCCAGGTCTTGCTCGGGCTGATCCGGCGCATGAAGGGGTGGCGGCCGAAGCGGGAGCCGACCAGGTAGGCAAGGCTGTCGCCGATGACCCCGACCCCGACGGTCAGGAGCAGGACCGCGACCGGGGTCCAGCCCCCGGGCAGCGAGTGGTAGAGCAGCAGCAGGTACGACGGGCAGAGGCCGAGCCAGGCGGCCCCTCCCACGGCGACGGCCCAGCAGCGCCAGGGCTGGTCCTTGGGATCACGGCGCAGACCCAGGGCGAGCCCTGCCAGCACGGCCGCAGTCGGGCCCGCCAGCTGTGGGACCTGGGGATAGGCGTAGCGGAAGAGCCAGAAGGCGGTCAGGCCCCCAAGCAGGAGGAGGTCTAGGCTCAGGCCCGCCCCCTGCCAGAGCCGGCGGTACTCCCACAGGCCGAGGCCCACCAGGATCGCCACCAGAGCGTCGAAGAAGGGCTGGCCCAGCCACAGGGCGAGGATGAGCAGCCCGAGCAGGACCGCCCCGCTGGCGGTCCGGACCGCCAATCTCACCGGCTCTCCAGCACCCCACCGAACCGTCGGATCCGGGCGGCGTAGTCGGCCAGGGCCGCGTGGAGGTCGCTGGCGCCGAAATCGGGCCAGTAGGTCTCGGTCACGTAGAGCTCGGCGTAGGCGGCCTGCCAGATGAGGAAGTTGCTGGTGCGCATCTCCCCGGCGGTGCGAATGATCAGATCCGGGTCCGGCAGGCCGGCGGTGTAGAGGGAACTCCCCAGATCGGCCTCCTCCAGATGGGTGAGATCGGCCCCCGTGGCAGCCAAGTGGCGGACGCCGTCGACGATCTCCGCCCGGCCGCCGTAGTTGATGGCGACGTTGAGCACGCTGCGCTGGTTGGCGGCGGTCCGCAGCTCCGACTCCTCGACCAGTCGCTGCAGCCGCTTTGAGAGCTGTGCCCGCCGCCCGATGATCCTGACCCTAACCCCGTTGCGGTCGAGCTCGTCCACCTCGGCCCGCAGGGTCTGGTCGAAGAGCCGCATCAGCGTCAGCACCTCCTGGCGGGGACGGGACCAGTTCTCGGTGGAGAAGGCGTAGAGGGTGAGGCAGTGGACCCCGGCCTCGTCCGCCGCCTCCATAACTCGGCGGATGGAACGGATCCCCGCTCGGTGGCCGGCGCTGCGGCTGAGGCCCCGCTGGCGGGCCCAGCGACCGTTGCCATCCATGATGATCCCGATGTGCCGGGGCAGCGCCGCCGGGGTCTCAGCCATGTCCCCCCGGGCGGCCGGGGGTCACACCTCCAGCAGCTCGGCTTCCTTTCGCCGTGCCACCTCCTCGATCTCCTCTATGTAGCCGTCGGTCACCCGCTGCAACTGGGCGTGGGCCCGCTGGGCCTGGTCCTCCGAGAGCTCCTTGTCGTGCTCCAGCCGGCGCAGGTGCTCCAGGTCGTCCCGTCGGATGTTGCGCACCGCCACGCGCGCCTCCTCCGCCCGGTGCTTGACGAGGTGGACGAATTCGCGCCGCCGCTCCTCGTTGAGTGGGGGCACCGGCACCCGGATCACCTGGCCGTCGTTGGCCGGATTGAGCCCCAGCTCGCTGCGGCGGAGCACCCGCTCGATCGGCTGGAGGTTGCTCGGGTCCCAGGGCTGGATCAGGAGCAGGTGGACCTCAGGCGCCGAGATGCTGGCCAGCTGGTTGAGCGGCATGTGGGAGCTGTAGACCTCCACCTGGAGGTGCTCGATCAGGGCCGGGCTGGCCCGGCCGGTTCTGAGCGAGCCCAGCTCCCGCTGCAGCGACTCCACGCTCTTGGCCATCCGCTGCTGCGCCGCCCGCAGCAGGTCGTCGCTCACCGGGACTCCTCCTCGTCGCTGACCAGGGAGCCCACGTTCTGGCCCAGCACCGCCTTGGCAATATTGCCCTCCTTGAAGAGGTCGAGCACCAGCAGCGGCAGCCGGTTGTCCATGCAGAGGGTGATTGCGGTGTTGTCCATGACCTGGAGTCGGCGGTTCAGCACCTGCATGTAGCTGAGATGGGGCAGGAGGGTGGCTCCCTTGTCGGTCTTGGGATCGGCACTGTAGACCCCGTTCACCCGCGTGGCCTTGATCAGGAGGTCGGCCCCGATTTCGGCCGCGCGAAGCGCCGCTGGGGTGTCCGTGGTGAAGAAGGGATTGCCCGAGCCCGCCCCGAACAGCACCACCCGGCCCTTCTCCAGGTGGCGGATGGCCCGACCCCGGATGTACGGCTCAGCCACCTGGTGCATCTCGATGGCGGTGAGTACCCGGGTGGGCATGCCCTGGGCCTCCAGGGCATCGCGCAGGGCCAAGGCGTTGATCACCGTGCCCAGCATCCCCATGAGGTCGGCTGTGACCCGGTTCATGCCCTTCTGGGCCGCGGTCAGGCCGCGGAAGATGTTGCCTCCGCCCACCATCACCGCCACCTGGGTCCCGATGCGGTGGGCCCGGCCGATTTCGACCGCCACCCGCTCGAGGACGTCGGGGTCGATCCCGAAATGCCCGGTCCCGACCAGCGCCTCGCCGCTGATCTTCAGCACCACCCGGCGGTAGCGCAACTCCGGAGCCAGCCCCGGCAGATCCGCCTCGCCGGCCGGCCCCGGCAGGGACTCAAGCGCCATCGGCCGCGGTCCCTGCACCCTCGCCCTGGCCCAGCTCGTAGCGCACGAAGCGGGCGACGGATATGTTCTCGCCGGTGGCGGAGGCCACCTCACTGATGACCTCGCTCACCCGCCTGCCCTTGGAGCCCTCGTCCCGGACCCAGGGCTGGTCGTAGAGACACGTCTCCTCGTAGAACTTGCGCATCCGGCCGTCGACGATCTGCTCCAGACGCTCCCTGGCCTTGCCCTCGCGCTCTGCCTGCTCCCGATAGACGCCACGCTCCCGCTCCAGCTCGGCCCCGGGGATGTCCTCGCGCCTGACCCAGCGGGGTTGCCGTCCCACCACCTGCAGGCAGAGATCGTGGGCCAGGGTGGCGAACTCCTTGGTCCTGGCGACGAAGTCGGTCTCGCAGTTGACCTCGACCAGGACCCCGACCCGCCCCCCGGGGTGGATGTAGCTGTCAACCAGACCCTCCCGGGTCTGCCGCCCGGACCGGCTGCGCGCCGACGCCAGCCCCTTGGCCCTGAGGATGTCGCGCGCCCTCTCGAAGGCGCCATCGGCCTCGGTCAGGGCGGCCTTGCAGTCCATGATCCCGGCCCCGGTCCGCTCCCGCAGCTGGCGCACCAGGTCAGCAGTGACGGGACGACTCAACCCGGTCCCTCCGCAGCTACCCCCGGCTCCTCTGGCTCGGGCTCCGCCCCCGCTTCGGCCTCGGCCCGGGCCTTTGCCTCCGCCTCGGCCTGGAGCGCAGCCTCCCGCGCGGCCTCGGCCTGGGCCTGGCGCTCGGCCTCGGCCCGCTCGGCCTGGACCACCTCGACCTGGTGATGCTCCTCCACTCCCTCCAGCACCGCGTCCACGATCCGGGTCACGATCAGGCGAACGCTGCGGATGGCGTCGTCGTTACCGGGGATGACCTGAGAGATCTCATCGGGATCACAGTTGGTGTCGGTGATGGCGATGATCGGGATCCCGAGCTTGCGCGCCTCGGTCACCGCCAGCCGCTCCTTGTGAGGGTCGACCACGAAGACCGCCGCCGGCAGCCGCCGCATGTGGGTGATCCCGCCAAAGTTGCGCCGGAGGCGGTCCAGCTCGTCCTCGCGCCGGCGCTGGTCCTTCTTGCTCAGGCTCTGGAAGGCACTGCTCTCTCTGAGCTCGGTCAGCTCCATGAGCCGCTTCTGCTGGCGCTTGACCACCTCGAAGTTGGTGAGCATCCCTCCCATCCAGCGGGTCACGACGAAGGGCTGGCCACTTCGCTGGCACTGCTCTTGGATCGTGTCCTGGGCCTGCTTCTTGGTCCCGACGAAGAGGATCTGTCCCCCCTGGGCGGTTGTGTCCCGGGCGAACTGGCAGGCGGTCCCCAGGAGGTCCACGGTCTGGGAGACGTCGATGATGTGGATGCCGCCCTTGCTGGCAAAGATGTAGGGCCGCATCTTCGGGTTCCACCGGCTGGTCTGGTGTCCGAAGTGGACGCCATTCTGGAGCAGCTCGGTGAGCGTGGCTGCAGGCATGCTCGCCTCCTCTGTTCGTTACCGCCTCTGCCCGCCTCATCCGCCGTCCGGCCCACACTGGGATCCCGGCCGGCGTCCGCTGGGCATGTGTATTTGATCGCCGCGGCCATGTTATCCCAAGGCGCGCGCATGACCCACGGCCCGGCCTCTTGCGCCGCCTGCGCGTCCCTAGCCTTTGCCCGGGCCAATCCCGAGGTCGTGATCCTCCTGATCGCCGAGAACGAGGGCCAGGTGGTCCCCGGCGCCCGCCTCAACCTCGTGCCCGATACCGGGTTCGCAACACCTGGGCTGGCTCCACCCCTCCCCGACTGGCGCCAGCGGGGCGCCTGGCGGGCCCTGGTCGCCGGATGGGCCCGCCGACCGGGGAACGCCATCACCCCGTTGTGTCTGGACCCCGCGCCTGAATCCACGTTCTGCGCCGGAGCAGGTGAAGTGCTCGGGCTCCCGATTTGGGGGTATCGCCTAGGGTGATCGGAGATCACCCCGGGGCAAGGCAGCCCCATTCGAGGAGGTAGTAAAGATGATCAAGTTTCGCTTGCTCGCTGGCACCCTGGGAGTCGTTGCCGCAGCCACCGGGCTCGCCGCCTGTGGAGGCGGGGGCACGCATCAGGGCAGCCTCAAAACCAACCAGAACTCAGAGTGCAAGGCGACCTACGCCGAGCACGGCAAGCAGGTCAAGATCTCTGTCCAGGAGCATGGGCCGGCGACCGTCGTGGCCACGGTGACAGACAGCAACGGCAACAAGCACGGGGGCACGGTCCGCGTCCCCACCGGCCAGTCGAGCACCGTCATAAACGTGCACAACCCCAGCCCGCCGATCAGCCGGGTCCGGGTGAGCATCTCCGAGAAGTCGGGCACGACGACCTGCTTCGCCACCTCCTAGGCCGGGCCAAGACCCGGCAGCGGGAGTGCTGGGCTAGAGCACGTACCGGCGCAGGTCCTGGTCCCGCACCAGGCCTGCCAGCCGGGTGCGGACGAATTCCCCGTCGACCACCACCTTTTGGCCCCGGTGCTCGTCTGCGGCGAAGGAGACGTCCTGCAGCACCCGCTCCATCACGGTGAAGAGACGCCGGGCCCCGATGTTCTCGTCCCGCTCATTGACCAAGAAGGCGTGATGGGCGAGTTCGCCGACGCCGTCGCCGGTGAACTCCAGCTCGACCTCCTCGGTCGCCAGGAGCGCGGAGTACTGCCCGGTCAGAGCGTTGCGTGGTTCGACCAGGATCTGGCGCAGCTCGGACTCGCCCAGGGGCTGGAGCTCGACCCGTATCGGGAACCGACCCTGGAACTCGGGGATCAGGTCCGAGGGCCTGGTCGACGTGAAGGCGCCGGCGGCGACGAAGAGCACATGCTCGGTGTGGACCTGGCCATAGCGGGTGGAAACCGTCGACCCCTCGATGATCGGGAGCAGGTCGCGCTGGACCCCGGCGCCACTGACATCTGGCCCGTGCGACTCGACGTAGGGGCCCGCGATCTTGTCCACCTCGTCGATGAAGACGATCCCGTTCTCCTCCACCATTCGGATGGAGTCGTCGTACACGCGGTCGACGTCGACCAGGCGCTCGGTCTCCTCCTGGGTCAGGACGTGGCGGGCATCGGCGACCCGCATCCGCTTCTGCCGCTTGCGCGGTGGGGCGAGCTGGCTGAAGAAGTCGGATAGAGACCAGCCGATCTCCTCGTAGCCGCTGCCGGAGAAAACCTCGACCGGCGGAGAGTAGCTCTCCTCCACCTCGATCTCGATCTGGCGCTCGTCCAGCTTGCGGGCTGCCAGCTGGCGCAGCAGCTGGCGCCGCCGCCCCCGCTCCCGCCTCGCGACCAGGAGCCGTTCGGCGCCGCTCTCCGGGACCGGAGGGGAGGGCGCCTGCTGCTCGACTTCGGGCTGGGGCACGGGGGCCGGGGAACGATCCGCCTCAATCAGCCGATCGACGATCCGGGCGTCGGCCCTCTGCTTGGCCTCTCCCTCCACCTCGGCCACCCGCTGACCCTGGACCTGGGTGATGGTCTGCTCCAGCAGATCGCGGACGATCGACTCCACGTCACGGCCGACGTAGCCGACCTCAGTGAACTTGGTCGCCTCCACCTTGATGAAGGGCGAGCGGGTCAGCTGCGCCAGCCGTCGCGCGATCTCCGTCTTGCCCACGCCGGTGGGCCCGATCAGGAGAATGTTGCTGGGTACGATGTCCTGGCGCCGCTCCTCCGGCACCTGCATCCGCCGGTGGCGGTTGCGCAAAGCCACGGCCATGGCCCGCTTGGCGTCGTCCTGGCCCACGATGAAGCGGTCCAGGGCGGCGACGACCTCGGCCGGCCTAAGTTCCTGATCCACTCTCGGCCTCGGGGTGGGGCGGGTTGTTGATGGTCTCCACCGTGATCTCGCTGTTGGTGTAGATGCAGAGCGAGGCGGCGATCTCCAAGGAGCGCCGCGCCACCTCGGCGGCGGGCAGGTCGGTGTGCCGCACCAGGGCCCTCGCCGCCGCGTGAGCATAGGGCCCGCCGCTGCCGATGGCGCCAATTCCATCATCGGGTTCGATTACGTTGCCGTCACCGCTGAGAAGGAGCATCTGACCCCCACCCGCGACGACCAGCATCGCGTCGAGGTGGCGGAGGTAGCGGTCGGTGCGCCACTCCTTGCCCAGGGCCACCGCCGCCCGCAGCAGGTTGCCCTGGTGCTGGTCCAGCTGGCGCTCGAACTTGTCGAAGAGGGTGAAGGCGTCCGCCACCGACCCGGCGAAGCCGGCCACCACTTGGTCATGGTGCAGGCGGCGGATCTTCACCGCCTTGTGCTTCATGACGACGTCGCCAACGGTCACCTGGCCGTCGCCCGCCACCGCGATCTCGGCTCCCCTTTGGACCGCGAGGATGGTCGTGGCGTGCGGGCCCGGCCCGTACTGAGAGGTCACCTGAACTCGATTCTAGCGTCAGCCCTCAGTGGCTCACGGAGCGATCGGATGGCCGACCCCGAGATCGGGCTGGATCGAGTCGACCCGAGGGCGGCCGCTGCGAGGCTTCGCCTCCACCTCGGGGAGGGGTCGGCCCGCGACTGCGGTTGCTGGCGGCTTTGGCATGGTGCCCTGTGCCCCGATCTGCACCAGGGGACGCCTGCCTCCGCGGAACCGCCAACCTGAGCGTGCCGCGCGAGCTGGTGGATCTGGAGGCTGACCAACTAGCAGGCGGCCACCAACTCCAGGAGATCGGACCCGAACCCCGCCCTTCCGGCGAGGGCGCTGGCTGGCATGGGACGGGAGATGAAGAAGCCCTGGGCCATGTCGCAACCCATGCCGGTGAGCAGGCTCAAGGTGGGCTCGTCCTCGATGCCTTCAGCGACCACCCGCAGGCCCAGGGCGTGGCCCAGCTGGATGGTGGCCCGGACCAGGGCGCGGTCCGAGCCCTGGCCGGCGGCCAGGCCGACGATGAAGGTCCGGTCCAGTTTCAGTTCGGTCAAGTCGAGAACGCCCAGGTAGGCGAGCGAGGTGAAGCCGGCGCCGAAGTCGTCGATTGAGATCCCCAGACCCAGGCGGCGAAGCCGCTCGATGGCCGCCTTGCAGCCGTCGAAGTCCTGGATGATGGTGGTCTCGGTGATCTCCAGGATGAGGCACGAGGCCGGTAGGCGGTGCTCAGCCAGACCGCCTCGCACCTCATCTAGGAAGGTCTCGTCGAGAAGGTTGGTGATCGAGATGTTGACCGCCACAGTGAGCGTGCGGCCCTCATCCCGCCAGGCTGCGCACTGGGTCAGCGCCATCTCCAGCACCGCGCTCGTCAGCCGTCGCATCAGACCGACCTCCTCCGCCAGAGGCAGGAAGTCCGGCGGGGACACCATGCCGAGGCGCTGGTGGGGCCAGCGCAGCAACGCCTCGACCGTGGAGATCCGCCCGGTGCGCAGGTCCAGCTGGGGCTGGAACTCTAGCTGGAGCTGGCGCTCGGTGATCGCCACCCTGAGCTCGTCAACCAAGCGCAGACGGCTCCCCTCGTCGTCGATCTCGCGACGGAAGACCTCTGACGGGGTGCCGTTGACCTTGGCCCGATACATGGCCAGGTCGGCGCAGCGCAGGAGCCCGGCGCTGTCGGAAGCGTCGCCGGGGGCGGAGGCGACACCGATGCTGGCGCTGATCCGTACCGTGACCGAGCCCAGGTTGAATGGCTCGCGCAGCTTGGCCAGGAGCCGCTCGGCGACAGCGCTCGCGTACTCCGGCTCAGCCCCGGTGATCACCACCCCCAGCTCATCGCCGCCCACCCTGACCAGGGCGTCGCTGCTTCGAAGCGCCCCGGCCAGTCGGGGGCCGACCTGACGGAGCAGCTCGTCTCCCGCTGAGTGACCGAAGGAATCGTTGATCTCCTTGAAGTGGTCCAGATCTATGAACAGGAAGGAGAGAGGCCTGTCCCGGTTCCCGGGATCGCCCCGAGCTGCGAAGTAGGCGTCGAGCAGGGTGAATAGCCGCCGCCGGTTCCCGAGCCCGGTGAGGTGGTCTGTCACCGACTGGCGATGGCTCTCGTCGGTGAGTCGCCGGAGGCGGCTTCCCGAGAGCCCCGCCCGGATCCCGACACAGACCAAGGTAGCCAGCGCCAGTCCCAAAGCCAACGCGGTCGGCTGGAAGAGCAGGATCAGCAGGGAAGCCGCCGCCGCGAGCCCGGGCAGAAGGAAGCCCGGCGTCCTCTGGCTGAGCAAAAGGTTGGCCGGACGCCCATCCAGCCACATTGCCGCGGAAATCAGCAGGATCGTGGTCGGCCAGCCCACGCCATTGGCGACGGTCCCCAGCGGACCGTTCGCGACCCTGCCCACCGCCCCGTGGCTGCTGGCCAGCTGGATCAGGTTGAAGGAGTCCCCGATCGCGATTACCAGGCACGCCAGCCCGAGGACCAGCCACCGGGCTCGGGGGCGGCCGGGGAAGGTGGCCGTCCCGCCCACTATCAGAGCCAGCAGCAACAGGTCGCCCACAGGGTAGGCGAGGCGGACGGCTACCGCCAGGGACTGGCCACCCAGCGAGTGAAGGATGGCGTGCTGGAACATCACCGAGGCACATATCGCGGCTGCCCCTAACCCAGCTATGGCGCCGTCCAACCAGGTGGCGGGAACCAAGTGGTTGACCTCGCGGCGCATCACCAGCACCAATCCGACATAGGCCAACGGGTAGAAGCCCAGGTAGAAGACGTCGGGGAGCGAGATGGCGGGCGTGTTGCCACCGTTCACGCTCTGCAATGTCAGAACGATGTCGCCGAGGGTCCAGGAGAGCAGGCCGCAGCCGAGGATGAGCGGGATCAGGCGATCGTGCCGCCGGGTCAGCACCACGCCGAGACAGAGCCCCGCAGCGACCAGCTCCAGCATGTCGACGCCCCAGCCGTCGATCAGCACCGACCACCGGTAGCCTGGGGAGAGTAGCCACCCGCCGTAGGCGAGGACCAGGAGTGCAAGTGCTAGGTACGCGCTCCACGGCCAAAGGGGAAGTCGCCTGCTAGGTGGGGCTTCGGCGCCCCGCCGGAGATGGCTCAGCGGGACGAACACGAAGCGAGCTTAGGCCGGCTGCCCCGCTCCCCCAGTCACGGCCCGAGGACGACCGCGTCACGACCGCCTCACCGGGTTCGTCACTTCGGCGAGAAGGACCCTTGTAAACCTCCAAGCTGCGGCCAGCAGGCCGAGCGACACCGCCGACGCCGACCCGGCCACCACCCGCACCGAGCTGGCCAACGACGTGTTGCTGGATTTCAGTCGCGACTGCCCCCATTGGGCCCCTGCCGCGATTGGGGACCGAGTCGTCCGCCCTACCAAGCAATCTCCTGGCGCCCGCCCGCCGCCACCTAGCACCGACGGGGCGCTGACCGGCGACACGGTCGTGCAGGTGAGCGAGCTCCCTGTCTGCCGATTCACCGGCGTCGGGAGAAGGCTATCGAGTACTGGCGCCGTCGACCACAACAGCCCGAATCCGGCCCGACTGCGCCAACAGGAGGGCGGCTGCTCCCGCCACCCAGGCGGCGAACCCGATCCAGATGAAGGTCCCTCCCAGAGCGAGCAGCGCGGCCGTGTGGCAGAGGCGGCCAAGGGTCAGGGTCCCCACCCCGTACATCCCCAACGGGAACACGGTCGCCCAGCGCAGGTGGTGGTAGGCGAGCCGCGGGTGCGCCAGCTCGCCCAGGAGCAGGACCAGGATCCAACCCGAGGCCGCGGCCCAGATTGCGATCGCAGCGACCTCTGGTGCGCCGGCGTAGGCGTGGTGCAGGCTTCGCAGTCCCAGGCAGAACTCGTCCCCCACCAGCATGGCGATGGCCAGGGCCCCGCCGGCGACCCAGTGGTCACCCCTGCCGTGGAGAACGTCCCGGAAATCGAAGTTTGCGAGCACGAAGAGATACGCGACCAGGGCCAGCCCCCAGAGCACGCCGGCGGCGACCAGCAGCCAGGCGGCGTGAGCCCTGACCGACAACTCCGCCGCCAGCGCCGCCAGCGCCGCCACCGCCACCGCCAAGAGGAAGGAGGCGCCGTGGTTCGGCGTCTGCCAGTGGCCCAGGACCGGACCCAGCAGCAGGGCCATGAAGACCACGGCCAATCCCAAGAGGACGGCGCCGGGGACCAGCCAACCCAACGCCTGCAGCCGCGTCCCCAGGACCGCGGTGCCGGCGACCAGGGCCACGGCCGCGGGCGCGCGCAGCTTGACCATCAATTCGGCTAGCCCCTCCGCCGCCTGCAGCCCCAGGCTCGCCAGCAGCACCAGCCAGATGCAGGCCGCGATCGCGACCAGTGGGAGGGAGAGGGAATCGACGTGGATCCGTCCCAAGCCGATGGCGACGATCCCGGTCGCCATCACGATCGCCCCGGTTTCGAGGGGAACCGAGGCCAAGAGCGGGAGCACCTCCCTACAGGATCACACTTTCGACCTCCCGCCTGAGGCCGACCGCGGGCGAGGGCTCAGGCGGGCGTGGGCTCCTTCCGCCGGGCCCCGCCAGCGGCGGGGCGCCGGTTCCGGGCCGCGGGCCTCACCGGACGGCCGGTCTGGGCCGGGGCCTGTCCGGGGCGGTACCGGCACTTCGGATACCCGGAGCAGGATACGAACTCGCCAAACCGGCCCTTGCGCCGCACCAGCGGCTGGCCGCACTTGGGACACTGCTCCCCCGTGGGTTCGGCGGGAGCGCTTGCGCGCCCGCCTCCGGCCGACCCCTTCTCGCCGCGGATGAAGCGGCAGCCGGGGTAACCAGAGCAGCCCACGAAGGGCCCGCGACGGCCGGTGCGCTTGACCAGCGGCTTGCCGCACCGGGGGCAGGCCTCTCCCACCTCCTCGGCCGGTGCCCGGTCCTGCTTGCCCTCGATGAAGTCACATTCGGGATAGCGGCTGCAGCCGACGAACTCGCCGAACCGACCCTGACGCTGCACCAACTCTGCCCCACAACGGGGACAGGTGCCCCCGGTGGGGGCCGCCTTGACCTTGACCCGGGGCATCGTCTCCTGGGCCTGATCCAAGACCCGGGCGAAGGGTTCGTACCAGGAGCTGACCACCGGGACCCAGCGACTCTTGCCCGCCTCGATCGAGTCGAGCTGGGTCTCCAGGGCGGCGGTGAAGCCCAGGTCCACCACCGAGGGGAACTGGCTGGTCAGGGCCTCGTTGACGGCCAGGCCCAGGGGGGTGGGGTGGAGCCGGCGCTCCTGCTGGAGGACGTAGCGCCGGGTCTGGATCAGCTCTGTCATGGAGGCGTAGGTGCTGGGACGCCCGATCCCGCGCTCCTCCAGCTCCTTGACAAGGCTGGCCTCGCTGAAGCGCGGCGGCGGTTGGCTGAAGTGCTGCTCCGGGACCAGCCCTCGCAGCTCCACCGGCTGGCCCTCGGTCAGCAAAGGCAGCTCCTCGTCCTGGCGCTCCTCGGGACCTATGACCCGAAGGAAGCCGTCGAAGGCCAAGCGGCTGCCGTTGCTGCGGAAGCGGTGCTGACCGGCGACCAGGTCGACCCTGGTCGAGTCGAACTCCGCCGGACTCATCTGGCTGGCGACGAAGCGGCGCCAGATCAAGCGGTAGAGACGGGCCTGGTCCGGCGTCAGGTGCTGCGAGACCTCATCGGGATGGCGCTCGACCGAGGCGGGCCGAACGGCCTCATGGGCGTCCTGGCTCGCGACCGGCGCCTTGGCCTGCCGTCGCTGTCCGCCCTGGCCCACGTACTCCTTCCCGAAGGTCCCGGCCACGTAGTCCCGGGTCGAGTCCTTGGCCTCGTCGCTGACCCGGATCGAGTCGGTGCGCATGTAGGTGATGAGGCCGGTCGGACCCTGGCTCCCCAGCTCCACCCCCTCGTAGAGCTGCTGGGCGATGCGCATGGTCCTGCTCGGGCTCAGGTGCAGCTGCGACGAGGCCTCCTGCTGCAGGGTGCTGGTGATGTAGGGGGGCGCCGGCAGCCGCCGCAGCCGTCGACGCTCGACCTGGGCCACGCGGAACTCGGCCCCTTCGAGGTCGCGCATCACCTGTCGCGCCTGAGCCTCGTTGGCCAGCACCGGCAAATCCTCGACCGCCTTCTCGGAGCTGGCCCGGGCCCGGCGCTCCCGGCCCTGTCCCTGGTAGCGGGCCTTGAAGTCCTCCCGGGTCGCGGTCCGCAGCAGCGCCTCCAGGGTCCAGCTCTCCTGGGGTTGGAACGAGTCGATCTCCTGCTCCCGGTCGCAGACCAGACGCAGCGCCACCGACTGAACCCTCCCCGCCGACAGCCCCTTGCGGATCTTGCGCCAGAGTAGCGGGCTCAGCTTGTATCCCAGCAGGCGGTCGATCACGCGGCGCGCCTGCTGGGCGTCCACCAGGCGCTGGTCGATCGGACGGGGACGGTCCAGGGCCTTCTCCACCGCCTGCTTGGTCACCTCCCGGAAGACGATCCGCTCGGGCTGGTCCAGGCCCAGTTGCCGGGCGATGTGCCAGGCGATGGCCTCGCCCTCGCGATCGGGGTCGGCGGCCAGCAGCACGCGCCGCGACCGCTTGGCCGCGCTCTTGAGATCCCTCAGCTGGACCTCCTTGCCCTTGATCACCCGGTAGTCGGGCTGGAAGTCGTGGTCGATGTCGATGCCCAGCTTGGACTGGGGCAGGTCGACTACGTGGCCCATCGACGCCTTGACGTCGTAGTCGCGCCCGAGGAACTTGCTCAGGGTGCGCGCTTTGCTGGGGGACTCGACGATGATCAGGTTGGAGGCGGCCATCTCAGGCGAACGTGCATCCTCGTGGTACAGGTGAGGCGAGCCGGAATTCTAGCAACAGCTTCCCCACCCGCCGTCGCTTCCACGCGGGAAGCCCCTGGACGGCTGGATACACTGGCGCGAGCGAACCAGGGAAGTGGAGACCCGACTGTATTGCCCACCGACCTCAGCGACAAGTACGAGACCGTCGAGATCGTGGCGCGCCGGGACTACAGTCCCGACCTCTGGACCATCCGGGTCCGCCACCAGGAGCCCTTCCCCTTCCGCGCAGGGCAGTACGCCACCCTGGGGCTGGCGGTCGAGGACAAGCCCCTGGAGCGTCCCTACTCCATAGTCTCGGCGCCAGAGGAGGACGAGCTGGAGTTCTTCTTGGAGCTGATCCCGGACGGCGCTTTGACGCCCCTGCTCTACCCACTCCAGGTGGGGGACCGGCTGCTCATGCGCCGGCGGCCCAAGGGCCTCTTCCTCAGGGGGGGACTCAGCCCCGATCGGGTCCATCTCTTCCTCGCCACCGTCACCGGGATCGCCCCCTTCACCAGTCTCTTGCGCCAGCTTCGGCTTCAGGGGAGGCAGGGGGACGGCCCCCCCTCGAAGATTGTCATGGTCCAGGGGGCGAGCTTCTCCCATGAGTTGGGCTACGCCCCCGAGATGACCCAGCTCGAGCGTGAACTGCCCCATTTCGAATACGTCCCCACGGTCAGCCGTCCCTGGGGCGACTCCGGCTGGGAGGGGGAGGTCGGCCGCGCCGAGGACGTGCTCCGCAAGCATGCCGACCGCTGCGGCGTCCGCCCCGAGCGGGGCATGGTCTACCTCTGCGGTCACCCGGGGATGATCGCCACCGGGCGCTCGGTGATGCTCCGGTCGGGCATGCCCGACGAGGACATCAAAGAGGAGCAGTACTGGCCCGAGGGCAAGGCCCCGGCCTCGGCTTCGGAGTAGGCGGCACCGGGATCGTCGTATCGGCCCCTTGCTGGAGGCCGTACGGCGACAGCTGGCTCCAGGCAGCGCCCATCCAGCGGGAATGGACCCGTGCCGCCCACGCTTGCCGCTCCAGGCGCGGACCACGTCACCCGGGCGCGTGCGCCAGGCAGCGGGCGGAGACCCGCTCAGAGAGCCACCGGAGACCAGCTGTGGCCACCGTCGAAGGTGATCAGCAGGGCACCGACCGTGGTCGCCCCGGCGTCGTCGCTGGCAATCGCGACCCCCTGGGTGCTGGTTTCGAATCCGACGTAGGCGACGCCGGTGTCCGCGGGAGCGGTGTAGACGGTGGTCCAGGTGGCTCCCCCATCGAAGGTGGCCAGGAGTCCGCTCCCACCGGCGACGACCGCCACTCCCGGAGCCGGGCTGGCGATCGGGTCGGCCTCTTCCCCAACTCCGCTTGGTGCGGCAGGGCCAGCGCCCTCAAAGCTGGCCCCGCCGTCTGCGGAGACGTAGGTCTGGGGGCCCGCTGGGGTCGCGGTCGCCCACAACCCCTGGTCACAGACCGCGATCAGGTCGAGAGGCGTCGAGGCGGCGAGGTCAGCGGCCCCACCGCTGCCGAGGCAGGGCGGCTGCCACGGCTGCCACTGCCCGCCCTCCAACCTTGCGCCACTTATCACGACCCGGTCAACCTCGACAAACCAGCCGGTAGCCCCCTGGAGTACGAGTTGGGGCGCAGGGATCGGACCCGCTCCCAGCGGAAGCTGGGCCAGATCGGCCTTCCAGACCCCGGACCCGACGCGACTGGTCTCGAGCGTGACCGTGTCGCTGGCGCCTTCCGCCGCCGCAGAGACCAGTCCGTCGGCTGTCTCCAGGCTCTGGACGATCGCGTTGGCAGCTACGCCAGGCAGGTTCACCCGAGCCCATGTCGCCCCGCCGTCTTCGGTCGACCAGAGCGCGGGGTCGAAGGCCCAGCCGTCCTCGCTGTTGGCAAAGCGAATCTGTGACACCCCTCCCCCCTGGTATCCCGCCGGGAAGTGGGAAGGGGGGGCCGTGATCCGCGTCCATGTCCTACCGCCGTCCTCAGTGCGCATCACGGTGAGGCACTGAACGGCTTGGCCGCAGGACCTAGACCCAAGGATCCACCCTAGCTGTGTGGAGA
>JBOHUL010000093.1:0-14148 GCA_050734425.1 Candidatus Dormibacteria bacterium
CAGGACGGCCAGAACCTGCAGCGCTGCCATCGGTCCCCTCAATCAAGGTGGCGTGGGCACTAGTCCCTCGTCGCGGCGCCACCAGCATGGTGCGCCTCCGGGTCGGGCGGTGGCTAACCCAGGCGGGCCTAGGGCCGGGCTATCCTCGCCGGTGCTCGGGCCACTACTCGGAGGGCGGGATCAGCGGAGGTCGGTGCCGGTCGACCGGCAAACCCCGGCGCATCTCCCCCTCCAGGGCGGATGCCGCCAGCCGCCAGAGCGGCGTCAGCCATACCGGTCTCTGCCGCGGCCTTGGCGGGGACACCACGGTCGTCGCCGACAACTGCCAGCGGGTGTTGACGACTCTGACCCGCCAGCGCCCCAGCGACCGGCGCACCAGCTCCACCTCGGTGTGTTCCAGGGTGCTGGTCGGGGGCGGCCGCACATCCAGGGGCTCGGTCCGGGGGCCGGCACCGCGCTTCCACCACCACCAACCGAGGCGGACCGCCACCGGCGCGGTTGCCAACAGCGCCGCAGTCACCTGGGCACGGGTGACGTGGGCGGCTACCTGGCCGACGATCTCCCCCTGGACTCCGTGAGGTGCGCGCATCCGTGTCGAACCCCCGCCTCGTGGGAGCAGCCCCCGCCCCACCGCTCCAGGGTCACTCGCCGTCGGAGTCACCGCCCGTCGCTGGCGCCGCCACCGGAGTCGGCTCGTCCATCTCCTCCAGGCGCTGGATCACGTCTCTCGTCAGGCCGGTGGGGGTCGAGGCGCCGGCAGTGACCCCCACCCGCTCACAGCCGGCGAACCACTCCCGGCGGAGATCGTCGGCGGTGTCGACCAGGTAGGCGGGACGGTGGGCTAGGTCCTGGACCACCTGAACCAGGCGCTGGCTGTTGCTGCTCCGGGAGCTGCCCACGACGATCACCACGTCGCAGGTCTTGGCGGCGTCAACCGCGGCCTGCTGCCGGTCCTGGGTGGCGCTGCAGATCTCGTTGTGCACTTCGATGTGGGGATAGCGCCCCCTGAGGCGGTCGATGATCGCCTGGGTGTCCCAGATTGAGAGCGTGGTCTGGGTGGTGACGGCCAGCTTGGGGTTGTCCAACTCCAGCCGGTCCACGTCTTCGATTGTCTGGACCAGGTGAATCCGCCCGGGGGCCTCGCCCAGGACCCCTTCGGGCTCGGGGTGGCCGACCTTGCCCACGTAGATGACGGTGTAGCCCTCGCCGGTGAGACGCTGCACCAGGTCATGGGTCCGGACGACGTCGCTGCAGGTGGCGTCGACGACGTTGAGCCCCTTGGCTATCGCCCGGCGCTTGACCTCGGGAGAGACGCCGTGGGCGGTGAGGACCACGGTTCCCTCCTCAACCTGCTCCAGGGCCTCCAGCCGGCTCGGGGCGTCGATCAGGCGGACGCCCCCCTCGGCGAACTCCCGGGTCACATGCTCGTTGTGAACCAGGTAGCCAAGCATGGCCACCGGCTCGCCGGGGTGCTGGTCTGCGGTCTGGCGCAGGGCCCGAACCGCCTCGACCACGCCGTGGCAGTAGCCCCTGGGGCGGATCTTGACCACCTCCACGGTTCGATCGTATCAGTAGCCGGGACGAACTTCGATTCCTAAAATGCGGCCCCGGATCCGCTCGGCCTGGGCCGGCGGGCTGGGATCACCGGTCTGGGGGCGGCGGCCCTCGCACGATCTGGGCCCGGACCAGGCCCGGCCAGCGCATCCGCGGTTCGGGTGGACCGGCCGGGTCCTCTGCGCCGGACTCGCGTGCCCGATCGGGCTTCGGGGTCGGTCTCCGCTCCGGCTCACTGGGAGCCGGGCTGCGGTCCAAGTTGCGCCGGACCGTGGCCGGGCGGTGCGATGCCTCTACCATCCGCTCCAACCAGGCCCAGGCGCGGAAGACGGCGTAACCCGCCACGGCCAGGAGCGCCAGGGAGCCGAGGGCGTTGAGGGCGCCTGCCAGGGGGGGCAGCAGCACCGAGAGCCCAGCGCAGGCGCCGGCGACCGCCAGCCCGGTCTTGATCCGGTCACGAGCCATCTCTCAACCCGTCCGGTGGGATCTTCTCCGGGGGTCGCTACGATCCCAGACGATGCGGCTCCGTCAGGTGCCGGCCCCCGGCCATCGCCATCCCCATCGGACCTGGCTGCACCTGCTCCCGACCGACGCCCACTTGGTGCCCAGCCCGGCCCAGCTGCGGCAGACCGTTGAGTTGCTGGAGGCGTCCGGACTCTCCCTGGCGGGCCCCGACCTGCTACAGCTGCCCCCGGGACCGGACTTCGCCCGACTGCTGCAGCCGCAACCCGATCTCACCTCGGGCCCTCCGCCTGTCGGAGAGGTGCGGTTGGAGGCGGGCGTCCTCCGCTGCTACCCGGATCCCGGCCCCGAGGGGTTCGACAGCGAGCCGCTGGGTGCATATCACGCCGAGTGCCCGGGCTGCGGTCAGGTGCTGGACTTCTACCACCTGCACTTCCCGTTCGCGGGGCCGCTGCGGACACTGTGTCCCCGGTGCGGGGCCGAGTTCGAGGTGCCCGAGGTCGGCTGGCGCCCTCGCTTGCCGGTGGCCAGCGCCGAACTCACCTTCGGGGGAGTGGTCGGCCGACCGTCCCTGCGGGACAGCGGGTTCCTGCTGCGATTGGAGGCCCTGTGGTCCACCCCCGTCACCGAGGTGCACGTCACCCTCTGAAGGCGGGGCGCACGCCAGGCCCGACCCGGACCTCGGCGGGCCTGGCGGACGACTTCGGCGACCGGGCCTCAGGCCCCGCCCGCGGCCAGGCGTCGGGCCGCCCGGCCCCAGCGGCGGCCCGCGCTCTCGAAGCTGGCGCCGTAGTGGCTGGCGACGTTGAGGGCCCCCGGCACCCGCAGCATCAGGTAGAGGGCAGCGAATGCGTAGAGGTAAGAGACGACCCCACTTCCCCGAGCGAACGCCAGTGCCATGGCACAACGCAGCACCAGCAGCTGCACAAACTGCATAAAGAGCGCGACCACGAAGATCCGCAGCCACTGGCGGGCGAATCCCCTGGTCTCAGGCAGGATCCAGGCCAGCGCCGCAAAGGGCGCCGTGGCGCAGAGGATCGCCAGCAGGGTGTAGCGGATGACGTAGGCCAGGACCAGGATCACCAGCGCCAGCACCAGCCCGGCGGCGAAGAGGAGCAGGAAGACGTTGGCCGAGGCGGAGCGGAGGGCGGGTCCGCTGAGCGGGGTGGCCCAGGGAAGCTGGGCGAGATCGACGCTGCCCCGGCCGGCGACGAGATAGCTGAGGGCGTTGTTGAGGTCGATCGCCTGTTGGGCCAGGGGCAGGCTGACCACTCCCAGGGCCAGCGCCACCAGGACCCGGGGCAGCACCAATTGGAGATGGTGATGGCCGTCACCTGGCCCGATGACGGTGCGCAGGGCGCTGTAGCTGAAGATCCCGAGGAGCAGCACCCCGGCGGCGGCCAGGAGCAGGTGGTTCAGCCCGGCCACTCCCGGGGTGGCGGTGAAGGGTAGCTGGGGCCCCGAGACCGAAGCGGCGTATGTTCCGAAGAGGTAGCCGTGAAGGGTCGTGTCGAGGGTGCCGCGGGCCGACTCGACGAAACCGCTGAGGGCCCCCGCGATCAGGTGCTGGAGCAGTTCCCCAGGCTGGAGCTCAAATGTGGGGAACGCGAGTTGTGGGGGCAGGACTCAGCCGAGGCTCTGCGGCACGGCTGAGAGCAGGACGTGGGTGAGCAGCCCGGCCAGCTCCACTCCCAGGGTTCCGACCGCGATCCGTCCCAGCCAGCGCTGGGCTTCCATGGCGCTGTGGGGGCTGGGCGCCACCACTCTCCAGACGAAGGCGCTGGCGAAGGCGAGGGTCCCCAGGCTGCCGATGAGCCCCTGCGCCAGCAACACCCACGAATCCAGCAGCGCCTTGAGCTCCGCCATCTCTGCCCTCCTGACCAACGCGTGCAAGGGCTAAGTCCGGCGGCCCTGCCAGAGAGGGGGTCGTCAGCCGCAATCGGCGCGCCAGTCGCCCTCGCCGCTGGTGACCACCACCGTCACGGGGCCCTGGTTGGCGGCCTGGACGGTCATGTTGGCGCCGAAGCGTCCCTCGGCAACCCGGAGCACCCCTTGGCGGCGGAGCTCGTCGGCGACGAGCAGGCACAGCTCCCGGCCCAGATCCGGGGGCGCTGCACCGAGAAATGAGGGCCGGTGGCCTCGGCGGGAGTCAGCGAACAGGGTGAACTGGCTCACCACAAGCGCCTCGCCTTCGGCCTCGAGCAGAGAGCGGTTCATCCTCCCCATTTCGTCCGCGAAGATCCGCAGTCGGCTCAGGCGCTGCGCCATCCGGGCGGCCACCCGGCCGTCGTCGGAGGGGCCGACCCCCAGGTAGAGGAGGAGCCCCATGCCAATCTCGGCCACGAGCTCCTCTCCCACGCGCACCCGGGCAAAGGTGACCCGCTGCACCACTCCCCGCACCAGGTCAACCCACCGCCTGCAGCGCGCCGTAGATCAGCATCGCCTCCGCCTCGGCCTCCAGGAACTCCAAGGCGCCCGCCTTCATCCCTAGAAGGGCGAACTCCCACTCACCTGCGGGGGAGTCTCCACCCCGCGGGGTCAGCCCGCGGAACCGGGGCGGGTAGAAGGTGGCCGTTCCCGGCGGAAGCCGTTTGAAGATAGACCGCGCCACCATCACCTGGTCGATGTCCCTTGGCCCTGTGATCCGCACCTCCAGCAGCGCCAGCTGGCGCCGCTTGCGGATGGGGTGATCGGGTTCGGCGAGGAGCACCCGGCCACTCAGGGCGCCGGTGAGGCGGAGCAGCCCGAAGCAGACGGCCAGGCGCAGGAAGCCGCCGCCGAAGAGCGGATCCGGCCGGTCAAGCCCGACTCTGGGAGAAACGGTCCACCGCCGTCGACCACGCGGCTGCAGTGGCCTGGCCGGGGTTGGTCAGACGGACGTAGATGACCCGGCTCAATTCCTGGATTCTAGGTCGGGTAGCCTCGCTCCGGGCGGGACGAGCTGAGGTCCGGCGATGGCCCCCGGATTGGTGGCGATCCACCGGTGATAACCGGGGGGCGCCTCGATGTGGACCGGGGAGCGGCGCCGTCCGCGCAGCAGGAGGAAGTCGCCGCGACCCGCCAGCTCCAGCCAGTGGCGCTGTGCGTCGTCCAGTTGGTAGGCGCGCTGGAGGCGGACGGCGGCGGCGGGGAGCTGGTTCCCCAGCAGGGCCGTGGCGGAGTTGACCGCCATCTGCTCCCCGGCGGCGCTGTCGAAGAGGTCGCCCGCTGACTGCGTCAGCAGCACCAGAGATCCGCCGTACTTGCGAATGCGCCGGGCCAGCTGGGCCATCAGCCGCTGTAGCGGCGGGTTGCCCGCCAGGAGCCCGGCCTCGTCTACGATCGCCTGCTTCCGTCCGGGCTGGCGACGGACCCAGGACCAGAGCCAGTGCGAGATGAGGAGGGTCGCTCCGGGGACCCAGGCCTCAGGCAGGTCGCGGACCCCCACCGCGACGGCGCCCACGACCTCGGGGCCAGACCCGGCGCGGTTGAAGACTGAGCCCGCGTCGCCCTCAAGCCAGGGGAGGAGGCGAAGCGCCAGCGCCCGGCCCTCCCGAGACCGACGCAGGTGGCCCAGGCAGTCCGAGAGCCGGGGCGCTCCGCCGGCGTCCCCGCGGCCAAGGAGGGCGGTGACGGCCCTGGCCACCAAGCCCCTCTCCACGGGGGACAGCGGTCCGCAGAGGAGGGACACCAGCTCTGTCACGGCGGTGGGAGCTTCGCCTGCGGGGACCAGTTCAAGCAGGTTGAGTGGGACGGCACCCGCGGCCCCCACGGCGAGCTGCCTGCCCCCGACGGCGGCACACCAGCGAGAATGCTCGTTCTCCGGGTCCAGGATCACGGTGGGGATCCCGAGCCGCGCGGCCTCCAGACCCAGCAGGCCGGCGAGATAGGACTTGCCGCTGCCGGAGGCGCCGACCGCCACCAGATTGGCGTTGGGGAGATCGGGGCTTCGGTGGAGGTCCAGCAACACCGGCGCTCCCGTGCGGAGATGGCGCCCGAGGTGCACCTGGTCCACGTGCTCGCCGCACCAGTCGTCGAGCCAGGGCCAGCAAGCGGCTAGTTCGGCCCCGCTGACGATCCGGGTCTGTGCCGCCCCCGAGGCGGCGCCCCATCCGGTGACCAGGCTGGTCGGCGCCTGATCGAACCAGGCCGGGACCAACGCTCCCCGCAGAGCCTCAACCCTGGAGCGCAGGCCCGAGCTGAGCCGCTCCGCCTCCTCTCTCGTATCTCCGACGACAGTTGCCGCGACGGCCAGCTCGAACAATCTGCCCTCGGCCCGCGCCAGCACCTCCCGGAGCCGCCCCGCGGCGGCCAGGGCTGCACTCACACGCGGGTCCGATCCCTCGCCCCGCTCCTGGACCAGCAGGTCCTGGGCCTGGAGCCCGCGCACCCGGCGTCGCAGCCCACGGTCCGCGGCGCCGCTACCCCTGGGGATCAGGTCGAGACAGATGTCGTACTCACCGGGCAGTCCGGTCAGCGACCAGAGCCATCCGGGTCCCAGGGCCACCCCCGGAAGTCGGCGCAGCCAGAGAGATCGAAGCCAGCGCCCCCCGACGGCGAGCGCCGAGGGCGACTCCCGCCACGGACCTTCGGCGAGCGGCAGCGGGGCGGGATGTGGCCGCAAGGCGATGATCTCGGTCTCGGGGAGGACGGACGCGACACCAGCTGTGGCTTCCTGGGGTAGGAGGAATACCTGGCGCCGGAAGACCGGGACCCGTCCCCAGCTCTGCTGCAGGTGCACCGCCAGCAGCGCGGCCAGCGCCGGGGCGGCCGCGCCGGTGGGTCGGTAGGCCGTCGGCTCCGGTGGCGGTTCACGGCGCGAGCAGATCCGCAACCGCAGCGGGGTCCGCAGCTGTTCCAGCCAGGCCTCGAAGGAGGCCACCAGCGGGCCCTGCTCTCCGGTGGCCAGGTCTAGGAGGTCGGGAGCCTGGGCGAGGAGCCACTCACCGCATGGGTCGGCGGAGCCCACTCAAGCCGCGAGCCTGGGCGAGGTGGGCTCGTCAGTTCGCCTGGCCCCGGCGCCAGGCTCCCCGGGCGCCGGGGAAACCACCGCCCAACCGGTCTCGCCCCACCACGCTCGGGTCAATCTTCTCCTGGCGAAGCCCATCCCCAACCAGCACCAGCGGGCCAGTGGCACCCCCTGCGTTCTCCCCCAGGCGAGGACGACGGTTGCGACGGAGATCAACGACGCTGGAACCAGATGCAATGGCGCGGGGCCGGGCAGCTGGCTCACAGCCCAGGCCAGGGCGCCACCAGCACCCAGGAGCGCCAGCCGGGGGGCTGACAGGCCGAGTGCCACCGTCCCCTCTGAGTCGAGGTTGTCGGCGAAACGGAAGCTCTCCATCGCCCCTCCTCGTCCGCTCACGCAGCAGGGAAGGGGTCTCAGGTCGGCCTGACGATCTCCACGGCGAAGCCCTGGCGCTGCCCGGGCAGTCGGGGTTGTTTTGCCACCCGCAAGCGCACCCGCGTCACCCGGGGAATGGCCAGCACCCGATCCGCGATCCTGGTCGCAAGTGCCTCCAAGAGTTGGAACTCCTCCTCCTCCACCGCCTGTCGGACCAGCTCGTAAACCTCGACGTAGTCGACGGTGTCCAGGAGATCGTCGCTGGCGCCGGCTCGCCCCAGGTCGGTCTCCGCCTCTAGATCAACCCTGATCTCGCCCAAAGCGCTGCGCTCGGCCTGCGACACCCCGTGGTGCCCCTGGAAGTGCAGGTCTCGGAGGCTGACCCGGTCTGCGACCGGCCACGCCCCACCCTGGGACTCAGGCTCCTGGCCGTCCCCAGCCCTAGGGGGCAGCAGTTGGCCCCGCCTCCACCGCCTCGATCGACTCGATGTGCAGGACCTCGCGCCGGTTGTCGCGGGTGGGGAAGAGAAGCACCAGCGTCTGGGAGAGGGCGGCCACCACCTGGCCCACGTCGCCGACCTGGATGCCCTCAATGACCTCGCCGGTGCTGCGACGGACCACGTCGGTCACCTTGACCCAGCTGCCCGGAGGCCAGCGCATCTCGGGGGTCAGCTCCTCAGGGCTCAGGTCCTCGGGCGAGACCAGGCCTCGATTGCCACCCCAGGGACGGGTGGGCGCCGCTCGTGGAGCCGGGCGGGCGGGGACAACTGGGGCCGGCTCCTCGGCTAGGTCCTCGCCATCCTCGCCGACGTCGACCTCCTGGCCTGCCTCCTCGAGGTCGCGGGCCTCGGGCTCGACCTCGACTTCCTGGTCGGGCTCGGCCTGGGCGTCGTCGCCGGGAGGAGGGGTTTTGGGAGTCATCTCACACTGATTTGGAAGCCGTCTGCCGGGGCTTGCCGCCGTCCGCCAGGATCCCTGGCTTCCAGCCTAGGCCCGTCGGCATGTGGCCAGCGCCCCCGTATTCAACGGCGGCGGCCTCACTCCTCGGCGACCGCGCTGACGCGCCAAGGCTCGCGACGGCCGTCCAGAACCAGCCGGAGCTGAACCGGCTCGTTGGTCGTGGCCGGGGGCGCCTCGGTGGTGAGAAAACTGGTCCGATCCCGGTAGCGGAGCCGGACCGTGGCCTGTCCCTGCCCCTCCACCGACGCCACCTCCAGGTGGATCCCATCCCGGAAGGGGCTGACCTGGATCCCGGCCGACTGGTAGGCGGTGAAGCGCGCCTTGAGTTCCGCCAGCGCGTCCCCAGAGAAGGCCTGTCCCAGGCGGGTGAGGTTGCCGCTGACCGCCGCGTCGTCCAGCACGCTGAGAATCCGGCGCATCTCGCCGCGGATGCGCTCCCCCAGCTGCGGATCCGCTAAGCGCCGGCGCCGGGGCAGGCCCGGCAACTAGCGGCTCCTGGTCCGGGGACGGAGCGCCCGGAGCAGGTCGGTGGGCAGGTAGGCCGACGGGTGCCGCGCCTGATCCTCGCCCGCGACGACCACCCGGGGCAGGCTCGCGATATCGGTCTCTGGAGTTTCCAGTGAGACCGGAGCTGGTGGCACCTGAACTGTGGGCGTCTCGGCCCAGCCGAAGTCGTCGGCTGCAGGCGCGGGCCGGGCCCCCTGGCTAGCGGGCCTGGCAGCGGTCGCCGGAGTCCCGGGCGGGGCCGCGGCCCGAAGGCGCTCGACGGACTCCGCCGCCGCCAGGCCCGAGCCGGTGGGGATCTCCCCGTATCCGGGGCGCCGGACCCCTTCGACGGTGCGGCCCACCAGGGCCACGGGGAGGCTCTCCAGATCTTGGAGCAAGGTCATGCCCGCAGCCTCGACCAGGCACTGGAGAGTGGGCAGGGGCCAGGGCGAGCCGCCCGGGTACACGTAGAAGCGGTTGGCCGGGAAGCGCTTGATCTGGCAGAGGACAGTGAATCCCGGCTCCCCACTGCAGAGCACCGCCACCGGTACCCGACCGCCGTCGAGCAGGGCCCCGATCTTGGCCAGGCTGGTTGCGGGATCGGCCAGTGCCAAGTCCTCGGCGGTGCCCAGGACTCGGAAGGAGGGCAGGAGCTGGGACGCCCGTCGTTCCAGGTCAGCGTCCCCGACCACGACCAGGATCTTGAGCTCGTCCGTATCTTGCAAGGGCGGCCCGATGGTAATCCAAGGCGGCGGTCATTGGTGCGGCTGTCACCTCCCACGGCGGCCGCCAGTCCCCCCGGGGTCCCGGAGCGCCGTTACTTCGGCCTCACGACCTCCTCGTGGATGGTGATGCGGCGCAGGCGGTCCAGGTCTACCTCGATTCCCAGACCCGGCCCCTCGGGTACCGGCATCGTGCCGTCGGAGGCGAGTTGGAAGGGCTCGACCAGCAGATCCTGGTGGAAGTAGCGGTCGCTGGCCGACGTGTCACCCGGCAGGGTGAAGCCCTCGAGTGAGGCCAACGCCAGGTTGGCGGCCCTTCCGATCCCGGTCTCCAGCATGCCTCCACACCAGACCGGCCATCCCGCCGCCAGGCACTCCTCATGCAGACGCCGGGCCGCGAGCAATCCCCCGACCCGGCCCGCCTTGATGTTGAGGATTCTGCCCGAGCCCAGCGCCACCGCGGCCCGGAGGTCAGTGAGGGACTCCACGCTCTCGTCCAGGCAGATCGGGGTCTTGAGCTCCGCCTGCAGGGTGGCGTGGTCCAGGAGGTCGTCGTGGGCCAGGGGCTGCTCGATCATCATCAGCCGGAACTGGTCCAGCTGCTGCAGCCGCGGCAGGTCGGCCAGGCTGTAGGCGCTGTTGGCATCGAGCATCAGGGGGGTGTCAGGGAATCGTTGGCGCACGGTCCGCGCCAGTTCCAGGTCGTACCCGGGCTTGCACTTGAGCTTGATCCTGCGGTAGCCCTGCGCCAGGTATCCCTCGATGGCTTCCAGGGTGGCTCCCAGCGACTCCTGGATGCCGATGCTGACCCCGCAGGCGATGCGGCGGCGCAGACCCCCCAGGATTTGGGCCAGGCTGACGCCGCCGGCCCGTCCCGACTGGTCGAGCAGCGCCATCTCCACCGCCGCCTTGGCCATGTTGTGGCCCCGGACCCAGTCCCAGGTCTGGGCCAGGGAGACGACGTCGCCCCTTCCGGCCCGAAGCAGCGGGGGGAGGATGTGGTCTCGAAGCGCCAGCAGGGCCCCGGCGCAGGTCTCCGCGGAGTAGCCGGGATCGACGCCAGCGGCGCATTCGCCGACTCCGGCGGCCCCCTCGCCCTCCACCTCCACGAGGAGCGCCCGGCGGACGGTCTGGGTGCCGAAGCTGGTGGTGAAGGGGGAAACCAGGGGCAGCTCAACCACGCGCAGCCGGGCGCTCTCCACTGCCAGAGTCGGCAGCTGCCCGCTCAGTCCCATGGTCGCCCCCATATCTCTAGGAGGCAGCCGGCGAGCAACGCCCCCCGTTCCGGGATCGAGGCCAGTTCGGCCCATTCCTCGAGCGCATGGGCCCCGCCGCCGACGATCCCCATGCCGTCGAGGGTGGGGACTCCCAGGGCGGCGGTCAAGTTTCCGTCGCTACCCCCGCCGACCTCGGCGCCCTCTAGGGAGGCCCAGCCCAGTTGGCCCGCCACGCCCTGGGCCAGTTCGAAGAGGAGGGAGGAGGCCGAACTCTCGAAGGGCGGGCGGTTGATGCCTCCTTTTACCTCGAGCTCCGCCCGGGGCAGCCGCAGGAATAGCCCGCGGATGGCCCCATCCACCCGGGACGCCTCGGCGGAGGTCGGGAAGCGGACGTCGACGTCGAGCTCAGCGAGTGCCGGGATGACGTTGGTTCTGGTCCCTCCCTGGAAGACCGTGGGCGACACGAAGGTCCCGAGCCGGGGACGGCCCAGCCGAGCCACCCGCTCTACCAGCGATGCCAGGGCCACCACCGAGTTCACCCCGGAGGCAGGGTCCAGGCCGGCGTGGGCGGCCCGCCCCCTCACCGTCAGCCGGTACTGGGCGATGCCCCGCCGGGCAACCTTGACCGCCTCTCCCAGTGGCGGCTCCAGCACCAGGCTGGCTCGGTTCCTCCGGGCCTCCTTCTCGATCAGGGGTCGGGAAGCGCCGCTGCCGACCTCCTCGTCCCCGGTGAGCACCAGCGTCACCCTCCCCTGGGGCCGCCCCCGCTGCTGCAGCGCCGCCAGCGCCGCCAGCGCCACCACCACCCCTCCCTTCATGTCGAAGACACCCGGGCCGCGGACCCGGCCGCCCGAGACCTCGAGCTGGGGCATGGGGGCATTCCGGTCCCAGACCGTGTCCAGGTGTCCAAGGAGCAATACCCCCGTCGCATCGGGTTCGCCCCATTCGAGCCGCAGGGCCGGCACCGGCCCCGCCGGGGCGCGGTCGTAGCTGGCACCGGTCACCGCTTCCTCAAGCAGCTCCTGGGCGGCGGTCATGCAGGCGGCGATGCCGTCCCGGTCGCCGCTCGGCGACTGCTGCCGGACCAGTTTCTCCAGAGCGCCGACCCAGCGCTGCTGCTGCCCTTCGATCCAGCGCCGCAGCCCCGGCAGGTCTGCCCCGGCTTGGGGGTTCACCTGAGTGACTCTACGGCCGGGCAGTCAGACTATTTGCAGACCCACTCGCCTGATTCGCCCATGGCGAACATCTTGGCGGCGATGTCCGCCTGCTGCACTGGGTTCCAGATGTCCGTCCCGCCGTGGCCGTAGAAGGTGGCGGGCATGAACTGGAAGAGCCCGCTGGCGCCCGAGTAGCGGTTCTGCGCCAGGGGGTCGAGGCCGGACTCGCACCGGGCCACTCCCAAGAGCCAGGTGTAGGACACCCGGTACTGGGTGGCGGCGGCCCAGATGATCTGGGTGATGGTCCCTGGGGCCGGCTCCGGGACCGCCTCCCAGAAGGCGGCCCCGTAGGGCATGACCGCCGCCGGGGGTGGCGGCGGCACCACCTTGGACTCCTGCAGTGGGAGGGTGAGTTGGTAGTCGGTGACCGAGAGCACGCCCCGCGCCTGGGCCGCGAGCTGGGCGATGGCCCCGGCGGACGGGGAGGCGGGCCCCTTGGCGGGCGGGGTGGTCAGCGCTCCCAGGATGGGCGCCGCGGCCAGAAGCAGCCCCGCGACCGTGATCCAGCGCAGTCGGCCCGCCACCCGAGGCCGCCGCCGCCGCTGCTGCCGGGGCTGGGCGTCGTTCAGGGAGAGCGCGACCCGGGTGGTGTACCCGGGCCAGGTGAGTTGGGCCAAGGTCAGGCGGCCCGGGTGGGCGGGTAGATGAACCCGTCGTAGCCGGAGCCGTCGGCGACCACCCGGTAGTCCACCCGGTCAAACCCTCCCCCGGACCCGTAGTAGTTCATCTCCGAGACTTCGAAGTTGTTGGGGTAGCCCGGACCGGGAACCCCGACCTGGGTGACGTAGGCGACGTGGCCCAGGCTGGAGGCGCCCCCAGCGCCCGATCCCCAGACCACGATCGATCCCACTAGTGGGGTGCTGCCCTCGGCATGGCCGGCGGCGGCGGCGTTGGCCCACCACTGGTCGGCGTCGCCGCCCCAGTTGACATCCCAGCCGTTGGCCCGCCACTGCCCCGCGGCCCAGTACGTGCAGGTGCCGAAGGCGAAGGCCCAGTCACCGGTCGTGACGGTGGCGGCCACCGGGTGGATCAGCTCCGCCAGCAACTCCCCCGACTGCACCCCCAGCTGGCCCTGGAGTACCTGGGCCGCGGATTCGTCCCGCAGCAGTTGCTGCTGCGCCTGGCTCAGGGTCCGCTGATCCTGCTGGATTGAGCTCACCATGCCCGCCACCTGGGAGGAGATGGCGCTGGGCAGGGTGGTGCTCTCGAAGAACTGCGTCATGTCAGACGAGGACAGTGCCCGGGCCACCTCGGCCCCGCCGCTGCCATCGACATAGGCGGTGCTCACCAGGTTGACCAGCGCCCGACGGTCCGCCGCCACCTGCACCTGGAGCACCTGCTGGGTGGTCTGATCCTGGCCCAGCTGCTTGTTGAGGCTGGCCAGCTGGCTCTCATTGCCCTGGATCTTGGCCAGCAGCAGCTTGACCGAGGCGGCGTCGGCCACCTCGCCCTGCGATTCGAGCTGCTGCAGCAGCGAGGTCAGCGCCTGCTGGTTGGCGGCGTCGGTCGACTGCTGCGCCGCAGCCCCGGGGCCCGGCACCAAGATCGAGGAGACCCAGATCGATCCGGCCACGCCGACGGCCACGCCGACGCGCCCAAGCAAATGGGCTCCGCGCATACGTCCTCCCACATAAGCGCGTGCGTTTCGGGCAGGACGGTACCGCACGCCGCCGCGCCCGGTCAACTCCGGGAAGTGCGGCGACCCGCGTCACCACCTGCTTGCCGCTCTGGGGAAGCACTCCCCAGTCCGTCGTTTGCAGCATGAAGGTCAAGTCCGGCCACGGTGGCCAAGGTGGCCGCCAGGCCGCCTTGGGTCTTGACCGGCCCCGACGGCGGGCTGGGCCTTGGGTTAGCCTCGAGGTTGCGTGGACGCCATCAAGCTCGGGGCCGCCGCCGCGCCCGACCGCGCGCCCGGGAGCCCGGGTCTAGGAGATCGGGACTGGCACCCCACCCCGCTGTGGAGACCAGCTGTGGACCAGATCGACCAGTCGGCGGAGCTGGTGTGGATCCGACTCCGGCAGGACCCCGTGGCCGAGGTTGAACACGTGCCCGGAGCGGCCACCAACCTGGGCCAGGATCGCCATCGCCTCTCGCTCCAGTACCGACCAGGGGGCCAGGACCGTGGCCGGGTCGAGGTTGCCCTGGATGGAGTGGCCGGCACCGAACTGGCGCCAGACCTCCCCGATGGCGACGCGCCAGTCCACCGA
>JBOHUL010000094.1:0-14364 GCA_050734425.1 Candidatus Dormibacteria bacterium
CCGGGGGAGTGATCACCTCGGCGGCCCTGATCATGATCGTGGTCTTCGGGTCCTTCGCCGCCGGGGACGTGCTGGAGATCCAGACCCTGGGGGTGGGAATGGCGGTGGCGGTGGCGGCCGACGCAACATTGGTGAGGGGCATCATCGTGCCGGCACTGATGCGGCTCCTGGGAGGGGCCAACTGGTGGGCTCCGCCCACGCTGCAGGTCTGGATCGCCCGGCTCGGCCTCTACGAACCCGATCCCAAGCTGGAGCTCGAGCCGGCCTGAGACGTTCGTCTCGGTGGTTGTAAGGGCACGCGCGGGAGGGCTGGAACGGGACCGAGTTCGCTTGAGTTCCCAAAGGGAAGCGGGTCTGGAGGTGTCGCCCCTGGGAGTGGGCATGTTTCTCGTCGGGTTCGGTCTTGTGGCGCTGCTCCGTCGCCTCCACGGGTGGGCCCCCCGGCGCTGCAGGGCTAGATCGCCTGAGTCGGCCTATACGAGCGCGAACGCAAGCTGGACCTGGAGCCGGCCTGTGGCCGGACCGCCTATTGGCCCACCGGCAGGTCGGGGCCCCGCTCCAGGGTGTGGGTCATCCCCACCGCCTCGAAGCCGAGATGACGGTAGAGCTGCTGGGGCCAGTCGTCGGCGTCGGCATAGAGGAAGATCAGGTCGCAGCCCGAGTCTCGGGCAAGGGCGATCGCATCGAGGACCACCGCCGCCGCGAAACCGCGACCTTGCCACTCGGGTTCGGTCTCGACGCTCTCCACCTGGGCCGTGGGGGGATCGAGGTAGAGCTCGCAGCGGGAGACCGGCCCCGCGGCTGAGCGGACCAGGTGGTGGGACACCCGGCAGGCCCGCTCGGTCAACCGCCGCCGGTCCACCAGCTGGCGGATCACGTCGTCCGAGGATTGGGGCAGGCTCCTCCTCCACGAGGCCGTGGCCAGGTCGCGGACCTGGGCGTAGTCGACCCGCTCCACCGGCGCCCGGGGTGACCGCTGGGAGGGACCGCGGACGGCCATGGCCAGGGTGCGCCGGATCCGGTAGCCCTGCTCCGCGAACTCCCGGAGCCACCCGGGCTCGACCCGCTCCAGCGCCAGCTCCAGGCAGCGGTGCTCCAGCCCGGCCCCGCCCAGGACCCGGTCCGCTTCGCTCACGAGCTGGGCAGGGGGTACGGGCTCGGTGATGAACAGGCAGTTGTGCTCGTAGGAGGCGGAGAATTCGGGGCTGAGCACGGCGAACCCGCCTCGTACGGCTACCACGTCGGTGGCGGATTGGCGGGCCACCTTCTGGCTGAAGGCGCTCAGACGGCGAAACGCCGCCGCGGCATCCAGGGCCGCCGGCAGTGACTCCACTCCGAGATGATCCCAGAGCCCGTGCCGGCCCTGGCCCCGCTGGTCAGGGCGGGGCCGAGGCGGGGATAATCGGGCCATGGTTTCCGCATCGTCCGAGACCGCGGAGCGCCGCTCGGTACTGCGGCGCCTGGACGATCTCCTGGAGGCGCTGGAGCAGCTCAACCTCCACGAGACGACCAGGCTCACGGAGCGCATCCGCCACTCCCTTGCCGCCCAGGGAATCCCCTACGAGGACGGCGCTGAGGTACGGGTCATCATTGAGAGGGTCTGGCGCAAACAGGAGACGCACATGGCGGGCGGCCGCCAGGATCGGCGCAAGCACCAGACGCGCCGTGTGTCCCACCGGGCGTCCCGCCACGACGTGATCGAGAGCATCATCCGGCAGGCCCACCAGTCCCTGGACTGAACTCCAGGGCTCCTGAAGCCGGGAGTCTCAGCCCCATTCACCAGAGCGCGGGAAATGGCACCGCAGGATCCGGAGTGACCCCTACTCCGAGCTGGGCCATGACCTCGCCGATGAGGTACATCGAGCCGAGGGCCAGGACCACGCCCTCCGCGCCGGCCGTCTCTTTGGCGCGCTCCAGCGCCGGCGCCACCGGCTCCACCACCTCCGCCTGACCGCTCCAGTGCTGCCGCAGCTCGGCAGTGGGCGCGGCACGGGCGGACCCTGAGCGGGTAAAGACCGCGGCGCCGAAGGGCACCCGCTCCAGCAGCGAGAGCATCCCCTGGTGGTCATGGTCGGTCATGGAACCGAAGAGGAGCACGGCCGGACGGCGCGATGCCTCCCCTTGCAGAAGAGGGAGCACCGCACCCACGGCCGCCGGGTTGTGGGCGGCGTCTACGATGACGAGGGCTTGGTGTGGGCCCTCGATCCGCTGCATCCGGCCTGGCAAATCGACCTGACTCAGCCCCTGGTGGACGGCGTCTTCGGAGATGGCCAGGCCAAGCTCCTGGAGCCCGTCAACGGCGGCCGCGGCCAGGGCGGCGTTCTCCTGCTGGAAGCTCCCTCTCAGTCCCACTTCGAGTCCATGGTGTAGGGCGCGAGGGGTCTCGACAAGGAGCCCCTCTTGGGGATCGTCCCTGAGCTTGATCTCGCGTCCTCTCAGCCAGAGCCGAGCCGGGGCCCGCTTCGCGGCGGCCAGCACCGGGGCCAGTGCCTCCTCCGGGACCCCCGCGACGGCCAGGTCGCCCCGCTTGATGATCGCCGCCTTCTCGGTGGCGATGGCTGCAATCGTGTTACCCAACTGCTTCTGGTGGTCTAGGGCCACGGAGCAGATGACGGCGATACCGCCATCCCAGACGTTCGTGGCGTCGAGCCGCCCTCCGAGGCCGACCTCGCAGACGACCACCTCCGCCCCCCAGCGCCGGGCGGCGAGGAAACCCATCGCCGTCAGGAGCTCATGGTGGGTGGGTCGGAACCCGTGCGATCGGGAGAGGCTGTCGGCGGCGTCGCTGACCGCGTGGGCGACCTCGGCGAAGAACTCCTCCTCGATCGGGACCCCCCGGAGCCGGATCCGCTCCCGGTAGCTGGTGAGGTGGGGCTTGGTCAAGAGCACCACCCGGTGCCGGGCGGCCAAGGCCATCTCAGCGACCATGGCGCAGACGGACCCCTTGCCGTTGGTCCCCCCCACCAGGACCCCGGGAAGCCCCAACTGGGGGTCGCCCAGGTTCAAGAGCAGCGCCCTGGTCGAGTCCAGGCCCAGCCGCATCCCGGGGACGCTCGAGCCCACCAGCCGCAGCAGCGCCTCGTGGTAGGCGGAGACCGGGGGGTCCTCCGACCCTCCGTGACCGACTGGCGTCACAGCCGCGAAGCCTCATCAGGGGGCACCCGTGGCATTCTGCAGCCGTGCCCCTCCCCCGGCTGACCCGGCCCGCGATCCTGGCGACCGTGGCGCTGCTCAGCCTGCTTGCGATTGGCTGTGGCCCCGTCGCCAGGAACTCCAACCATTCCCCGACTTCCTCGCCGAGCCCGAAGTTGCCCGGGCTGCTGGGGCTGGCCGGGGTGGCGCCGGGGCCGCTCTCCCTGATGCCCCCCTATCAGGTTCAGGGACGGCTGGGTTCCGGGCCCGGCTCGGTGCCCTCCTTGGCCGTGCCCTCGACGCCGACGGCGGCGGTGAGCCAGCTGGCCCAGGCCCTGGGCGTTCCCGGGCCCCCGATCAGAACCGCCACCGGTCTCGGCTACAACCTGGGGGCGACCGAGGGCTACCAGCTCACCACGGACGCCGAGCTCGGCTCCTTCAACTTCCACCCCAACACCCCCACCGACGAGGTCGGCAGAACCCCCACCGTCGCCGGGGCAGAGCAGTTCGCCGAGAGCTTCCTCGCCAGCCACAAGGTCCCAGAGGGCGGCGGGGTGACCCCGCTGCCCCAGCTGAGCTACGCCAACGGCTCCGACCGCCGCGTCTTCTTCGACTGGACCCTGGAGGGGCTGCCGGTGGTGAACATCCTGGGCCAGCCCCAGGAGATCTACGTCGACGTCGCCACGGACCAGTTCCAGGTGACGCAGCTGGTGGGGATGTCGGGAGCCGTCCCCTACGGCGGTGGCGCCGACGTCGTCGCCTACCCCGCAATGAGCCCCGGCCGCGCCCTGGCGTATCTCAACCGGGGCACGATCAAACCGGGCAGCTACCTGCTGGACGGCTCGCTTCGCCCCTTCCCCCCCTCGCCCGGGGACGGGGCCGGGGTCACGGTGACCAAGCCCTCGCTGGCGATGGTCGTCAGCTACGGCACCGCGGTCCCCGTCTACGTCTTTCCAGTCCTGGGCAACGCCCAGGTCCAAGACTTCGTCACCTGCGCAGTGCCACCCCAGGGTTGCGTTCCTCTGCGCTTTCGCGCTGCAGACTCGCCCGCCCCCACCCCCAGCGGCTGACCGAGGCGCTGACCGTCCCCGCGGTCAGTGGCTGGGGACCAGCTCCTTGAGCGCCGCCAGCAGCTGCATCACCGATTCCCTGGCGTCGCCGAAGAGCATGAGCGTCTTGGGGTTGTAGTAGAGCTCGTTGTCGATCCCGGCGAAGCCAGGGTTCATGCTCCGCTTCAGCACCACCACGTTGGCCGCCTGATCGACGTTGAGGATGGGCATGCCGTAGATGGGGCTGCCACGGTTGCTGCGGGCGGCGGGGTTGGTGACGTCGTTGGCGCCGATCACCACCGCCACGTCGGTGCGGGAGAACTCGGGGTTGATGTCGTCCATCGCGTAGAGCTGGGGGTAGGGCACGTCGGCCTCGGCCAGGAGCACGTTCATGTGCCCGGGCATCCTTCCCGCCACCGGGTGGATGGCGTACTTGACCGTGACCCCCCGCTTCTCCAGGTGGGTGGCCAGTTCCCGGACTACGTGCTGGGCCTTGGCCACGGCCATTCCGTATCCGGGGACGAAGACGACCAGGTGGGCGTAGCCCAGGAGCAGCGCGACATCCTCGGCGGTGACGCTGTGCACCGGGCGCGAATCGGCGCCGGCGCCGCCGCCGGCGCCCGCGACCGCCGGCGCCTGTCCGAAGGCGCTGAAGAGGACGTTGAACAGAGAGCGGTTCATGGCTCGGCTCATCAGCTGGGTGAGGATGGTCCCCGAGGCTCCGACCAAGGCTCCGGCGACGATGAGGACCTCGTTGTCGAGGACGAAGCCGCTGACCGCGGCGGCCACGCCGGTGAAGGAGTTAAGCAGGGAGATGATCACCGGCATGTCCGCTCCCCCGACCGGCAGGACGAAGGCCACCCCCAAGACCAGGGCCAGGATCTCAAAGGCGAGGAAGAGCCAGGGCGAGGAGGTGACCGCCACCACCACCACTCCCAGCGCCAGGATCACCACGAGCAGGCCGAGGTTGGCCAGCCGCTGGCCGGCGAAGGTGAGCGGCGTCCCGCGCATCAGCTCCTGGAGCTTGCTGAACGCGACCAGGCTGCCGGCGAAGCTGATCGATCCGATGAGGCAGCCGAGCATGATCGGGACCGAGCGCCCGGGGGCGAAGGTGGCGACCCCCGGGGCCAAGTGGCCGCTGCGGCGCAGGAACTCGTCGGCCCCGATCAGGGCCACGGCGCCTCCGCCCATGCCGTTGAAGAGCGCCACCATCTGGGGCATGGCGGTCATCCGCACCGCCCGGGCGGCGCCCGCGCCCAGGATCGCGCCCACGACCAGCGCCGGCACCACCGCCTCCCAGGGCAGGGTCCCCAGTCCGATGAAGGTGACGATGAGGGCGATCAGCATCCCCAGGGCCGCCAGCCGGTTGCCCCGGAGCGCGGTCCTGGGCGAGCTGAGGAACCGGATGCCGAAGATGAAGAGCACGACCGTCGCCAGGTAGCCCAGCGCCACCAGCTCGGGGTAGTGGGTCACGAAGGCGGTGGCGGCTGCGGCCCCCGGGGCCGCCTGAACATCTGCAGCATCCGGTCGGTGACGACGAAGCCTCCCACCACGTTGACGGTGCCGAGGAGCACCGCCAGGAAGGCGATCACCGTGCTCAGGGTTCCGTGTGCCGTGGCCGCTATCGCCAGCGCCCCCACCAGCACGATGCCGTGGATGGCATTGGTCCCCGACATCAGGGGCGTGTGCAGGGTGGCCGGGACCTTGGAGATCAGCTCGAACCCGACGAAGACCGCCAGCACGAAGATGAAGAGGCCGATCAGAAGGGCCCCTCCGAAGGCAGTCATCCGGGTGGTCGCCAGCGGACCGCGCCTTCCAGGACGACGCAGGTCGCGGCCAGGACCTGGTCCTCAAGGTCGACCTGGAGCTCGCCGCCCTGGTGGATCAGGGTCAAAGTGAAGCGGGTCAAGTTGCGGGAGAATAGCTGGCTCGCGTGGTAGGACATGGCCGACGGCAGATCCAGGGGCCCCAGGATCAGGACTCCCTGGGCGCGGATCTCCTCGCCCGGTCGGGTCAGCTGGCAGTTGCCGCCGGCCTCGGCGGCCAGGTCGACCACCACCGATCCCGGCCGCATCGCCAGCACCGCCGCCTCCGAGACCAGCACCGGCGCCCGCTTCCCCGGCACCAGGGCGGTGGCGATGACCACGTCGGCCTGGGCCACCTCCTGGCCCAGCAGCGCCCGTTCTCTCTCTTGGGCCTGGTCCGAGACCTCGGGGGCGTAGCCCCCCTGGCCCTCGCCGCCCGGGACGGTCTCGTCGGCCTCGACGAACTCGGCACCCAGGCTCTCCACCTGCTCCTTGACCTCGGGGCGGACGTCGAACGCCCGGACGACGGCCCCCAGGCGGCGAGCTGTGGCGATCGCCTGCAGTCCCGCCACGCCCGCGCCCAGCACCAGCACCCGCGCCGGGGCGACGGTGCCCGCCGCGGTCATCAGCAAGGGGAAGAAACGGGACAGCCTGGAGGCCGCCAGGACCACGGCGTAGTAGCCCGAGACCGAGCTCATCGAGGAGAGCACGTCCATGTCCTGGGCCCGGCTGATCCGCGGCAGGAGGTCCAGGCTGAATGCGGTCATCCGCCGCCGCGCCAGCTTTGGCAGCAGCTCGAATTGGGAGTGAGGCTGGAGCACTCCCACCAGCCACGTCCCCTGGCGCAGCATCGCCACCTCGTCGCCGCCGCGGCCACGCGCCATGGGGGGGCGGACCTTGAGCACCAGATTCGAACTCTGGAGCAACTCCCGGTGGCCTTCGACCAGCTTGACCCCCGCGGCCTCGTAGAGGGCGTCCGGGAAGTTGGCCCCCTCACCGGCGCCCCGCTCCAGGGCGACCTCGGCCCCGGCCTGGATCAGGCGGGTCGCCGACTCCGGCACCAGGGCCACCCGCCGCTCACCGGGGAGGAGTTCCTTCGCCACCCCAATACGCATCCAGGGACTCTACCGTCTCCCGTGGGGCAATAGCAGCGCTCGCGCCGGGGGCCGGGGTCCGTCATCCTAGCCGGGTGCCGGGGATCGAGCCCTACCTGAGGCGGATGCTGCACGGCTGGCAGCCGATCGTGGTCGCCAACCGCTCCCCGGTCGAGGTCCAGACCTTGCCGGGCGGCGGGGAGCGGGTCGTCCGCGGTGGAGGCGGCCTGGTCACCGCCATGGCCACGCTGACCCAGGCCAGCCGCGCCCCCTGGGTGGCCGTCTCCAGGGGGGAGTCGGACGCCCGCCTGGCCCAGCGGGCGGATGAGGCCGGGGTCTCCACGGTGGTCTCGGACAGTGGTCACGAGTATCGCGTGGCCTACGTCCACCCCGACCCCGAGGCCTATCGCCTCTACTACAGCGAGATCAGCAATCCGCTCCTTTGGTTCATCCAGCACTACCTCTGGGACCTGGGTCGGGAGCCGATCCTGGACTCCCGCACTGAGCATGCCTGGCGCGACGGCTATGTCGCCGTCAACTCCCTCTTCGCTGAGAGAGTCCTGGCGCTGGCCAAGGCGGCCCGGGGGCGCCCCCTGGTGCTGACCCAGGACTACCACCTCTATCTCATGCCCCTCATGGTCCGGCGGCTGCTGCCGGAGGCCCATCTGCAGCACTTCATCCACATCCCATGGCCCACGCCTCAGTACTGGAAGGTTCTGCCCCGGCACATGCGGGATGCCGTCGTGACCGGGCTGCTGGGCAACGACATCGTCGGGCTGCAGACCACCCTCGACGTGCGCAACTTTCTCCTCACCTGCGAGGAGAACCTGGGCCTCGCGGTGGACCACCGCCAGTCGACCGTGTTCTTCGAGGGTCGGAGCGTCTGGATTCGGGCCTACCCCATCTCCATCGACGTACGGGCCATGACCGAGCTGATGGCCCACGAGGAGGTGCTCCGGCAGGAGGAGCTGCTGGCCCAGTGGCGGCCGCAGCACCTCATCCTGCGGGTCGACCGCACCGACCTGAGCAAGAACATCGTCCGCGGCTTCCTGGCCTACGAGAGGCTGCTCGACAGCCACCCCGAGCTCCTGGGCAAGGTGGTCTTCTGGGCCTTCCTTCAGCGCAGCCGCCAGAACGTCGACGCCTACCGCTCCTACCTGGGGGCCCTGGTGGGCGCCGCCGCCCACGTCAACCGCCGCTTCCAGACGGGCACCTGGATGCCGATCCGGCTCGAGGTTGAGGACAACTTCTTCAAGGCGGTCGCCGCCTACAAGTCCTACGACGCCCTGCTGGTCAACCCCATCTACGACGGGATGAACCTGGTAGCCAAGGAGGGGGTCCTCTGCAACACCAAGGACGGGGTTCTGGTGCTGAGCGAGAACGCCGGCAGCTACGAGGAGCTGGGCGGCGAGGCCCTGGTGATCAACCCCTTCGACATCGACCAGACGGCCGAGGCCCTGCACTCGGCTCTGACCATGCCCAAGCGGGACCGCTCCAGCCGGGCCCGGCACCTGCGCCAGACGGTGCGAAAGCACGACATCGTGCGCTGGATCGCGGCGCAGCTCCAGGACCTGAACGAGCTTATCGGCCGCTGACTTGACCCAGGTGTCGGTGGCCGCAGCGGTCGTCACGACCGGTGACGTTGAAGGCTGCTCCGAGTTCAACCGCGGCCTCGGCGTCCCGGTCGAGCAGGAAGAACACGGGGACGGCGAGCTGCACGCCGCGGAGTCCCTCGAGGGAGTGCACGTGGCCGTCGTGCCGGCACGGACCTCGGGGAGTCGGTCTTCGGCTCGGCGCGGCGCTATGGGCCGGACGGAAGGAGATCTGCCGCCGTGACACAGACGGCTCCTACGACATCCGGGTGACCGAACGCTGATTCGCCAGTTGCGCTACCGCCTTGCTACCAATCCCCGCGTCACCTTCAGGAGTTCGTCAAGGTCGGACTGGCTCACTTTGATTTGCCCTAACGCCGCGACGAGCGCTGCTTGTCGCATTGTCCAGGGGGCCGTCACCTTGAACAACCGAGGTTCGGGACTGGGTCCACCCCCTCCAGACGGCCGAGACTTGGAGCGCCGCCGCGGCTTTCACTGAGCCTGGAGATCTGCCACAGCCTCCGCGCTGCCGGCCCGCCGACTGCCGGTGCTCCGCCCCAATCCAATGCAACACTGTCGGATCGGTCCCGTCACGCGGGTGACGCTCGGGTTGCGCTGCAGGGGTCCAGAGGCAATACTCCAAGGACGATGGTTGCGGACCAGCTCGCCACTCATCGGCGGTGCTTTCAACGCGTCCGCGCCGAGTGGCCGGGTTTTCTGCAGCGACGTAGCGAACGACTGGAGCAGCAGCGCCGCTATGGAGTCGCGCCGGAGAAGGCTGCCGAGGACATACTCGAAGACCTCTTCACCCATGTGCTCGACTGGTCGCTCAGCGAGCTCAACAGCCAGGTTGGGTACGCCGACTTGGTGCTCACCCGCTTGGGGATCAAGCACCTGATTGTGGAGGTGAAGCGCCCGGGCGCCCTCGCCTGGCAGGGGGCCGCCGTCGATCGGGCACTGGCTCAGGCCCGCGGTTACGCGGAGCAGCAAAAGGTGCATTCGGTAGCGGTGAGCGACGGGGTTCTGCTCTACGCCTGCGACCTCACCGTCGGGGGGAGTCACGACCGGTTGCTGGCCCGGCTCGACCAGACCGCGCCACCCGAGGACCTCTGGTGGATCAGCGTCGACGGGATCTATCGGCCCAGGCTCGACGCGGCAGGCCGACCGCCTGACCTCCTTGCCCGTCCACTCGCCACTCCGCTCGACCATGAAACCGACCGCGACCTGCATCCGCACTACCACTTGCCCGCGAGCTGTTTTGGGTACGTGGGGAGACTGGACGATCCCCACACCTGGCATCTGCCCTACCTCCTGGCCGACGGCAGTCCCGACCCGTCTCGGCTGCCCAAGGCGATCCAGTGCATCTTCTCCAACTACCGTGGCGCTCACGTAGCCTCCGTGCCCGAGGTGGCGATCCCCGACGTACTGGTGAGCCTGGGGAGGGCCGCCCGGGTCGCGGGCAAACTGCCCTGTCCCGGTCGTGGGGCGTCCATCGCGTACGTGAAGCTTGAGCAGGCGCTGGAGCAGCTGGGGCGGCTCGAGGAGGTGCTGGCAAGTGTCTAGTCGGTCCCATCCAGACGCCAGTGCCCCGGACCGGCACCGGCTCTCGCACTAGTCGCCCGCGGGGGACCTCATCTGGATGTGAGTCATGGGCGTCGCCGACGGCAGGATCGCCCCGGCGACCAGGTCGAAGCCGTCAGCGGGCGTCCAGGGTTTGGGTCCACTCCCGGGGGCTACAACGACTTCGACAGTCGCTCCGGAACCGGGAGGCGCCAGGAAGACCGCTATGGCCTCGTCGATAACCAGCAGCACCGCCGCAGGGGGAGCGTCCGACGCACTCCATTCGCGGCCCACCTCCTGGTCTGTCGCTGACTTGACTCAGGCGGCGGTGGCCAGTTCCTCCAGCACCTCGCCCAGGATCTGGGCCCAGGCCTCTGGGCCTTGGACGCAGAGGTCAGCCTCGTCGCGCACCTGATCCGGCGTCTCGGGACCGAGCACCGCCAGGGCCACGGCCAGCTCCAGGCGGGGGCTGCGCCGGTGCAGCTGCAGCATCGCCGGCAGGTCCCCCAGGTCGTCCCCGGCGAAGACGCAACCCCGGGGCGCGATCCGGTCCAGGAGGTGCAGCAGCGCCGTGCCCTTGTCTCCGGACTGCCGATCCCTGAGTTCCAGCACCCGCTTTCCCCGCAGCAGCTCCAGCCTCTCTGTGCGGGCGATCTCAGTGAGCAATGGCCGCAGGCGCAGTCCCGCGGCGTGGCGGTCGGGGGCATTGCGATAGTGGACGGCGACGCCCAGGGTCTTGGTCTCCACCTCGACCCCCGGCATCTCCTCTAGCGCTGTCCGAAGCCGGCGGGCCACCCGCTGCAGCCGGGGCAGGGGCTTGGATTGAGGCAGGGGCTGGCGACCCTGGCCGGCCTGGCGCCAGGGCTCCAGGCCATAGCTGCCGAGCAGCAGTACGCCGGGCAGAGGGCACTGGACCAAGAGGTTGGCCAGGTCGCGGCCGCTGATGACTGCGACCGGGGTCCGTCGGGCCAGGGCGGTCAGGGTCGCCGCCGCCTGGGGAAGGGGCCTTGCCCGACGGGGGTTGTGGACCACCGGAGCCAGGGTGCCGTCGAAGTCGGTCGCCACCAGGAGGCTGCCGGAGCGCGCCAGGCGCACGAGCGGCCCGGTCAGTTCCTCGACTGACCAGCGGGTCCCGCCTGTCACGGTCGGATCATAGCCTTGGGGGAAGTTCTGCCACCGATCCGCTACGCTGCGTGGGTGATCAGCCCGAAGACCACCGAGCCGACCGTCGCAGAGCTGGTCGGCGAGATCACCGACGAGGTCCGCGGGCTGGTGGCGGCGGAGGTGGCCCTGGCCAAGGCCGAGCTCAAGGTGACGATGTGGCGGGGGATCCGGGCCGCGGTCGCGGCCATGGTGGCCCTCCTAGGTGGGGCGCTGCTGCTCATTTTCGGCTTGGTGACGCTGGTGGAGTGGCTCCCCAACCACACTCTCGTCGCGGGCCTGGTGGGACTTGCGGGCATGGTCCTGATCGCCGCTGGCGGCCTGGTCATCTTTCTCAATCGCAAGCTTCTGCCCTTCAAGGAAACCAAACTCAGCCTGGAAGAGGATCTCGAGTGGGCACGTCGACTGAGCAGGCACGTCAGGCCGTAGGGGCCAGTCGCGGGCGGCTGGAGGCCAGTGCGAACCGGCTGGAGGCCAAGCTCCGTCTGGACCTCGATCCCCGTCGGCGCCTGCGACGCGACGGTCCCAAGCTGGCCGCCGCGGCCGGGGCGGCGGCGCTGGTCGCGACCGTCTACCTGATCCAGGTGAAACGGCGGCGGCCGGCGCCTGCACCACCTCCGGCGGACTGGACCCGGGAGATGCCCGAGGACTGGCGCCGGCGGCTGCAGGAGCTTTTGGCCGAGGCCGCCGACCACAACGGCCTCGGTGGACTGCCGCGACCCGCCGCCGCGCCCAAGAAGCGACCACTGGGTTCCAAACTGGCGCTGCGGGCGCTGCGGATGGCGGCGCCGATGGTGCTGCCGGCGGTGGCGGAGCGGCTGGCGGGCCGTCAGGGGGGTGGCGGTCCATTTGGCCGTAGCGCCTCGCCCCACGAGCGGCGGCGCTGGTGGGAGGAGTTGCCAGGCCGGGCCAGGGTCCTCTCCGGAGGCGCGGCCGCAGACGAGCTCACCCCGGGGGCGACCACTACCCTGGGTCCGGAGTCCGCGGCCGACTAGCCCGCCCAGCGCCACCCGGCCGCGTCGGCGGCGCAACTCTCGCGGGGAGTGGCCGTTGCCGCTGGGGCGCCTGCGGTCGCGCCTCAGTTGCGCTGCGCGGCACTACGTCCGCCCCCGGTCACTAGCGGTAGCGTCGGCGCTGGACCAGGGCGCTCACGATCAGGACCAGGTATCCGGCCAGGAGCAGGGCGATCCAGAGCTCCGAGTTGGCCTGGGTGAACTGACCCCTTTCGACGAAGGCCAGGGCGACCTCGCCGGCGATTGCGGCGGTCAGGGCGGCGACCACGAACCGACGCCCCGAGGGCAGCTTGAAGCACATCAGGCCGCCGCCGATCACCGCGACGCCGGCGGAGGCGACGTCCAGGACCAGCCCGACCAGCCCCAGGACCACTGGCCAGAAGTTGATCACCCCCTGGGACAGCAGAGGAGAGGCGGTCTGCATCTCGAGATCCAGCTCCGAGCCAGTGAAGACCCCGGCCGCGGCCGCCAGCCCTACCGTCGCCAGCCCTACCGTCCGGGTCCCAAACAGCAATTTGGTCGGCGAGAGCCTGCCCAGGGCCCGCTTCATCACACTCGCCACGGCGCCTCCCCCCACCCACCCGATCCAAGGCTGGTGATACAGGAAGCAGGCCCGGGACGTCAAGCGGGCGGCGTCACCCGCTGCGGGGGCCCGAGTCGTCCAAGAGCGGCAGCGGCAGCGGGGCTGGCGGGTCGGGAGGGCCGTCGGCAAGTCCCAGCTCGCTGGTCAAGGCGCGGGCGTTTATCGGCCCCTGGGCACCGTTGTTGGTGTTGACCGCCACGTGGACCTCCTCCGCGGACTCGGCGAGTCGGCGCACTCGCTCCGCCACCTCACTGATCTCGGCTGGGGAGTAGAGGTAGTCGAAACGGTGGCCCGTCTTCTCGACCTTCCGGTACCAGGTCTCCTTGTTGCGGCCATGGAGCCGTACCACCGCCAGCCCGGGGGTGGTCACCGCCTGCAGCGGCGGCATCGTCCCCGACCCGTGCTGGGGTTCGTCGACGCAGCAATAGGTGAGCCGGGCTTCGGAGAGGAGGTCGAGCAACCGATCCCAAGTCTCCGGTTCCGCCCAGGCCCGGTTGCGGAATTCGATGGCGACCCGGTCCTGGGGATGCCGCTCCCGGGCCTGGACCAGGTGGTCGAAGTTGGCCGGATTGGGCTTGAACCAGGGCGGCCATTGGTAGAGGATGGCTCCGAGCTTGCCCGCATCTCTCAGCGGCTGCAGGGACTCTTCGAACCAGCCTATGAGCTTCTCCGAGGCCTCGACCACCTGGCCGTCCTTGCGTTCGTGCATGGTCATTGCCCGGTGGGCCTTGATGTCGAAGACGAAGGAGGCAGGCGTCCGGTCGACCCAGCCCGAGGTGGTCTTGGCCTTGGGCACGTGGTAGAAGGACGAGTCGATCTCGACATAGGGGAACTGCTCTGCGTACCACTTCAGCCGTTCGGTGCCCTTGACCGCGGCGGGGTAGAACGGATCGTGGTCGGTCCACGAGGCGGTCCCGATCAGAATCCGCCCCGGCACCGACTCGTTCCCAAAGGGCCAGTCACGCTGGGTCAGGTTACCCGACCTCAAAGCGCCAACGCCCCGGTGCCCGCCTCAGTTCATCGCTGCCGACAGATGGGGTCGGTGGTAGCTTCGAGACTGCGCCAAGCGCCACTGGGAGGCTGACCATGCCAGGAAGGCGAGACCAGACAGCTGGGAGGGTGAAGAGGGCAGCCGGAAAGGTGAGCGGCAATCGAAAGCTCGAAGGCGAGGGGCGCGCCCAGGAGGCCACAGGAAAGGTGAAGCGCAAGACCGAGGAGGTGAAGGACGCGGTCAAGGGTGCGGTCAGAGGGTGAGGGAGTCGCGATCCGGTAAGTGATGGTCTTGGCGGGGGTCGCGCATGGAGCCGAGTGGCAAGGCCCGCCGGCGCCGCTTGCCCGCTCCGCGCCCAACTCCGGCTTTCTACGACACCCCTGC
>JBOHUL010000095.1:0-10951 GCA_050734425.1 Candidatus Dormibacteria bacterium
CGGTCAGAGTGGTCTCGGGGTCGTTCTGGGGCACTGTCCGCCGCGCGTGCTCCACGCCCCCCGCGTCGGCCTCCCGCTCCAGGGAGCGTGCGAAGGAGCCTCCCGCGACGTTGCCCTGCTCGACCACAAGGCCCAACCGGTAGGGGCGGCGCCGAGCCTGGACCCGCCGCCGCAGCTCAGCTCGGAGGTCCTCCAAGAGGGGGCCCAGGTCCACCACGTTGGACGCTCGCACAGAGCTCACATCACCCTCCTCGCCACGGTTGACCCGACCTCACCCCAAAGGTGCCCGCCTCCACCTGCCGCGGCCGCACCCCGCGGAGGGCCCGGTCTTTGGTCCAGCGGTAGCGGCGTCCGGCGCAGGCCGTACGGACCCAGTATCGGAGGCGCGGTCGCCCGGGTCCGTGTCCAGCTCGCGCCCTCCCTGCAGACGGGCTCTGAGGTTGGTCGAGAGGCTCTCTCTGGCACACTACGCGGGCTCCGATCGGGGCAATGCCGGGCCGGACAGGCGGTCGCCCGCACCCCCCGGCCTGAACTGGAGGAGTTGGGCTTGCTCAAGGTGATCACCCTGGCAACCCCCGAGCTCGGGGACCGGAGCTATCTGGCCCACGACGGTGCGCTCGCCGTCGCCATCGACCCTCAGCGCGACATCGACCGCGTGCTGGAACTCGCCCGGTCCGCCGGAGTCAGGATCGCGGCCGTGGCGGAGACCCATCTCCACAACGACTACGTGTCCGGGGGCCCGGCCCTCTCCGACGCGACCAGGTCCCCCTATCTGGTGGCGGCAGCCGAGCAACTCGAGCGTCCGAGCCGGGCGATCGCCGACCAAGAGCGGATGCAGGTGGGCGACATGACCCTCCAGGCTCTGGCGACCCCGGGCCACACCTCTCACCACCTGGCCTGGCTGCTGACCCAGGACGCTGACCCCGGGGCCCTGTTCAGTGGCGGCTCGCTGCTCTACGGCGCCGTGGGCAGGACCGACCTGGTGAGCCCCCAATTGACGGAGGGCCTGGCGCGGGAACAGCATCGCTCAGCCCGGCGCCTCGGCGGCCTGCCGCCGTCGCTTTCGCTATATCCCACTCACGGCTTCGGCAGCTTCTGCTCCGCCGGGGGAGGCGGGTCCGAGGGGGGAACTCTGGGCCAGGAGCTGCAGGGGAACCCGGCGCTGCTCGAGGGCGAGGCCGACTTCGTCTCGGAGATTCTGGCCAATTACACCGTCTACCCCACGTACTACCGGGAGATGGCCCCGCTCAACCGACGTGGGCTCGCCGCACCCGACCTGGGGCTACCGCCCGAGATGGATGCCGATCACCTGGCGGATCGGATCGCGGCCCGGGACTGGGTCGTCGACCTGCGACCCCGGACGGAGTTCGCCCGGGGTCATGTGCGGGGGACCGTCAACTTCCCCGCGTGCGAGCAGCTGGCAACCTACATTGGCTGGGTCATCCCCTGGGGCCTGCCCTTGACCCTCATGGCGGGTGGCCGGGAGGCGGTGCTGCGGGCCCGCCGGGACCTGTGCCGCATTGGCATCGACCGCCTGGATGGCTGGTGGCCGGGGCCGCTGGCGGAGGTGGAGGCGCGCATTGGACGGGCCTCGTACCGGGTGTCGGACTTTGCCGGGCTGGCCCGGGCCAAGAGCGCGGGCGAGGTGGCGGTCCTCGACGTCCGCCGGCCGGATGAGTGGCGGCGAGGCCACATCCGGGGTGCGGTCAACATCCACCTGCCAGAGCTCCCAGGGCGCCTGGGTGAGATTCCCGAGAACTCCATCTGGGTCCACTGCGGCAGTGGGTATCGGGCCGCGGCCGCCGCCAGCATCCTCGACCGCGAGGGCAGGGAGGTGGTCCTGGTGGACGACGAAGTCAGCCGCCTGGAGGAGTCGGGCCTGGCGCTGGTGCCGGCCGCCGCCTGAGTTCGGCGCCAGACCCGGCGGCCCAGCGGCCGCTCCTATCATGGCCGGATGGCGCCAGCCTGCCTCTTCTGTCGAATCGTCGCCGGGGAGCTACCCGCGGACGAGGTCCACCGGGAGCCGGGGATCCTTGCGTTCAAGGACATCCATCCGGCCGCGGAGACCCACGTCCTGGTCGTCCCCGAGCGGCACATCAAGGATCTGCGAGAGCTCCGTGAGAGCGACGCCGGCCTCTGGCTCCGGCTGACCCAGGTGGCTAATCAGGTGGCCGCCGACCTGGGCCACGATCGCGGCTACCGGTTCTACGTCAGCGTCGGGGAGGAGGGTGGCCAGACCGTCCCTCACCTCCACATCCACGTCCTGGCCGGACCGATGCGCCGCCTTCCGGTCTGACCTCCCGTCACGTCTGCGTGCAGGTCGGGTATTCTTCAGTTGAGGTCGGATTTTCAGCGCCCCCCTTTGGGGGCGGAGTGAGGTCGGATGGCAGTTAGTTCTCGGGAGTTGGTGGATCAGGCGCGAAGGGAGGTCTCCGAGGTGTCCCCTCAGGATCTGACGCAGGGCTCCCGGCGCCTGACCGAGCTTCTGGATGTGCGTGAGCCGGAGGAGACGGCCCAGGGAACCATTCCCGACGCGGTTCTGATCCCAAGGGGCTTTCTCGAGCTGCGGGTGGAGGCGGCGCTGCCCGACCGCTCCCGACCCGTCACCGTCTACTGCGCCTCCGGCACCAGGTCGCTGCTGGCTGCCAAGACCCTGAGGGACATGGGCTATGCCGACGTGGTCTCGCTTCGGGGCGGGTTCAACTCGTGGAAGGACCAGGGGCTGCCGGTCAACGTGCCCCGTACGTTCACCCCCGAGCAGCGGGAGCGCTACAGCCGCCATTTCCTACTCAACGAGGTCGGGGAGGCGGGTCAGGCAAAGCTGCTCCAGTCCAGCGTCCTGATTCTGGGGGCTGGGGGCTTGGGCGCGCCCGCCGGGTACTACCTGGCCGCCGCGGGAGTGGGCAGGATAGGCCTCGTCGACTTCGACCGGGTCGAGCTGAGCAACCTGCAGCGCCAGATCGTCCACACCATGGACCGGGTGGGCATGCTCAAGACCGAGTCTGAGGCGATCGCACTCCGGGGGCTCAACCCCGACGTCGAGGTCGTGGAGCACAACCTCCATTTGGAGAGCGGCAACGCCCCCGAGCTTTTTGCCCAGTACGACATCATCCTCAACGGCAGCGACAACTTCCCGACCAGATACCTGGCCAACGACGTCGCCGTCTTCCAGCGCAAGCCCCTGGTCGACGGTGGCGTATTTCGCTTCGAAGGCCAGGTGACCACGATGATCCCCTTGCAGTCGGCCTGCTACCGCTGCCGTTACCCGGCGCCCCCTCCTCCCGAAGAGGCTCCCAGCTGCTCCGAAGCCGGCGTCCTGGGGGTGCTGCCGGGCCTGGTGGGGCTGATCCAGGCGACCGAGGCCATCAAGCTGGCCCTGGGCATGGGCGAGGTGCTCCAGGACCGACTCCTCCACATCGATGCCGGGACCATGGAGTTCAGCACCTTCAAGCTCCGTCGCGATCCGCACTGCCCAGTCTGCGGCCAGAACCCCACCATCACCGAGCCCATCGACTACGAGGGCTTCTGCCTCAATCCCGGTCTGGCGGCGGAGGCGGTGGCGTGACCCTTGGAGCGGGCGCCTCGTCGCTGGCGCCGGCTTCGCGCAGGCCGGCTCTGGGTAGGATGGACCCGTGAAGCCAGCCACGGTCCCCCTCGACGACCTGATCACAGCAGTGGAGACGGCTCGGGACAAGGTCATGGCGGACGAGGTCCGCTCGCTGGTCAAATTCGGCATTCCCAAGGCCATGGCCCAACAGATGGTGGCGGCACGCTTCCAGCAGAAGGTGGGAGGTGACGACGGCGAGGGGGGAGAGACCGAAGCTCCCGCCTGGCCCGATATGAGCTGATTCTCCGGGGACCGCCCCCCGGGAGACCGGACGTCGGACTGAGGCAGGGTGGACGATGCTGACCTCCCTCTCAGTCCTTACCGCTCCGACCGGCAGTACGCCAGGCTTGAGACCTACCGCCGCTTCGGTCTGGCCGACTCCATCTGGGCGGGGGAGCAGTTCGGGCTCAAGATCCACGTCCCCGCCGCTGCCGACCCGGAAGCCGGCGAGCGACTGGCGCGGGTCTTCGAGACGATGGACCGGCTGCCGCTGCAGGTGAAGGACGTCCTCCGGGGACTGGTCGACGAGCTCCGAGTCGAACCCGGGGAGGCGATGGCCCCCGCGACGCTGGGTTCCTGGCGCCAGGGGGTGGTGAAGATAAACCGGGACTGGTCTCGCTGCGCCGCCCTGGCAGAGGCGGGCTGGATGCGGAGTCTGGGATACGATCTGCTCCGCTCCACTTTGATTCACGAGGCCGGCCACGCCTTGGTCGAGGACCGCCGGGGGGGAGTGCCCCTGCGGGACTACCTCGCCTTGGTCGCCGCCTCGGGCTGGCTCCCGCACCCGCTTGAGGATCCGGTCCCCTTCGGTCCCACCGGGCGCAATCTCTCGACCCTCGGCGCCTACTACCTGGCACGTCTCCGCCAGGTCGATCCCAAGTGGCAGGGAGATCTCCCTCTGGGAGATCCGGCGATGCCGGCTCCGGCCCAGTTGGAGCGGGACCTCATGCGTTATCCCAGCCCCTACGGCCAGGTGGGGACGGTGTGGCGAGGCTCGCTGAACCTCCTCGGGGCCCAGCGGCTGCTGCGCACGCTGCGCCGCGAGGACCTCGGGACCTTGAATCGGACGCTGGGGACCAGAGGGCTGCACCTGGACGACGTGGACGTCACCTTGCGGCGGCGCCGGGGCATCTCCGCCTACGCCGAAGAGGCCACCTCGGAGACTCCGGCGGAGATCTTTCGCTTCATCCACGCGCCCTATGCCCGAGCTGAGCACAGCCGCACTTCCATCGACGAGGGGGAGCGGCTGCTGCTGGAGCCGTGGCGTCGGGCCGAGCGAGCCATTGGTGCCAGGCGGCCACCGCTGGCGCCCGAGAACCCCTGGCGGCAACTTCAGCTGGTTCGTCGCGGCGTAGGCCGGGAACTGGGGAGGTGACGATATGGCCGATGTAGAGCGATTCCGTCTGCACCGACGCGGTGGTGGGGCGACGGTCGCGGTATCGGCTTGGCCGCTGCGAATCGAAGGAGATACGGACCTGTGCCGGCTGGTCCAGGCGCAGCTGGACCAGCCGCTGGTTGACATGCGAGAGTCGCTGGATGCAACGACTGGCGAAAGGGGAACTCGGCTGGTGCGGATCGGTCGGGACAACCCCGACTGGCTTGTGAGCTGCCTGCGGCGTGCTGCCCACGACCTCGATCTGAACCTGGAGGACGTTCCGCTGCGTCAGAGCTGAGGCGCAAACCGACGAGCAATCCCACTGGGGCGGTTGTCCTGGCAAGCCCTTGCCGCTATGGTTGGCATCTGGGTCTGGGTCTGGGTCAGGGGGAGGCGGATGACTCAACGACGAGCGCGCAGTGCGCCCGCGCTTCTTCTCGGGCTTTGCTGCTTGGCGCTTCTGGTGACCGCATGTGGTAGCGCGGAGGTCCAGATTCCCCATGGTTCGCCGCTATCCTCCGCGCCCGCGGACGTCACCATCGCCCCCGGGGTGGCCGTTACGGCGGAGGCGCTGGCGTTGCCGCCGTATTCGGAATCGGCGAGCCGTCCGCCGCCCACCGGGGTTGACCAGCGGCTCTTGGTCAAGGACTTCATAGAAGACAACCTCATCGAGAACGCGGCCCTGGAGCGGGGGGACGCCCACCTCTTGCAGTACGCCGACGCCAACGGGATGTTGTCCGTGAATTCGACCGCGATAGCCGACGACCTCTCTCAGTCGACGCGGATGATCAGCGTCTCCGACTCTTTTCAGAGCGTGACCGTGGGCACCAAGCCGGATCCAAACAACTCAGGGATCCAGCTGGCGCTCCTTGTGACCGGTACTGAGTGGACTGTGGTCAGGCACGGGTCAGGCCCCACGGTGCGCAAGTCCGATCCATTTCGCGCCCTGGTCTGGATGATCTGGTCAGGGCAGATGCGGAGATACCTGCGGTGCGATTTGGCAGTCTTGTAGCCGCACTCGGGTGCGCGACGGCGGCGCTGGTGCTGTCGGGTGTCTCGGCCGCCGCCGCGGTGGGGCCCGGGACGTCGAACACCGCCTGCGTCGGCAGCGCCTACGCCACGACCTTTGGCGGGCTGTGCGTCGGGCTTCTGGGCCCCGGAGCTCCGACGCGGCCGGCGGTCGTGCACGACTGGCTGCTGCGGGCTCCTGTGCTGGCGCCCCCGTGTGCCCCCCACTACGTGACCGAGTGGGCCCAGGGCGAGACGGCGGGCAAGGGGGGACCCGATGGCGCGATCGGCGAGATCGACGGACAGCGGATTCCGGTGATCTTCTCGGCTCCGCTAATGGACTGGGGATGGGTCTTCCTCGAGACCTGCGGTCCGCCGGCGGCGATCCGCTTCACCGGGATCACCTCGGCCGCGCGGCAGCCCAGCCCCTGTTCTCCGGGCACCCCCGCCGCGGAGTGTCGTCCCGGTCTGGACGGCAGCGGCTTCTTGGCAGCCGTCGAGCGCCAGGTGCCCGCCGAGAGCATCGCGGCCACCCCGGCGTCGGTGGGGGTGGTGGGCGTCCCGGTGCTGGCGACCCTGGTGCCCTCCCCCGCCGTCGAATACGCGGTCATCGACGTCGCGGAACCGGACCTCGGCGACGGCGACCCGGGCGAGATGATCCATGTCGTCTGGGTGGTCCAGGCAACGCCGCAACCGGTCGCGTGGCACTGGCCTGACGGGTCGCGCTCCTGGAGCGGAGACTGGATTCCCCAGAGCTACGCTCGAGCAGGGGCGGTGACCGCGGCGATCGCCTACTCCGTCACCGCGTCGGGCTTCTGGTCCGACGGGGTCGCCGTCCACCGGCTGGACACGGTCAGTGTTGGGACGATCTCACTCGGTGCTCGCCTCGCCTACCCCGTGGAACAGGTGCAGGCGGCACTGGGGTAGACCAGCTTCGGATGTGGGCTCGCTAGACTGGAGCGTCCCTGCGAGGGGCCGCCTAGCTCAGCTGGTTAGAGCGCACGGTTCACATCCGTGAGGTCGAGGGTTCGAGTCCCCCGGCGGCCACCAGCGTCAGTCGTCAGGAGTCGGATGTCCCAGATGTCGGCCCATGCCTTTTACACCGGTCTCGTGGCGGACCTCTACACGCCCTTGAAATCGACCCGGTTCCGGCCGGGCCCCTACCGCGAGTTGATCCGGCGGTTCGGTGAACCAGCTCTGGAGCTGGGTTGCGGCGATGGCGATCCGCTGTTGGACCTGCGGGAGGGGGGGCTGGACGTGGACGGCATCGACTCCTCCCCCGACATGATCAGGCGCCTCCGTGGGCGCGCAGCGGAACGGGGTCTGGAGGTCGATGCATGGATCGTGTCCATGCAGACCATGCGTCTCGTGCGCTCGTACCGGACGATCTTCCTTGCGGGCCCCACCTTCAACCTGCTGCCCGATGACCAGACGATGGCGAAGGCGCTGTCCAAAATCGAACAGACCCTCACGTCGGACGGCACCGCCGTCATCCCGCTATTCGTCCCTGAACCTGTCGGCGTCGATGAGATCGGGGTGCCTGCCCGCCAGGACACGCCGACGGGCTGGATCGCTTGGCAGATGGTGGACGCCGCCCGGAGCGAGGCGGCACAAACACAGACGCTGACCCTCCGGTACGAGCGCGTCGAAGGATCGGAGAAGGAGACGCTTGACAGGGATTGGGTGATCCACTGGATCAGCGTCGATGTGTTCACCGAGATGGCTCGAAGGGCTGGCCTTCGCGTCGTCGCCTCCCCGCAGAGAGTCGGCCCGGAGCCCGCCGACATCATCCTCCAACACTCGTAGCACTCGCCGCCCACACTCATGCCGCAGGCCACGAAGGACCGACTTCGGAAAGAGAAGCAAGCAGCGGCCCACCCCCCGGCCGCCTTGAACTCAGCCGATCAGGTGTCATAGGCGGAACGCTCAGCGCGATCGCCGGATCTGCCGACGTGCGGTTGACCTGCGGCGTTGCAGATACCCGGTCCGGAGCCATTGTCAGTGGAGGTATCTCGACTGACACACTCGTCGTGTGGAGGAGCTGCTGGTCGGCTACGCCCGTTGCGCCAGCGCCCCGGAGGATCAGATCGCGGAGCAGAAGGAACCGGCCGCGGCGGAGTCCCGGCAAATCGCATCTACACCGACGTCATGCTGCGCGCGACCCGAGGCCCGACCGCTTCTGGGACAGGTGCTGTCGACACCAGCGTGGAGACATGTTGGTTGTAGACCGACTCTGAAATCGCGTGGCGGTGTGTGAGGGATGGCCCCCTCGGAGAGGACTCGAAGCAGCGACTCCAGAATGCGACCCAACGTCGTTTGAGTGGCAGGGGGACCGAAATCGTTAAGCGATCGCCCTGCCCTCGGCGGACGACCGTGTTCGGCGCCGGGAGGAGCATCGGCAGGCCGTCTACCTGGGAGAACGGTTTCGCCTTATGCCACCTCATGACCACAAGCTGTCGTTATACGAACACCCCCTGACCCCGCCGAGTGAGGGCTACGCGCGATAAGCATCGCTTCGATGGCGAAAGGTGGTGACTTTCACGGTCCGAGCAACGTCATCGATGAGATACAGGACCCGGTAGTCCCCGCGTCGGGCAGACCAAGCAGGATCGAGGGGCGGGCTCAGCGGCTTTCCAACCCGTCGAGGGTCAGAGAGAAGCGGTCCGGTGACGAACGCATAGGCCGCCGCTGCCACCTTGGCAGGCAGCACCTCGGCGAGCGAACGCGCTGCCGGGCGGGCAATCCGGAGCCGGTAGGGCTCGTCGGTCACTTTCTGGCCGGAAGGCGTCCCGCTTCTCGCATCGTCTCGACGAGCCCCGCTTCGTCCAGGATCTCGCCGCGGTCGATAGCGCCCATGCCTTCCAGGTGGGCACGGAGCAACTCGGAATCTCCGAGCACAGCGATGGTCTCTTGCAGGGCGTCGTAGTCGTCGGCGCCGAGCAGGACCGCGGCTCGCTGACCATTTCGCGTGATCTCGAAGCGTTCGTGGGTGGAGGCCGCCTCCTCGACGAGCTTGGAGAGCTGAGCCCGGGCCTCGGCCACTGGAAGGGTGGTCATGTACAGAATTATAGCGTCATCTGTGGTGGCCGCGGTTACCCCCCTGAGGCGTCGGTACCGTGGTCGCCGTGTTGACCGCCGACCAGATCCTTACCTTCGCGGCAACTGGCTCGCTCGTCGCCTCCGGCATCGTCGCGCAGGAGGTGCTCGACGTCCTGGACAACGAGGTCGACCGACTCATCACCGAACGCCCACTACCTGCTTGGCCACAACATCGGTGGCAACTACGAGACGGATCGCACCCGGCGGGCCATCTACTGGGTCTTCGCATTCCCGGGCACGTCGCAAGATGGGAAAGCTGCCTGGCCGACCCATGGCACGAATATCCAGGCGTCCGACGTCTGCTCGAGCGCCGCAGCATCTCCAGTCGTCGCACCTCGCGATCGCCGTCGCCTACTCGGAGGACTGCATTTCGCTGCGACAGCCACCCCAAGACCACCGCAGCGCCCACTCCGAAAATTCGACAAACCAATTTCAGATTTTTCGGCGCCCGACCGTCATTCCCATCTGGGTCGATGCGACGCTCGACTGATCCGGGACCTGGGTGACGAGCGGCGTGGTGTGACGCTGCCACATCGGCGGAGCGTTCGCCTCATCGCGGCGTCCGACTGCTCAGCTGGGTTCTCTGGCTTGGTAGGTGGGCCATGGGTTGACGGTGGTATTGCCGAATTCCTCCGGCGCCACGTCCGCGACCGCTTCCGCGAACTGCCAGCGATGGCCGAAGGGGTCTTCGAGGGTGCAGTCGCGCTCGCCGTACTCGCGGTCGACGGGCGCTTCGAGCACGACGGCCCCATGGTCATGGGCGGCGCGAATACGGCATCGACATCGTCCACCCGGACCCGGACGAGATGGGTATGACCATCAGCTTGTGGCGGGCGGCGTTCGGTACCGACGTCTGCGACGATCACAGCGCCGTCGTCGCCAACGGCCATCTGGGCGCGATGGTTCTCGCCGATGCGGGTGCGCTCGACGAAACCGAAGGCGGCGGTCAGGAACGCCACCGCAGCGCGCACGTCCGGATAGACGAGGACCGGCACGACCGTCGAGCGGTTGATCCTCACGGACGGACCTCCCCATCTACCGGCGGCCAGTGCCCGAGCGGCCGCCCAATTGTCCAAGAGTCCAGGCCTGACGAGTGCGCCTCATCAGGCTGGAGCGACACGGAGGCCGGCGGAGACTACGCCTTCTCGGAGTCTTCGATCCCACACAGCCACGACGAGATCGGGCAGTCCAATGGCGAGGGCGCTGGCTAGATGTACAGCGTCGGCACTGCCAAGCGCGTGCGTGTCGGCCACCTGGCCGGCGTCGTGCTCGACCGTAGCGGTGAGCTCCACCGGCCGGGTAGCCGACCAGAACGTCTCCCAGTCCTCTCGGGCGGCCCGGAAGGAGCGAGCATCGATTCGGTGATCGCGGGCGGCCGCTGCGAGAGCGGCCCGAACCTCCGGGTACGCGAGTCGGCTTGACACGGCAGCGTCGCACCCGTCCCACAGGGCAGCGGCGACGTCGCTACCTTCCTCATCGACGACGAGCTTCACGAGCGCACTCGAGTCGAAATAGACGAGGGTCACGCCAGGTCAGCGGCGCTGCTCGCTGACCAGCTCCGCCACCGAGCGCGTGACTGGGACCCGGCGATGGCCGGTGGCCCGTGGCCGCGGTTTCCGGCCAGGTCGACCAATGACACCCTCGGCGACGAGTCGTTCGAGCACGGGAGTGGTGTCCACGCCCAGGAGGCGGGCGACAGGTACTCCGCGATCGGTCACCAGGATCTCCTCACCGGCGCGGGCGCGGTCGACCCACTCGCTGAGGTGGGCTCTGAGAGTGCTCACGGCGACGTCCATGGCGTCAGTGTACATCTGTAGAGCGTTAAATTGTACGTATCGTTCAGGGGACGCACGGACCCCTGC
>JBOHUL010000096.1:0-8802 GCA_050734425.1 Candidatus Dormibacteria bacterium
TTCCCCGAGATCTCGATCGGGGACACCCTGGCGGACCCCGAAGACCCCCGGCCCCTGGCCGCACTCCTGGTGGACGAGCCCACACTGGCCGTGACCATCGGGATCAACACCTCGCCGCTTGCGGGGCATGGGGGCCATCCGACCTCTGGGCGGTGAGGGGCGCGGATGCCGACAGTGGCGCGTACCCGGGCTCGAGGATCCCACCCACCCCAGGCGGGCTGGGCGCGGCGAGCAGCAGATGAGGCTCGTCCTCGCTGACCCTCAGCCTCAAACTGAGCGACTACCGTATCCGCGCAGGCATCGCCTAGCGGGCCGCCGCCGCTTCCACCGGGCCTGGCTCGGGCACGGGAAGGAGTTCGAGGAATGGCCGGGCACCCAACTCCTCGAAGATTTGCCTTGCTTCGACCGCTGCCTCGCGGACCGGGGCGTGGTCGAGGCCGAGCAGGAGGGCCATGTCTAGTTCGCAGAGCGCCAGGGGGAGTGGCAGGTCGAGCCCTCTCCACAGGGAGAGCGCTTCACGGTAGCTGACGAGGGCGGCCCCACCGTCGCCATCGAGCACGAGGATCCCCGCTTCGACGGTTTGCCGCAGCGCCTTCCCGAAGCGGCCGCGGAAGGCCGCCATCTGATCCAGTACCTTCCGGGGCCCAGCACTGTCCCTGAGCCAGAGGCCGGCTCGTGCCGAGATCAGAAACGCGTAGGCACTGTTGGACCCGCCGGGGTCGAGGGCGATCCCCTCGCGAGTCTGGCGCAGAGCCTCGGCGAGGTCCCCCGAGGCCAGGGAGATCATGGCCCGGGCGTTGAGGTGAGTCATTCGCCCCGGCAGAAAGGGAGAGTCCCCGATCATCGAGGACCAGGCCTCAAGGCTCTGCCGCGCCGCCGCCGTCTCGCCCCGGAGCGCCAGGAGGATGGCGCCGACGGCGTCCCGGAAGGCGCGCCAATGCTCGCTCATCTCGCGTTCCTGAAGCTCGGGCAGGACCCGATCGGGCACCGACCAGTCTCCTGAGTACACCGCCGACTCCGCAGCGTTCAGTAGCAGAACCGCCTCCCGGGCCCGCAGCCCGCCCCGCCTTGCGAGGGCCGCCGCCTCGAGCCACTCCCCGGCCGCCTGGCGGGGGTCGTCGGTGACCATCGCGAGTCCCAGGAAGAGGCCGATCTGGGAACGATCGGCCAGGCTCACGCCCGCCTGGGCGAGCTCGCCCGCCGTGCGGCAGAGCGCGGCCGCCTCCGCCTGGCGGCCCAACTGGAAGGTGGCGAAGGAGCGCTCCAGCAGTCCCCGGACCAGCAGGGCGGGCGCCTCCACCTGGCCCGCCAGGCTGAGCATGGTCTCGGCCCAGCGGAGCTCCTCATTGGATTCGCCGGAGGCTCCGAACACGCTCGCAAGCTCGCCGGCCAGTTCTCCCTTCACCTCCGGGTCCCCCTCCGCCCCCAGCGCTTCGAAAGCGGCTTGGCCCAGCTCCACCGCCTCCGAATAGCGGTCGAGGTAGCGGAGGGTCCCTACCAAGCGCGCCGTGGCCCGGGCCGCCGCCACTTCGTCCCCCGCCTCACGGTGCTCAGCGATCGCCGCTTGGAGGTGCTCGAGGGCGAGCTCCAGCCGGTCGGCATCGGCCGCCGCCTGGCCGGCGAGTTCGTGGAGGAGCGCCTGCTCCGACGCCGAACCCGAGACCTCCAGGGCTCGCTGGAAGTAGCCGAGCGCCTCCTCGGTGGAGCCCACCGACTTGGCTCGCTTGCCCGCCTGGATCAGCCCTTCCCTGGCCTTCATGGCGATCTCGTCCGCCTCAGCCCCGGGAGGAGCGACCAGGTGCGCCTCCAGGTAGTGGCCCGCCACCACCCCGGAGAGCTCCTCCTCCCCCATCCGCTCGAAGAACTGGGCTGCCGCGAGGTGCTTTGCCACCCGGTCACGGCGGGCGATCGTCCCGTAGGCGACCTCCCTGATCAGCCCCTGAACGAAGCCGTAGTGACCGCGCTCGGGGGAGCGGGGATCCGCGTCGACCGAGAGGAGCTCCTTGCGCACGAGATCGCGCAGCTCCGTCTCGGCCGCCGTCGGGTCCGAACCCGACACTGCCGCCAGGGCCGAGACGGTGAAGGTCTTGCCCAGAATCGAGGCGTCCTGGACGAGGCCGCGCTGGGCCGGCGGCAGGGTGTCGAGCCGAGAAGCGATCAGGGCATGCAGCGAGTCCGGGACGTCGAGGGCGGAGACGTCGCCCACCACCCGGTAGCCGTCGTCGCTCTGGACCAGGATCCCCCGGTCCACCAGGGCCCGCACCGTCTCAACGGCGTAGAGGGGGATGCCCTCGGCCCGGTCCCGAAGCCGCCCCAGCACCGGATCTGGCAGACCCTGGACGAATCCCCTCAGCAGGGTGTCCATGGCTTGGTCGGAGAGTGGGTCGAGGTGCAGGGAAACGAAGTTGCGCTGGTGGGCGCCCCACGTGGGCCGCCGTTCGCTAAGCTCGGGCCGGGACAGCGTCACCACCATGATCGGGAACGTCCTCGACCACTCCAGGATCGACTCCACAAAGTCGATTAGCCCGCTGTCCGCCCACTGCAGGTCCTCGAAGACCAGGACCGAGGTGCCCCGCTGGGAGATTCCCTCGAAGAAGCTGCGCCAGGCCGAGTACAGCTCCTCCCGGCCCCCCGAGGGGGCCTCGTCCAGCCCCAAGAGATGCGCCAGCCTGGGTGTGATCCACTCGGCCTCCTGGTCGTCCGGGAAGAAGTCGTGGACCAGGGCGGCCAGCTTGGGCATGGCGGTCTCGGGGACCTCCGACTCGGCGATTCCGCAGCGCATTCGCACCATCTCGCCGAGCGCCCAGAAGGCGACCCCCTGGCCGTACGAGGGGCAGCGCCCCTGATGCCAGAAGATGGTCTCCGCAACCCCATCCACGTACTTCTGCAGCTCCCAGACCAGCCTGGACTTGCCGATGCCTGGCACCCCGGTGATCGAGACCAGAGTGGGCCGACGCTCACGCCCGGTGGCCTGCAGGATGTCCTTGAGCCGGCGGATCTCCTCCGCCCGGCCGGTGAAAGGCGGCTCCGGTCGCTCGCCCGCACCTCCTCCGCGGCGCTGTGCCACCACGCGCAACGCCCGCCAGGCCCTAACCTCCTCCGCCTTGCCTTTGAGCTGGACCTCCCCGAGCTCCGAGAAGGCGATCGCCGCAGCCGCGGCCCTGAAGGTCCCCTCCCCCACGACCACCGTTCCCGGCTCCGCCACCGACTGGAGCCTGGAGGCGGTGTTGACGATGTCCCCCGCGACCATGCCCTGCCCCTGGACACCGAGGTTCACCACCGCCTCTCCGGTCAACACCCCGGCCCTTGCCCCCAGTCCCGGGGCCTCGGCTCGCGCCCCGAGCGCCGCCACCATGTCTACCAGGTCGAGCGCCGCCCGTACTGCTCGCTCGGCGTCGTCCTCGTTGGCCTGGGGGGCGCCCCAGACCGCCATCACGGCATCGCCAATGAACTTCTCGATGGCCCCCCCGTAGCTCTCGACCACCCCCCGGCAGCCGTCGAAGTAGCTGGACAGTAGCTCCCGCACCTCCTCCGGGTCGCGTCGCTCTGAAAGTGTGGTGAACCCGACGAGGTCGCAGAACAGGACCGACACCAGCCGCCGTTCGGTGCGGGCCGCCTGGCCGGGGGTCGGCGCTCCGCTGCCGCCCCGTTCCGCCACCGCCCCGCAGCTGCCGCAGAAGGCGTCGTCAGCCTCCAGCGCCGCGCCACAAGCGGAGCAGGCGGACCCCAGGCGGCCCCCGCAGCGGGTGCAGAACTGCCGGGCGCCGCGGACCTCCGTTCCGCACCTGGAACAGACCATCGTGCCGGCCCACCTCCCACTTCGACTGACCGGGAGAGGGTACCGCGCCGCAGGATCACCGGCGGACCCTCCGCCTGATCGAAGGAAGTGGCTCAGTTTGAATGCCACTTCCCAGCGTTCCTGGCAAACCGGGCAAGTTCAAACTCACCCACCAGCCACGGCTGGGTAGTCGTTCGACACCCAGGGCCGGCCGCCTGGTCGACGGAGGCGTCTCGGCCCGACAGAGGGGATGGTCCAAGTGCGCCGGCGGCGTTTACGAAGCGGATCAGACCCCACCCAGAAGCTCGAGCATGCGCCCGACCGCGGCCGCTGGGGAGTCCGCCGTCTCCATCGGCAGGGCGCGACCACGGCCGTCTAGCAGACGCCAGCCGCGAAGGCTGATCACTGGTCGTCCGGACGCCCGAGCCAGAGCCAGCTCACTCAGCGTCCCCCAGCTGCCCCCGACGCTGATCACCCCCTGGGCCGCCCGGATCACCAGGGCGTTGCGGGCCTCGCCCAGGCCAGTGGGCAGGGCCAGGTTGAGAAAGCGGTTGGCCGAGCTCGGGTCGGACCCCGGGAGAATCCCGAGCGAGAACCCGCCGGCTTCTGCGACACCCTGGGCGGCGGCCTCCATGACCCCTCCCAGCCCGCCGCAGACTACGACCACCCGCCGTCGAGCCAGCAGGACGCCGACCTCCCGAGCCGCGGCCAGGTCGTCCGGGTCGGCGCTCTCTCCGGGCCCGATCACCGCGACTTGGCGGAGGCTGGAGTCGGACTTCGGGCCAGGGGGCTGACCGCTCACCGGTCTCCAACGCACGCTTTGGGCCGTCCGATCACGCGGCGACTTGGCCCCGATCCGCCGAAGGCCGCCGCTGATTGGTTCGTATGCTTCCCTGGCCTCCAGCCCGCACGAGGCCGTCCGAGGCATGGTCCACCGCGAGGGGCGCCAATCTTGAACGGAGCATGACCGCGATCACAGAGGCAAGTAGAGTCCGCGCAGTCCGCGGAGCCGCCCTGGGCCTGATCACCGCGTCCTTGATCGAGTTCGTTGTGGGAATGGGGCTCAACCTCTTCATAACAATCACCAGGGACCACCCCGGTGCTCACGGCAACTCCGGGTACTTCGTCCGCTCCCTCAACAGCGTCGTCTGGGGGCTGAGCCACTTCGGGCTGCTGCCCTTCCACATCGGGATCGGGTTCGTCCTCTTCTTGGGGTCCATTAGACTGGCGGTCGCCACCTTTCGAGCACCGGGCCGAGGAATTCGCTTGGCCTCCCTTGTCGGACTGCTGGCGGTGGCGGGGGCCGGCTTCAACGGGGCATCGTTTCTCGACTTCGACGATGACTTTAGTTCGATGCTGATGACGGTGCTCTTCGCCATTGCCGTCTTCTGCTTCGCCCTGGTGCTGTACAACTGCCGCCCCCACGACATACCAGCGCCGACCACCCGCCTACCGGAGGCCAACTGAGCCCCGGACCAGGCCGGCAGGGCTGCTTGAGGGCCCACCGTGACCGGGCCGAGGCCTAAACTCAGACCCAGTGTCGGCCCGGCTCCAGCTTCGGGGTAGGTCGCAGCCTGTGCCGGGCCGGAGTCCGGCCCAGCCCACCGCCGTCGCCATCGGTGGCCGACGGCGCCGACGGTGCTCGGAGAGGCGACCTTGAGCGCGGGGCCCGCGGGCGGGAGTCGAGCTCGGCGCTGGCGTCCCTGGCACTGGCCGCGCCGGTGGCCGCGATGGATTCGGGGCTGCTGCAGTTGCTGCTCGGGTTGCGTCATCCTGATCCTGGCCTTGGCTGCGGGGCTGCTCGCCCTGGTGCTGATCCCCAACTCCTATCCCCCGTACCCCGCCGCCCAGCTGTCGCGGGCACCGGTGCCGAGCCAGGCCCGGGCACTGCCCTGGCTCCACAGCGATGGGCACGCCATCGTCGACAGCCTGGGGCGCCAGGTGCTCCTGCGGGGAATGGACGTGACGGGGCTGGAGCAGGCAAAGGACATGCGCCCGGGCCCGCCGCCCACCGCCCGGGACTTCCAGGAGATGAGCGCCGACGGCTTCGACGTCATCCGGCTCCCCGTCTCCTGGTCACGCCTGGAGCCCCAGCCGGGCCGGATCTCAGCCACCTACCTGAACCAGATCGCCGCAGTGGTGCGCATGGCGGCACGGCAGCGCATCTACACGATCATCGAGCTGCACAACATCGACTGGGGCATCTTCTACGGCGGCGACGGCGCCCCCAGCTGGGCCAGCGCCGGGGCGCTGCCCCGAAGCTTCCCCGTGGCCTCCCCGTGGAACCGCCATCTGGCTCCCGGGGTCCTCGCCAGCTACGGCATCTTCTGGACCAACCTGGGCGGCTGGCAGAGGGACGTGACCCAGGTCTGGAGCGCCCTCGCAAAGCGCTTCCGTGACGACTCGGCGGTGGCGGGCTTCGATCTCTGGAACGAGCCCCATCCCTTCCCCATCCCCCCCGGTCTGTTCGAGAAAAAGTACCTCTATCCCTTCGAGGCACAGCTCATCACCCACCTGGCTCGGATCGCGCCGCGGCAGATCTGGATCACGGAGCAGACCCTGTCCTTCGGCCTGCCCACCTACGTGGCCCGGCTGCCGTACCCCAACCAGGTCTACTCCAGCCACGTCTTCGCCACCCTGCTCGAGCCACCCTGGCAGAAGCCGACCCCGGAGTACCGGGTGCCCCTTACCCTGCTCCTGGCGCAGGCGAAGACCGCCGGCGCCGCGCCCTGGGTCGGAGAGGTCGGAGCCGGCCCTGGGGCGACCAACCAGGAGTGGGTCGTCCGGGAGATGAACGAGCTGGACCACTTCCGCCTGGGGTGGGCCTACTGGGACTGGGACGAGGGAGGCAGCTGGGCCTTCAAGCGGATGAAGTCGCGACTTCGGGTGGTGGCCCGGGCCTACCCCAGGGCCACGCCCGGCCAGCTGCAGCGGCTCAGCTACGACTACCGCAGCGGGCTGCTCCAGCTCAGCGTTCGCGGCAACCTCGCGAAGACACCCCTCCTGATTGAGGTCCCCTCCTTCTTTCGGAGGTTCCAGCTCCGCGCGTCCGACCCCGCGCAGGACCTGGTCGCCCACCTCGATCCCACCAACCATCTGCTGACCGTCCGGATCACGAATGGTCGGCTGAGCCACCGACTCTCGATCCGCTTTCTCCCCTAGCCCCGGGGCGCAGCCGCAGCCTGGAGCTCGGCCGGGGTCCGAACTCGGAACACGAGCCAACCGCCCAGGATCAGGGCCACGGCGAAGAAACCGAAGATCATGGGGAAGCCGGCGTTGTGATGCAGCCCGTTGCCGAAGTCCAAGAGGGGACCGGCAATGATGGTGGCCAGGATCCCCGAGCCCGCGGTCGCCAAATTGGAGATCCCCATGAAGCGTCCGGACGCTTCGGGCGGGACCAGATCGACGACGAAGGCCCAGTCGACCGACAGCAGCATGCCGAAGGCACCGCCGATGAGGACTCCGATCAGGTAGACGAAGAGGATGGAGTGGGCCAGGATCAAGAGCAGCGTCCCCGCCGCCCCCAGCCAGCAGGCGCCACGCACGAGTGCCCGGCGTCCCAGCCGCTGGGAGAGCCGGGCGGCGGGCAGGGTCACCAGGAGGGCCAGCACCACGACCACCGCCAAGAGGACCGAGGTCGCGCCGGAGGCCCGGTTGGCGACGGCGCTGCCGCCGCCAGGGTAGAAGGTGGCCTTGATGTAGAGCAGGGCGAAGTCGGTGAGCCCGGTGATCCCCATCAGGGCCAGGAGCCGCGAGGCCAGCAGCCAGGTGAAGTCAGGGTTCTCCCGGGGGCGGAAGCTGAAGACGCCCAGGAGCGCCAACCGGCGGGGAGGCCGAGGCTCCTCCGCGGGAGCGTCGGGGACGAAGGCCAGGGTCAATACCAGCGCCAGCAGCAGCACCACCGCTACGGTCAGCAGCGCCAGCTGGACGTGACCCAGCGAGATCAGGATCCCGGTGAGGAGAAAGCCCAGGGCCGTGCCCAAGAAGACGGCGATGCCGTAGTAACCAGAGGCCCGCCCGCGCTGCGATTCCGGGACCTGGTCCGGCAGCAGGCCCTGGTAGGCGCCCTCGGCGGTGTTCGAGCAGACCTGCAGGGCGCAGTAGGGAATGATCAGGGCGCCGTAGCTGCCCGCCAGAGCCAGCCCGAAGAGGCAGACCAAGTCGCCCAGAGTCCCGGCCAGCATGAAGGGCTTGCGCCTGCCCCAGCGGACGCGGCAGCGGTCGGAGAGGGCCCCCGCGGCCGGCTGCACCAGGATGGCCACGATGGCCCCAAGGGCCGAGAGCACCGCCAGGGCCGTGCCGCGATGGGCGGAGCCAACGGTGCCGAGGATCAACCGGGGCAGGATCAACGCCCCCATCCCCTGCCACAGGTAGTTGATGGCGAGCCAGTAGACCGAGAGTGCCGCGAGCCTCGGGAAGGAGAAGCGCAGGGACTTGGCACCGTCCATTGCCGCGAGGCTCAACCGGGACTGCGGTCCTTCACCGGGCCACCTCTGCCTTGGTAGGAGCAGACCAGGGCCTGCGGCCATCAGCGCCGGCAAGTCCCGACTGGGCCGGATCATAGCGCCCACCGGCTCCAAGAGAACCCCTGCACCGATTGGCAGCAGCCTGCCGAGGCGCGTCCGAACCCACTTCCCCTCAAAGCCGTTAACGGTTAGCGGCGGGGCCGGTGGGGCTGGCCCCAAGGCGAGAGGATGCCCCCGCGGGAGGCTCAGTGCCGAAGGCAGACTCCTCGGTGAAGAGAAGGGTCCGAGCGGAGACAGGGCCTCAGGCCAAGCTGAAGGCGCCACGCCTGGCGCCCTACCAGAGCAAGCGTGACCTGGAGCGGAGCCCCGAACCCGACGGCCTAGGCCGTGGAACGGGTCACACCGGCCGCTGGGGACAGTTGCCGAAGGGACACCGCTTCTGCGTCCAGCTCCACCGCGCCAGCCGGCTGCACTACGACCTGCGGCTGGAGCACCGGGGGGCACTCCTCTCGTGGGCGGTGCCGAAGGGCCCGTCCATGGAGCCCGGCCTGCGACGGC
>JBOHUL010000097.1:0-1609 GCA_050734425.1 Candidatus Dormibacteria bacterium
CCGCGCTGCACCGCCGCCTGGCGGATGCGGTAGCCGTCGCGGACCGGCCGCCGCCCGTCCCCGCCGCCGGCCTCGCCCGCCCGCTCGTCGGTGGGGGCGCCGGAGATGGTGTTGAGCACCAGCTGGACCCGGCCCGAGACGGTCACGTCGAGGACGTTGGGCCTACCGGCGTGGAGCTTGCTGACCTCGGTGACGCTGATCCCGGCCTGGCGCAGCGCCGAGGCGGTGCCGGGGGTGGCGTAGAGGCTGAATCCAAGCTCGGCCAGGCGCGCGGCGACCGGGAGGCCCTCGGCCTTGTCCTGATCGGCGATGCTGACCAGCGCCCCCCCCGGCTGGGGCAGGCGTCCGAGGGCCGCCCCGAAGGCCTTGGCCAGGGCCTGGGGCAGTTCCCGGGACACCCCGATCACCTCCCCAGTGGAGGTCATCTCCGGGCCGAGCACGGCGTCCACCTCGTCCAGCTTGCGCGAGGAGAAGACCGGGGCCTTGACCGCGACCAGGGGGGTCGCAGGCTGCAGCCCAGGTCGCCGCCCGCTCTTGTCCAGCCGCTCGCCCAGCATCGCCCCCACCGCCAGGTCGACCATGGCCACTCCGGTCACCTTGCTGAGGAAGGGGACGGTGCGGCTGGCCCTGGGGTTGACCTCGATCACCAGCACCCGGCCGCGGTGGACCACGTACTGGACGTTGACCAGGCCCACGGCCCGGATGCCCCGGGCCAGCTCGGTCGTGACCCGGACCAACTCCTCTTGGAGCTCGCCCGCGAGCCGAGGCGGGGGGTAGACCGCCATCGAGTCGCCGGAGTGGACCCCGGCCCGCTCCACGTGCTCCAGCACTCCCGGGACCACCACCTGGTCGCCATCGCAGATGGCGTCGACCTCGACCTCCATCCCGAGGAGGTACTTGTCCACCAGGACCTGGCCCTGGATGTCGCCCGAGGCCAAGAGGGCGTCCGCCAGATACAGGCGGAGCTGCTCCTGCGAGTGGACGACCTCCATCGCCCGCCCGCCCAAAACGAACGAGGGCCGGACCAACACCGGGTAGCCCACCCGGGCCGCGATCCGCTCGGCCTCCTCGGGGTCCCGGGTCGCCGCCCCCATGGGGCGGGCGATCTTTAGGCGCCGGAGGAGGGCGTCGAACTGACCCCGGTCCTCGGCGATCTCGATCGAGTCGGCGGCCGAGCCCAGCAGCGGGACGCCCAGCCGGTGCAGTTCCAGGGCCAGGTTGATGGCGGTCTGGCCCCCGAACTGGACCATCACTCCGCGGGGGAGCTCCACCCGGCAGACGGCCATCACCGACTCCAGGTCGATCGGCTCGAAGTAGAGTCTGGAGCTGCAGTCGAAGTCCGTGGAGACGGTCTCCGGGTTGCTGTTGATCATCACCGCCTCCAGGCCGCGCCGGCGCAGGGCCGACGCCGCCTGCACCGAGCAGTAGTCGAACTCGATTCCCTGCCCGATCCGGATGGGGCCCGAGCCCAGGACCACCGCCGACCCCGCCCGGCCCCGCTGCTCGTCCTCCTCTTCGAAGCTGGAGTAGAAGTAGGGGGTGGTGGCGTCGAACTCGGCAGCGCAGGTGTCGACGCACTTGTAGGTGGGGACGATGCCCAGCTCCTGGC
>JBOHUL010000098.1:0-3995 GCA_050734425.1 Candidatus Dormibacteria bacterium
GAGCGCCACACGGACAGCCCCATCGCGGCGCTTGACTTGCCCGGACAGCCTGACAGAATGGGCCGCGGTCCGGAGCGCTCTGGCAGCTCGAGACGAGTTCCATGGGTCGGACGCGGGGCCGAAGTCGTGCAGTTCATGGAATGCTTGGCCAGTTCAGCTGGCGGCAGATGGCTCAGCTGCAAGGAGTGGTCATGACCGATTCATCCACCGAGGGGGCGAAGACCCTGCTGCACCCGGTCACCGACCTGTCCGCGGCGAAGGCCGTCTACCAGGCCCTGCTCGGCGTGCCGCCCCAGACCGACGCGCCGTACTACGTCGGCTTCGAAGCGGCTGGCCAGCAGGTCGGGCTGGTGCCCCGAGGTGGGCAGCAGAGCATGACCTCACCCGTCGCCTACTGGCACGTATCCGACATCGAGGCGAAGCTTTCGGAAGTGGCCGCCGCCGGGGCCACCGTCAGGGAGGCGGCGCACGATGTCGGAGGCGGTCGGCTGGTGGCGACCTTTGCCGACCCCGATGGAAACGTGCTGGGGCTGATTCAGGACCGCTGAGGACGATCCGGTGAGCAGCTACTCCCACTTTCCGCAACCGCTGCCCGGCGGTCCTCCCCTAACGAGCCAGACGAGTTGGGGCGCAGGCTACGCCGGCTTAGGGGCTCGTTTGGGTGCCTATTTCCTCGACGGGATCTTCGTATCCATACCGCTTTTGATCTTGCTCGGGATAGTGAGTGAGGTGCACGCCTTTGCGAGTCCCTCCTCGGCTGCAGCCGCGTTGGGCTCCACTCCGAGCTCCGCCCCCATGCTGCTGCTGGAGTACGCCGTCGAGCTGGTTACCGAGATCCTGTACTTCGTCTTCTGCTGGTCCACACGGGGAGCGACCTTGGGCCAGCGGGCGCTAAAGATCCGCGTCGTGGACGCACAGACCGGAGGTCCGATCGACGGGGGTCGGGCCTTCGTCCGCTGGCTCGGCTACGTCGTGTCCGGACTCAGCCTGGGCCTCGGCTTCCTCTGGTGCGTATGGGACCGGCGCAAGCAGACCTGGGCCGACAAGATGGCCCGCACCGTCGTCCTGCGCGCGTAGGTGGCCTGGCGCCATTCCCATCGCTTGAGAATTCGACACCGTTCCCGACCAATCGCCAGCCCTGATTGCGTCGAGACCCTCCCGGGCGGCAACCGCAACCCCGGACCGTCGGTGGAGGAGTAGCGCTCGGAGAGCAGGTCAAATCCGAGGTCTCGGTGAGAGCCTGCACGACTCCGACCAAGGCCTTCGCGGAGTGCCGTTGCCGGAACCGTTGGAGCCGACCACCGAAACCACCTCCGGGCCCCCTGGCGCCGTAGCTGAGGCTGGAGGTGGGAGCCGCCACTCATCGCGGTCCTGGCCGCCGTCGCGGGCTCTTCTGCGCCCGCTCCTTCGACCGCACCATCGCCTGGCCCAGCCCCCAGTCAACTTCGGGGCCAAGGGCCGGAGAAGACGCAGTGGCTCCCTGCGGATGCCTCACCGAAGGGGCAGCGAATGAGCCAACCCTACGGTCCTGCTCTCAGCTGGCGCTGAAGTCCCTGAACTGGGTGTTCATCTCGGAGGAGGGGGCCCAGCTGGGATCGTGCCCGCCGTAGAAGGTTGAGAAGAAGAGGCCACCGATCGGCACCCCCGAGTCGCTGATGTCGAGGTTGGTCGCATCCACGACCACCCGTCCATCCAGCGACAGGACCGCCTCACCGTCGCTGTGACCAGGTGTGTTCACCACAACGTGCAGCGTGACCGTGTGCCACTGGCCGTCCGCAGGCCAGGTGAAGTCGCCTCGGCCCAGATCGAGACCGTAGCCGTTCACCCCAGCGATGTAGGCGTAGATCTCGCCCGCGCCCCCAGCCCGCCACATCAGCCTCGTAGACCATCCGGCCGAGTTGTGTCGGCCTCCCGAGAAGGGCTCGACACCCCCGTACAGCCCCGGCAGCTTTCCCCCCTTGACAAATTGGAAGCCGACCGGGAACCGGACCTGGTAGGAGAGCGTGGCCGAAGTCCGGGGCCCGGAGCTGAACGGCTCGCAGACTTGGGCGCCTCCGTGGGGGGGGCCCATGCTGGGAGCGGTCGAGCCCGCCGGATAGATGACCGTGAGCAGGCCGGGAGCCACAGCCACGACCTGATCGCTAAAGGTGCAGAAGGCTGCTGAGGAATCGAAGTCTGGCCCGAAGAAGGTGGCCAGGTTTGAAACCCCAGATGGAGTAAGCGAAGCCCCGGGCGTGGGTCGGGCGCTGGGCACGATGATCGGCGTGGACCTGGGCGCAGGTTTGGCCCTGCCACCGCAGCCGACGGCCGCAACGGGCAGCAGGGCCACGAGCAGGATTGCGCCCGCGCGCGCCCGCGGCATGGCGTTGCATCTTAGCCGAGGCTCATTTGCGCGCATCCAGCCCTCCGTTGCAGTGGGCCTCAAGGCCTGCTGCTCACCAGCTCCTCCTCCCCAACCGCGTTCTCCGAGCCAGCGCGGCTCCCGGCCGCGAGCGGCGTCTCGGTGGGTCGCTCTCCCTTCTCCCTGAGAGGCTGGCCCTGCCGGTCCCACCAGTCCAGGAACGCCTCTCCCTGGCTCACCCGCTCCGCCCACCAGACGGCCAGGCAGAGCGCCGTGGCCAGGTCCTGATCGCTGCCCGCATCCACCGTGTGGTCTCGCAGGATTGGGCGGGGGCTGTTTGCCTTGCCCAACTCGCCTAACTGCCGCTCGAGCTCCTCCCTGAGGTTCAGGGGGGCATTCTCGTCGATCGCCAGCCGTCCCGAATCCAAGACGGTCTGAAGTGACACCAGCAGATCGGACGATCCCAGCCGATGAATCTTGTGGGAGGCTGTCTCCTCGAGCTTCCCGGGGCTGAGCAGGACGGGACGAACTGGAAGGCCACTGCGCCAGCGCAGCATGTCGAGGGCGGACAGCGGCAGGCTGGTCGCGTCCACCACCAAGCTGGACTCACCCAAGACCTTCGCCCGATCAGCGGCCGTGCCGATCCGGTTGACGATGGCGGTGAAGGTCGCCCCCGCCGGCACCCGCTCGATCCATCGGACAACGTGGGACGTCTCAACCAGATCCTGGCCCGAGGACGCCCGACTGAGTTGGGATTCAAGGATCACCGCTGCGGTTGGGTGTCCCCTCTGGGCCACCTCGACACCAACGGCGATCGTCGCTGGGATGCCGTCCCCACCGGGGTCCTGGGCAGATATCTCGCCAACCCCTGCCACGGCAACCGCCGTCCCTGGCAGAAGCGCCGGGGTTGGTGCGCCCGCCGTCCCGCCATCGAGTTCGCCGTCGCCACTGCGACCGCTCTCCGGTCCAGTAGCCGCCGCCAGGTGCATCGGGGGAGGGCCGCCATGGCCATTTCGTGCCAGACGAGGAGTGGCGGCGGCAGGGAGCGCAGGCGGCTGGCTCCCCTGCCACGAGACGATGTGGGCGTAGGGGCGCGGTGGCCGGCGCCGGGTCCGGGTGATGGCGACGGAGACCGCAACCACGAACAAGCTCATGAGCCAGAGTGCGAGCAGGGGGTGAAAGCGGAGATACCCAATCACCGAGGGCGTGGTCCGCCGCTTCCAGGCGGAGAGGTTGCTGTTGGCGAGGGACGGAGATGAGGCGCCGTCGGCGGCTTCAACCGGGCTGAACCCGTCTCCGGCGATCACGTTGCCGTCGCCTGAGACTCCGGGAGAGGCGCCGTGCAGCGCGATCCCGAAAATGCTCAAGCCGGCCAGGCGGTTGTTGAGCAGGCGGATGTTGGGCGAGGTGCGGATCAGGATCCCGATCCGGGCTCCACTCAGTGAGTTTCCCGAAACGGTGGTGTCGGTGACGGCGGGTCCGACCGCCAGGTCGACCCGGCTGCCACAGGCCACCTGATTGCCGACGACCGATGTGTCGACGGCACCGAGGCGAAGGCTGATCGCCGTGGAACTGCTGCAGACGGCGTTGTCCTCGACCACGGTCCCGACTCCGCCATCGACCTCGACGCCGTAGTGACCGTTGCCTGCGGACT
>JBOHUL010000099.1:0-40254 GCA_050734425.1 Candidatus Dormibacteria bacterium
GGGGTCCCCGGCGCCGCCGGCGGCGCCGGCGGCGGGGTGGGCCCGGCGGGGCTTGCGCTTCACCGGGACTCCCACCCGGCGCTGGCGGTGCCGCCGCGCCGTTGGAGGCCCAGGGGGGGCGGGAGCGGTGGCGCCGCCGCCTCCGCCGCGGGGGCCCGCTCGGCTGCTCACCGGCCTGCCCCAAGGGTGGGGCCGCGGATTCGCCTGGGGCAACCACCGGACCCTGGGCATAGGGGCGCCGGTGGCGGCGCCGCCGGCCACGCCGGGGTACGCCGCCCTCTCCGCCCTCGCTGCTCTCAGTCCGGGGCAGCGCCCTGCGACCGGGACGTCGCTGCGCCGCCCGGCCGCCCAGGAGGTCGGTGGCCATGAGATAGCCGCCGCAGCTGCGGGCGGCCTCGACCAGGCGCCCGTACATCGACTCCTCCCCAGCCCTCAGGGTCGCCGCGTCCCCGACGCAGACCACCAAGCGCCGGGCCCGGGAGATGGCCACGTTGAGGCGATTGGGGACGCGCAAAAAGCCGATCCGGCCGCGTTCGTTGCTGCGGACCAGCGAGATCACGACCATGTCCTCCTCGCGGCCCTCGAAGGAGTCGACGGTGTCGATCCGCACTGAGCGGCGGAAGCGGCGCCGGCTGAGGGACTGGCGCAGGCGGTCGACCTGGTCGGCGTACATAGCGATGACCGCCAGCGAGAGGCCAGGATCGGTGCGCTCGTCCAGGATCCTGACCACCTGGGCGCACACCTTGACCTCGGCGTCGTTGCGCAGGGCGCCGCCGGCGCCCCGGCGCTCGCGACCTCCTCTCAGGCCGTTGGTGTCGACCATGTGCAGGGCGACTGGGAAGGGACGGCGGGTGACGTACTCGTAGGCCAGCACCTCGGGCGCGTTCTCAAGCTGGCCCTCGTAGGAGGCGGAACTGATGTAGGAGGAGATCTCGGGGTGCATCCGGTGCTGCTCCACCAGGAGGCAGCGGGTCTGCTCCGGGACCCCGCCCTCCCAGCACCGCTGGAAGAGGCTGGTGTCGACGATCTCCTCCAGATCAGGCCTGTCCTCGACGATCTGGTAGATGGCGTCATCCTCGACCGGGGGCAGCTGCTTGTGGTCGCCGACCATGACGACCGCCGCCCCCAGGCGGAGGCAGGGGAGGGCCTCGTCGATGCGGGCCTTGTTGGACTCGTCGAGGATCACCAGGTCGAAGGCGTCGTCGTTGGTGATCGAGCTGGTGGCGGCGGTGGCGCAGGTCGCGAAGAAGACATTGGCCTGGACCAGGCGCTCGTCGTCCTCGTCCTCGACCCGGAAGGAGTCCACCGCCGGGTGCACCCGCTCCGCCTTGGCCACCCGCACCGCCCTCATCGCCGAGGTCCCGGCCAGCCGTTCCAGGGCGTTGTCGACGGCGAGGTTGCTGTGGGAGCAAACCAGGATCCGCTGCCCCGCCCGCTCCCGGAGACGGTGCTTGATGGCCTCGACGATGACGGTGGTCTTGCCGGTCCCCGGGGGGCCCTGGATCAGGGCCGCCTGCCCCGGCTCGAGGGCGGCGATGATGCCGATGGCCCGATCCTGGGCGGGGTTGCTGTGCATCCCCGGGGTCAGCCAGTCGCCCCGGGGCTCGGCCTGGGGGGCGTAGACCGCCCCAGGGTCGGTCAGCAGCTGCGCCAGCAGCAGGCTGCGGGCGTCGCCACCGGCAATCGAGGCCAGGGTGCTGCGCTTGGAGGCGTAGAGCTGCTTGTTGAAGCTCGGGGTGATCCAGCCCTGAGTGCCGGCCGCCTCGTAGGCCTTGCACGCGACCTCAACCAGGTGGCGGCGGTGGTCGACCTTGGTCACCCGGCCCAGGTAATGGGGCTCGTCCTCAGGCTCGACCATCACCGCGGCATCGACCCCGATGGTGATCGGGTGGTCCTTGGGCACCGAGAACTCCACCCGGCCCAGCTCCGGCCGGCGCCGGTCCTCGTCGGTGAACTGGCGGCCGCAGGCGGGGCAGCGCTCGTCCCGGTCTGAGCGCCAGAGGGCCCTGCAGTTGCGGCAGCGCCAGATCTCCACCACCCCGTCGAAGGGAGTCCTCTGGGTGACGGCTCGGTTGCGCTCGGCCGTCTCCAGTCCGTCGACCAAGGCCAGGGTCTGGAGCAGGATGGGGTCGGGCTCGCCCGAGCCCCGAGCCAGCTTGGCCAGGTCCATCAGGTGAAAGGTGTCGCTGAGGATCCCGTTCCCTTCGGTGACCAGTGGCTGGCGGCAGCTGATCCGGATCACCCTGCTTCCCAGAGCGTCCCGCTCCGGGGGTGCGGGCCGGACACTGTCAACCCGCAGCGCCGTCCGCTCCCGCCGCGCCCGCGCCGGGCGCACCGCGGTGCAGCCCACGTCCAGACCGGGCAACAGGAGGGTCACCTCGGAGGGTCGTTCCCCAGAGGCGACCACGGCGAAGTCGTCGAGAGCCCCGATCTGGGCCGCGAAGTGCTCCCGGGCGCCGCCGTTCCCGTGGCCGTTGAGGGCCTCCAGGAACGACATCGCCTCGGTCGCCTCCGGCACCACCAAGTGCAGGTGCTGGAGGGTCAGGGTTGGGGGCGTCAGGGCGCCACTACCTCCGGACGATCCATGGTTTCAATAGCCTGGCAAAGGCTGAGTGTCGTCAGTCTCCTTGGCTGGGGATCCAGGCCCCCAGCACGAGCCCTGCCCGATCGCGGCCCCACCCCGGAGCGCCGGCGGGCCGCCGTGCATGGCGAAAGATAGCGCGAAGGGACCCCCGCTGCGCAAGCTTCGTTCTCGCCGAGCCCGCCGCCACCCCACTTGGGACGTCCTTGCGGACTGCTAAAATTGGGTGTGGCTTCCGTGAGGCTCAGGTCTCGGAACCGCCCATCCAAGCAGGTGGCGCGCACGGTCGGCCGGGGCGTGCCCCGCACTCCGCTTTGAGGAGCTTCTTTGGCAGATCCGTCTGAAGACGAACTGTGGCTGACGCCTCCGGATCCCACGCTGGGGCCCAGCCGCAAGGCGAAGCGGCGCTCAGGCGGCAACGGGTACTCGGCCGACCAGATCCAGGTCCTAGAAGGGTTGGAGGCGGTTAGGCGGCGGCCGGGGATGTACATCGGCTCGACCGACGTCCACGGACTCCATCACCTGGCGACCGAGATAATCGACAATTCCGTCGACGAGGCCCTGGCGGGGGAGTGCACCGAGGTTGAGGTCCGCTTGAGCCCGGACGGCTCCTGTCAGGTCAGCGACAACGGTCGCGGGATCCCGGTGGACATCCATCACCCGACCGGGCGCCCGGCGCTGGAGGTGGTGATGACCCTGCTCCACGCCGGGGGCAAGTTCGGCGGTGGGGGGTACAAGGTTTCCGGCGGCCTCCACGGGGTCGGGCTCTCGGTGGTGAACGCCCTCTCGGAGCGAATCGAGGTGGTGGTCTACCGCGACCAGCGGGTGTACCGCCAGGAGTATTCCCGGGGAGTGCCGATGAACCAGCTCCAGAGCCAGCCCGACACCGTCGCCGGAAGGCGGGGCACGACGGTTCGCTTCTGGCCCGACAGCCAGATCTTCTCCGAGACCAGAGAGTTCAGCCGCGAGGTTATTCAGACCAGGTTGCGGGAGCTGGCCTTTCTCAACAAGCGGGTCCTCTTTCGGCTCCTCGACGAGCGCGAGTCACCTCTCAGCGAGGCCAACTTCTACTTCGAGGGCGGCATCGAGTCCTTCGTGCGTCACCTCAATCGCGGCAAGGGACCGGTGCAGTCCCGGCCGATGTATGCGGAAAGGGAGATAGAGGGCAGTACGGTCGAGGTGGCGATCCAATACAACGGCAGCTTCACCGAGCAGGTGCTGGCCTACGCCAACAACATCAACACCGTCGAGGGCGGGACCCACCTGACCGGCTTTCGCGCCGCCCTGACCGCTACCCTCAACCGCTACGCCCGCAAAGCCGCCATCCTCAAAGACGGAGACGGCAACCTCACCGGAGAGGATGTCCGCGAGGGGCTGACAGCGGTTCTGAGCGTCAAGCTCCAGGAGCCCCAGTTCGAGGGCCAGACCAAGACCAAACTGGGCAACTCTGAAATCGCGGGCCAGGTCTCAACCGTCGTCTCGGAGGCGCTCAACCAGTACCTGGAGGAGAATCCCTCCGACGCCAAGCGGATCATCGAGAAGTCGCTTACCGCGGCGCGGGCGCGGGCTGCGGCCTCGCGGGCGCGGGAGCTGGTACAGCGGAAGTCGATGCTGGAATCGGCGACCTTGCCGGGGAAGCTGGCGGACTGCTCCGAGCGTGACCCAGACCTGTGCGAACTATTCCTCGTCGAGGGCGACAGTGCCGGCGGCACCGCCAAGGGTGGTCGCGACCGCCGCTACCAGGCCATCCTGCCGCTGAGGGGCAAGATCCTCAACGTCGAGAAGGCTCGCGAGGACAAGATCCTCCAGCACGAACGCATCCGCGAGGTGATAACGGCGCTCGGCACCGGAGTGGGCGAGAAGTTCGACCTCTCCAAGCTGCGCTACAACCGGATCGTGCTCATGGCCGACGCCGACGAGGACGGCTCCCACATCCGCACGTTGCTCTTGACCTTCTTCTGGCGCCACCTCCGCGATGTGGTCACCGAGGGCCACCTCTTCATCGCCCAGCCGCCCTTGTATCGGTTCGAGTTCAAGCGGGGCAAGCAGGTGGAGTACGCCTACTCCGAGGAGCGCTACCGGGAGCGGTTGGAGGAGCTGCGCGACTCGATCAAGCGTCCGGTACAGCGCTACAAGGGACTGGGCGAGATGGATGCGGAGCAGCTCTGGGAGACGACGCTGGATCCGGAGCGGCGGGTGATGCTCAAAGTCGAGGTCGAGGACGCGCTTCGCGCCGACGAGACCTTCGACCGCCTGATGGGGGTCGCGGTCGAGCCCCGCAAGCGCTTCATCCAGGCGCACGCCAAGACCGTCCGGAACCTGGACGTTTGACCGCCGCCCAGCCCGCCGTGGCGGTGGACGCGATGGGCGGGGACCACGCCCCCGAGGCGCTGGTGTCCGGGAGCCTCCAGGCCCTGGAGTCGGACCAGGGGCTGCGGCTGGTCCTGGTCGGCCCCAAGGAGCGCCTCCAACCGCTGCTTCCGGGGCTGGCTTCGGCCGGGGCCCGGCTGACGCTGGAGGAGTCGGAGGAGGCCATACCCATGGACGCCCACCCGGCCCAGGCGGCGCGGCACCACCCGGACTCGAGCGTCGGGGTGGCGGTCAGGCTGGTGCGCCAGGGCCGGGTCGACGCCTGCTTCAGCGCCGGCAACACCGGCGCCGCCATGGCCACGGCTCTGCTCCAGTTGAAGAGGCGGCCGGGGGTCGCCCGTCCCGCCATCGGCACCCGGATTCCCTCTCGGCAGGGCAGCACCCTGCTGGTGGACTCCGGGGCTCAGGTCGACTGCCGGCCGGAATGGCTGGTCCAGTTCGCCGAGCTCGGCTGTGAGTACGCCCGCCGGGCCCTGGGGGTTGAGCGCCCCCGGGTGGGGCTGCTCAGCAACGGGCAGGAGACCTCCAAGGGCAACCAGTTGGTGCAGGCCGCCCACGAGCGCCTGAGCCAGCTGGACCTGGCCTACGTGGGGCCGGTGGAGGGCATCGACCTGGTCTCGGGGGCGGTCGACGTCGTCGTCTGCGACGGCTTCGTCGGCAACGTCGCCCTCAAGACTGCCGAGGCGGTCGCCGAGCTGATCGTCAAGGCCCTGCGGGACGAGGCAGGGCGGGGGCTGCGATCCCGGCTGGGGGCGCTCTTGCTCCTGCCCGGGCTGCGCCGCCTGCGCCAGCGCCTGGACTGGGCCCAGGTGGGCGGTGCTCCTTTGCTGGGTGTCGGGGGCCTGGTCTACATCGGCCACGGCCGCTCGGACGCCCGGGCGGTAAGCAGCGCCGTGCGGGTGGCCGCGGGGGCGGTGCGCTCCGGGCTGGCCGAGGCTTGGAGAGCTGCAACGGAGCCGGTGGCAGTGCAGCCGGCGTCGGGCGGGTAGATCGTGGTCGTGGAGCAGGGCGGGACCCAGGGGGGCGGGATCAGAGGCGTGGAGCTGGTCCAGGAGATGCGCCAGTCGTACCTGGTCTACGCCATGAGCGTGATCGTCTCCCGGGCGCTCCCGGACGTCCGCGACGGGCTCAAGCCGGTGCAGCGGCGAATCCTCTACGCGATGCACGAACAGGGCATGACGCCCGGTTCCGGCCACAAGAAGTGCTCCGCCATCGTCGGCGAGGTGCTCAAGACTTATCACCCCCACGGCGACGTGGCGGTGTACGACACCCTGGTCCGTCTCGCCCAATCCTGGGTGCTGCGCTATCCCCTGGTGGATGGCCACGGCAACTTCGGCTCGCCGGAGGGCGACCCCGCCGCCGCCCACCGCTACACCGAGGCGCGGATGACGCCCATCGCCACCGAGATGTTGGCGGACATCGACAAGGACACGGTCGACTTTATCGACAACTACTCGGGCGATGCCACGGAGCCGGTGGTGCTGCCGGCGGCGCTGCCCAACCTCTTGGTCAACGGGGCCTCGGGCATCGCCGTAGGGATGGCCACCAGCATTCCCCCCCACAATCTGACCGAGGTCTGCAACGGCCTGATCCACATGATCGACAACCCCGAGGCCACGACCGAGGACCTGATGCGGATCATCCCCGGGCCGGACTTCCCCACCGGCGGGATCGTCTACGGCCGCGACCTGGCCCAGGTCTACGGCACGGGCCATGGCCGGGTGGTGCAGCGGGCCCGGGTGATCTTTGAGGAGTCGAAGTCGGGCCGGGAGCAGATCATCGTCACCGAGCTTCCCTACCAGGTGAACCCCAGCCGGGTGCTGGAGACGATCGCCGAGCTGGTCAACAATCGCAAGCTGGAGGGGGTCGCCGACCTGCGCAACGAGTCGGGGCGGCGGGAGGGCACCCGCCTGGTGGTCGAGCTGAAGCGGGACGCCCGCCCCTACACCGTACTCAACAACCTCTACAAGCACACCGAGCTCCAGTCGAGCTTCTCGTGCATCCTCCTGGCCCTGGTGGACGGCCAGCCCCAGATCCTTCCGCTACGGAGCATCCTCCACCACTACCTGGAGTACCGCCGCGTCGTGGTCGAGCGGCGGACCCGCTTCGACCTGGAACGGGCTCGCGAGCGGGCTCACATCATCGAGGGGCTGAGGATCTGCCTCGACAACCTGGACGAGGTGATCGCCCTGATCCGAGCCTCCAGCGACGAGGCCCGGGCCCAGCGCCAACTGGAGGAGCGCTTCGGCCTCAGCGAGCGCCAGAGCAAGGCGATAGTGGACATGCGCCTCGGCCGGCTCACCCGTCTGGAGCGGGAGAGGCTGGAGCAGGAGCACGCCCAGCTGCTGGAGCGGATCGCCCAGCTGGGGGAGATCCTGGCCAGCTCAGAACGCGTGATGGGGGTGGTACGCGAGGAGCTTCTGGCACTGCGCAAGAAGTACGGCGACGAGCGCCGGACCGAGATCACCCACGGCGACATCCAGCTCAACGAGGAGGACCTGATCCCCCGGGAACAGGTGGTGGTCACCCTGACCCACCGCGGGTACATCAAGCGTACCCCCACCGCCGACTACCGCTCCCAGCACCGGGGGGGCAAGGGGGTGATGGGGGCCAAGCGGGTGGGCGAGGAGGACTACGTCGAGCACCTCCAGGTGGCCTCGACCCACTCCGACATGCTCTTCTTCACCAACCAAGGCCGTGTCTTCCGCCTCCGCACCCACGAGGTGCCCGACGTCGCCCGTCAGGCCAAGGGCACGGCGGTGATCAACCTGGTGGAGCTGGACCAGGGGGAGCGGGTGACCTCGATGCTCTCGGTCAACGCCTACTCCGACGAGACCTACATGGTCATGGCCACACTGCGGGGCCACATCAAGAAGACTCCCGCCGCAGCCTACGCCTCGGTCCGTCGCAACGGCCTGATCGCGATGAGCCTGAGCGAGGGGGACGAGCTGAACTGGGTCCGGATCAGCACCGGCGGGGACGAGATCCTCCTGGTGACGCGCCAAGGCAAGGCGCTCCGCTTCAGCGAGAAGCAGGTGCGACCGATGGGCCGTGACACTCAGGGGGTGACCGCAGTCCGGCTCAGGCCCGGCGACCTGGTCGCCGGGGCCGACATCGTCCGGGAGGGGACCCACGTCTTGGTCGTGACCCAGAACGGCTTTGGCAAGCTCACCCCGATTGCCGACTACCCGGTGAAGAGCCGGGCCATCCAGGGCGTCTACACCCTCGATCAGCACGCCATCGCCAAGGTGGGCGAGATCGTGGGGATGAAGATGGTCCAGGACATGTCCAACGAGTTGATGCTGATCAGCACCAAGGGCCAGATCATCCGCATGCCACTGGAGGGGGTGCGCGTCTCCGGGCGACAGACCAGGGGCGTGATCCTGATGCGGCTGGAGGACAGAGACCAGGTGGGCTCCATCGCCGGGGTGGCGCCTCCGGGCGATCTCGAGGAGGACTGACCGTTCCCGGGCCACCCCAGCAGCAGGCACGGGTGGCGACCTGAGCCACCTGCTCTTCCAGCTGACCCACCTACCGGCGGTGGGGGTGTATCTCTTCCTTCTCTTCTGGCTGGCGGCGGAATCGGTGGGGGTCCCCTTGCCCGACGAGGCGGTCCTGCTGACCGTGGGTTTCCTGGCCCACGAGGGCACCGTCGAGCCCGCCCCGGCCATCGCCTGCGCCGCCGCCGGGGCGGTGATCGGCTCCTCCGCCTCCTACACCCTGGGGCTGCGCCTGGGCCGGCCGGCGGTGGCCCGGATCGCGGCCAAGGTGGGGGTCAGGGCGCAGCGGCTGGAGCAGAGCGAGGACTGGATGCGGCGCCGTGGCGGGGTCGGTGTCTTCCTCACCCGGATTCTGCCCGTAGCCAGGAACGTCGCCTCCTACGCTGCAGGGATCGCGGGCATCCCGCCCCGGGTCTTCTACCCCGCCATGATCTCCGGCTCTGTCGTCTGGTGCGTGACCGTGGTCGTCGTAGGCGAGGTCGTCGGCGCCCACTACCGAGCCGTTCTGCGGGTGGGGGGGACGGCCTTCCTCATCGCGATCGGGGTCGCCCTGTTGGCGCTGGTCTTCTGGCTCAGTTGGCGCTGGGTGGAGCGCCGGCGGCACCGGGCCGGCGTGGGCGGCGGGCGTAGCGGCTGAGGTCCCCGGGTGGACCCGTCCCGCGAGTGCCTAAGGGAATCGCGCCCAGTTCCTCCAGGTCGACGGGCCGCTCTGGCTTCGCCGAAGCGGCCGGGCGGCGCGACTCCGAAACCCTCTCATGGAGTGGCGCATTCCCCGCTGGCGCTGAGGGCGCCAGGAGCGGGACCCGGCGGCGGGAGTCGGGCGAGGGCCTTCAGCAGACAGCAGCCCAGGTCATGAGCTGGGCTCGGGCACCTCCTCCCGACGAGTCACCAGGACCGAGGGCTCACACGCCTTCCCGGAAGGCACGAAGTGGGAGCCGTCCCAAGGAAGGGCTCAGGACACCCCCTCGTGGCTCACGAGCTGGTCCTCGGGGAGCGCCTCCCGGATGAGGATCAGGCGGCAGTGGGCGTGGTTCAGCAGCTCCACCCCGGTTCGGCCCAGGCTGAACTCACCGAAGCGGGGCTTGGTCGCCAACCCCACCACCATCAGGTCGGCCTCCCAGCGCCGGGCCTCGTCGACGATGGCGGGACCCGCCTCCCGCGCCTGGAGAACGCTTGTCCTGACCTTGGACTCCAGCGAGGAGGCGACCTGCTCCATGTCGGCCAGAACCTCCTCGGCCTCGCCCAGCTCGCCACCCAGGCTGGCGGTGAGAGGTAGGCTCCGAGCCACTTCCAGCACGGTGATGACGAGGATGCTGGCCTTTGCCGGCCGGGCCAGGCGGCACGCAGCCCGTAGGGCGTCCTTGTCCACCGGGGCGCCCCGAACCGGAACCACGATCCGTCGCGGCGAGAGGATGCCGGGACGCTCTGCGGTCGCCGCTCCCCCCGGCCGCGGACGGAAGAGGCGGGATGCCATTTGGCGTCATTCTCCCCCTGCCGGCACCTCTCGCGCAGGAGTGCTCGCACCCCGCCCCAGGGGTGCGCAGCGAAGCTTTGGGCGCCGGGTAAGAGGCGGCACCGGCAAGGGGCAGGCGGGTCTCCCCCTGGGACGTTTCCCTGACTTCCCGGACCGGGCCGGACCATCTCCAGAGGCAGGGATATACTCGCCACAGTGAAGGTGGTGATCGTCGGGTGTGGCAGGGTCGGGTCGACCTTGGCCCGAGAGCTCGCGGGTGAGGGACACCAGGTCACGGTGGTCGACGTCTCCCGGCGGGCCTTCGACCGGCTGGGACCAGACTTCCCCGGCCGTCCGGTCCTCGGCAGCGGCATCGATCAGGAGACGCTGGAGGAGGCCGGAGCCGGCGATGCCGACTGCTTCATCTCGGTTACCAATGGGGACAACCGCAACATCATGTCGGCCCAGGTGGCGCGCGAGGTCTTCAAGATCCCCCGGGTCATGACCCGGATCTACGACCCGATCCGGGAGCGGGTCTACCGATCGATGGGGCTCTACACCTTCTGCCCCACGGTGGTTGGGGCGGCCATCGCCAGAACCTTCTTCGAGGAGGGGCCGGAGCAGGCCGACCGGGCGAGGTGGGCGGTGGCGGCGTCAGGAGCGTCCGGCGGTGCCTGAGCGTCCCGCCTACATCATCGTGATCGGGGCGGGCAAGGTCGGGTTCTACTTGAGCCGTCACCTGCTTCAGGGTGGCTACGAGGTCGCCCTGGTTGAGAAGGACCCGCCCCGGGCCAGCCTGGTCGCCGCCCAGCTGGGCAGTTGCTCGGTGCTGGTCGGGGACGGGGACGAGATGGCGTTCCTGGCCACCAGCGGGATCGAGCGGGCGGACGTGGTCGCCGCTGTCACCGGCGATGACGAGGACAACCTGATCGCCTGCCAGCTGGCCAAGCGCCAGTTTCAGGTGGCCCGGACCATCGCCCGGGTCAACGATCCCCGCAACGTCCCCGTCTTCCACCAGTTGGGGGTGGACGTCGCGGTCTCCGCCACCGAGCTGATCCTGAGCGTCATAGAGAGCGGCCTGGCGAGTCGAGGCGACGTCCTCCAGCTCCCCATGGGGGGCAGCGAGGCCTCCGTGGTCCGGGTGACCGTCCCGGCGGGGGTCGCGGAGGGCAGGAGGGCGGCGGAGATCCCAGACCTCGTCACCGAGCGGCTCCTGCTCATCGTCCGCAATGGGAAGGAGGTGCCCGTGGACACTCCCCTGAAGGTGGGCGACCAGATCGTGCTCTTCACCCAGAAGCCGGCGTCGGACTTCGTCCTGGAAGGAGGCGATGCCCTCAGCCGGGCGCTGGGCTGAGACCTTGCCGGCCCATCTCGCCGTAGCGCTGCCAGAGGCGGGCGACCGCGTCCATGCCCCGGTAGAGCTGGCTCAGCCGTACCCGCTCGTTGGGCGCGTGGAAGCGGTCCCCCGGGAGGCCGACCCCGAGTAGGACGCAGGGCACTTGCAGGACCTCGGAGATGGCTGCTACTGGGGGGATGCTGCCCCCCTCCCGGATGAAGGCAGTCGGTTGCCCCCAGATCTCCTCCAGCACCTGGGCCGCCGCCGCGACCGCCGGGTGGTCGTGCGGAGTCAGGACCCAGCGCCCGGTGGAGATGGTCTCGAATTCCAGGCGCGCCCCCGGCGGCGCCAGCTGGCGCAGGTAGGCCTCGACCCGGGCCCCCACCTCGTCCGCATCCTGGTCGGGAACGAGCCGGGAGGAGAGCTTGGCCCCCGCCCGTGCGGGAATTACGGTCTTGGACCCCTCCTCCTGGTAGCCGCCCCAGATGCCGCACAGCTCCAGGGTGGGGCGGGCAGTCCGGCGCTCGGCGGTGGTATACCCGACCTCGCCTCCGAGAACGGCCCCGACGTCCGCCGCGAAGTCGGCCTCGTCGAAGGGAACCGAGGCGATCTGCTGCCGCTCTTCAGGTGAGAGGGGCCGGACCTGGTCGTAGAAGCCGGGCACGGCGACGTGGCCGTCGCCGCTGTGGAGCTGGGCCAGCATCCGCGCCAGCGAGGTGATGGGGTTCAGCACCGCCCCGCCGTAGACGCCGGAGTGGAGGTCGGTGGAGGCGGTCTCCAGGTGGACCTCCCAGTAAGCGAGCCCGCGAAGCGCCACCGTAAGGGCCGGGACGTCGGCCGAGGGCATCCCGGTGTCGGAGATGACCCCCACGTCGGCGGCGAGTCGGTCGCGGTGCTGCTCGACCAGGGCAGGGAAGTGCGCCGAGCCGTCCTCCTCCTCCCCCTCGGCGATCAACTTGAGGTTGATCGGCAGCTGCCCCCGGGCGTCGAGATAGGCGGCGAGTGCTTGGAGGTGCATCACCAAGTGACCCTTGTCGTCCGCCGTGCCCCGGCCGAGCAGGAGGCCGTCCCGCTCCAGGGCCTCGAACGGAGCCTTCTCCCACTCTGAAACCGGGTCCACCGGCTGGACGTCATGGTGCCCGTAGACCAGTACCGTCGGCAGGGTCGGATCGCGGATGAGCTCGGCGTAGACCGCCGGGTGCCCCTCTGTCTCCCAGATCTCGGCCAAGCCGAACCCGGCCCGCAGAGCCGCATCCCGAAGAAACTCGGCCGAACGATGCACGTCGCCGGCGTGCTCAGGCTGGGCGCTGACCGAAGGGATCGCCACCCAGCGGCTCAGCTCTTCGACCAGGGCCCGCTCCCGGGCCCGAAGCGCCTGGGTTAGGTCGTCGTCGGGCCTCACCGGGCCCAGACCCTGGTCGCGCCGCGGCCGGGGCCCGGTGAGCTGGGCTTCAGGCCGCCTTCCCGATCTTGAAGATCTTGGTGCCGCAGACGGGGCAGGTACCCGTCGTCGCCGGCTTGCCATTCTTCAGTTTGGTTGGCTGCGGGTTCGAGATCTCCCGCGCCGTCTTGCACTTCATGCAAAAGCCGGTAACGGCCATATTGGTACCCCTCCGCTGGAACTAGAGCCCGGACTCCGAGTTCGGGCGATCAGCCGCATTGTATTCACCATCTCAAGCTCTGGCAACCACAAAGTCCCCGAAGTTGCCTATTGGGGCGCAGTCGCGCCCCCTTCTTCGACTTGGGCTCTGGACTCACGTTGGCGCCGAAGCCAGCCGAACATGCCCTCGGCGTTGGAGCGGAAGCCGGAGAGAATGTCCTGGGCCGTCTGGGTCGGCCCGGGCGGCTCTGCGGAACTGGCGAACCGGGCCCGGAGGGCGCGCTCGATGTGGTCCACCTCCGGCCGCTCGGCGAAGGCCTCGGACGCCACAGCCGCCCAGCTCTGAAGCGCGTCCTCCGCCTCGACCAGGACCGCCTCCGGCTCCCCCACGGGCCCGAAGTGGGTGAGGACCAACTGGGTCGGCCTCAGCTCACGGAAGCGGTGCAGCGAGTGCACCGCCAACTCGAGATCGAAGTCGTTGGGAGGGGTCGCCGGCCGCAGCGGCCCGGAGCCGGGCAGCTTGACCCCCACCGCATCGCCTACCAGGAGGGTTCCCGAGCTCTGCTCCAGGATCCCGAGGTGGTGCTTGGCATGGCCGGGCGAGTGGACCAGGAGCAGGCTGCGTCCCGCCCCCAACTCCAGCACCAGGCCGTCCTCGGCGGCCATCAGCCGGTCCAGCGGGACTGGCGTCATGCGGCCGTAGAGGGTGTCCAGACGCTCGCCGTAGACCTCTGCCGAGGCCGCGATCAGCCGGGTCGGATCCGCCAGGTGGCGTGCCCCCTTTGGGTGGCAGACGACCGAGGCCCGGGGGAAGTTTGCCGCCATCTCCCCGACCGCCCCGGCGTGATCGAGGTGGATGTGGCTCACCACGATCCAGGCCAGGTCCTGAGCCCCCATCTGGTGCCGGGCCAGAGCCGCCAGCACCTGCGCTGCGTCGCGCTGAGGCCCGGTTTCCACCAGGCAGGGCCGGTCGCCCTCCACCAGGAAAGTGGCGTTCACCTTCTCGAAGCCACCCAGGAGGGTGTCGATCTGCCAGATTCCCGGCGCCAGCAGAGTGTCCAACTAGCTCACCTCCCCGCCGGCCGAGCCGGCCCCGGCCCGGTACCCTACCGGACGCCTTCCAGCGTCGCACATATACTCGCCCGGTGGAGCCGCCCGAGGAGGCTAGCGACCCTCACGGGCGCGGCAGCCCTGCGGGGCCCCCTTCCACGCCGGCGCTGGACCCGGAATCGCCCCGGTACCAACCGTGGGCCGAGAAGCAGATAACCAACGCAGCCAAGGAGAAGCGGCCGCTAAAGGACTACCTCTCGGAGTTCGACGCCCTGATCGCCGGCCAGGACATCCGCGACAGTGGGAGCTGGGATCCGCAGCACCAGGAGCGGGTTCTCTCTGCCCGCTACTCTGCGCCGGCGACCCGACCTCCAGCGCGTCGCAGGCGCCGTCGTCGCTCCTCGGGACCGGGAACCACGGCTGCGATCACGCCCGTCCGCGAGGGTTCGACTGCGGCCCAGGGCCGGCCGCCGGGGCGGCGCCGACCTCGGCGTGGCCGGCGCGCCAGAGCGGGGAACCGCTCCCCCGGACAGCCCGAGGCCCGGTGAGGGCAGACCCGCCACCTCGGGGGATCTGCTTCGACTACGGGGAGACTCTGGTGCGGATCCGGCGGCCGGTCGCTGAGATAGCGGGAGCCGGCGCGGAGGTGGGCCGGACGCTGCGGCTGGGAGGCCCCCCGTGGCTTGGCCGGGAGGGCGAGCTCACGCTTGCCTTGGACCAAGCGCTGGATGAGATGATCGACGCCCGGCACGCCGGTCAACCACTGCGCGAGGTCGACATCGAGCCGATCCAGCGTGCCGCCTTGTCCCAGCTGCTGGGGGCGGACCCGGGGCCGGCGGTGGCGCGCGCGGTGGGGGTCACAGTGCAACGCGCCTGGGTCGCCGGCGTCAGGCCTCGACCCAGGGTCAAGACCATGCTGGGGAGGCTCCGGCAGCTAGGCCTGAGGCTGGGATTGTGTTCCAACGCCCCCTATCCGCCTGCCTTGATGCACGAGCAGCTGCAGCGATTGGGGCTGGCGTCCTACTTCGATGCCGCCCTGTTCTCGAGCGAGGTCGGTTGGCGCAAGCCGGCCCGGCGGATCTTCGACGAGTTGCTCGGTCGGATGCGACTCCGCCCGGAGCAGGTGTGGTTCGTCGGGGACGATCTCGAATGCGACATGCGGGGCGCCGCCGCTGCTGGGATTCACGTGCTGCTGGCCCCCGGAGCGCCCGCGGCGGCTGGGGTCGCGGAGCGCCTGCCAAGTTGGGAGGCGCTGGTGCGACAGGCGGAAGGGGCCGTGCCGGGGCGCCGCTAGGACTTGGAGGCGCGCCGGGAGCGGCGGGCCGGAACTGCGGCGTACACTCGTTCGATGGCGTTCGTGGGCGGGATCCCTGCGCCGCTGGTCCAGATGCGCCTGGGGACCGTGAACCGCACCATCCTCCACGCCGATCTGGACGCGTTCTTCGTGTCCTGCGAGTTGCTGCGCCGGCCCGAGTTCCGGGGGCGGCCGGTCGTGGTGGGCGGCGGTCGCGAATCCCACCCCGACCGGCCGCGACGCCCCGGCAGGGGCGTTGTCGCGGCGGCTTCATATGAGGCTCGTCAGTTCGGGGTCGTCTCGGCCCTCCCCCTGGCACAGGCGGTGCTCCGATGCCCCTCCCTGGTGGTGCTCCCGGTGGACATCGGCGAGTACTCCCGGATTTCGGCGCTGGTGTTCCGCGTCTTCGCTGACTACACCCCGCTGGTCGAGCCGGGCTCACTGGACGAGGCCTACCTCGACCTGACCGGGACCGAGGCTCTGAGCGGGGGGGGCGCGGCCGTGGCCCGGACCATCGCCGCGCGGCTGCTCCAGGAACTGGGCCTGCCCTGCTCGGTCGGGGTGGCCAGCACCAAGGTGGTGGCCAAGGTGGCCTCGGACCTGCGCAAGCCGCGGGGTCTGGTGGTCGTGGCGCCGGGGGAGGAGGAGGGCTTCCTTGCCGGCCTCCCGGTGGAGAGGCTTCCAGGGGCCGGACCGAAGACCACCGCCCGGCTCAGGCTCCTCGGCATCACGACCCTGGGGGCGCTGGCCGCCGCCCCTACCGCCCTGCTGCAGGCCGGCCTCGGCAATGCCGCCGACGGCCTCCGGCTCCGTGCCCGGGGAGTGGATCGCAGCCCGGTGGTCCCGCCGGGCCTGCCGAAGTCGCTGAGCAGCGAGGAGACCTTCCCCCGCGACATAAGCGCCAGGAGCGAGCTCGAAGGCAGGATCGTCGAGCTGGCGCTGCGGGTGGCTCGCCGTCTCCGGCAATCCGACCTGACCGCCCGGGCGGTGTCGCTCAAGCTCCGTTATGCCGACTTCCGCACGGAGGTGCGCCGGCGCCGGCTCGGTGAGCCCACCTGTGAGGATGGGGAACTCGCGCGCGGGGCTGCCCTTCTGTTCACTGCGACCTGGGACGAAGGCCAGCCGGTCCGGCTCCTCGGCGTCGGGGCTGAGGGGCTCGACCCGGTGCGCCAGCTCGACCTCTTCCAGCCCCAGGGGAGCCAGGGGGAGCGCCTGGACCGCGTCCTCGACGGCCTGCGCCGGCGCTACGGCCAGGCGGTGATTGCAAGAGGGGTTCCGGAGCACGAGCCGGGGCGTCCGCTGGACTGGAACCAGGACCACCTCCGACGACTTGGCGCCCCCTGAGGCACCTTATCCGGCACGTATCATCGGGGCGCGACGTCCCAGGGCGCCCCGGGCTGGGGGAGGAGAGCCGGCCGCCGGGGCGAGCGCCGGTGAAGCGGGGAGGATGAGGACAGACTTTCGCTTCTGCCCCAACTGCGGCAGCAGGTTGGCCCTGCGGCGGATCGAGTTCCACGACCTGCCCGCCTGTCTGCGCTGCGGCTTCGTCGCCTGGAAGGGCCCCAAGGTGGCGGTGGCGCTGCTGGCCTCCGACGAGCGGGGTCGGCTTCTGGCCATCCGCAGGGGTATGCCTCCGGGCGCGGGAGGCTGGGCGTTCCCCGGAGGCTACGTCGACGACCTCGAGGAGCCGGCGGCGGGGGCTGCCCGCGAGTGCCTGGAGGAGACCCGGTGCCGGACTGCGGTGGGCGGGCTCCTGGGCGCCTTCCACGTGGTCACCGAGGAGGGGGCGCTGGTGGTGCTCGCCTACCGGGGGACCCTGACTGGGGGAGAGCCCACGCCCACCGAGGAGGCCTCGGAGCTGGGCTGCTTCTCTCCGGCGGAGCTGCCAGAGCTGGTCTTCTCGTCACATCGCCAGGCCCTGGAGGCGTGGCTGGCGACCCGGGACACGGGCTCCTAGTTGCTCGGCTGGATCCGCCGCGGCTGCATCGGCAACTGCCTGGGATGCCTGCTTCCCGTCCTGGCGATCCTGGCCCTGGTCGGCTACGCCGTCCACCTCTGGACCACTCCTCCCGCCTATTCCCGAGTCACGCCGGCCCCCCCCAGTGCGCTGCAGCTGAGCGCTGCGGAGGCGGTGGCGACCGCGCTCGCCAGCGGCCAGACGGTGGCGCTGGTGCACCTGACCGATGCCGAGGCCACTGCCCTTCTCCAGGACAGCCTCGCCAGCTACGACGGCCTCTCCGGACTGCAGGTGCACGTGTTCCAGGGAAAGGTGATCGTCAGCGGCGAGACCACGATCATGCGTCGGGACATCGTGATCAGCGGGCCGGTAACCTTCGGCGGCATCGGCAAGTCCACGATCGAGCTCAAGTTCACCGGGCTGGCGGTGGGGCAGATGACCCTGCCGTCACTCATTCCCCAGGCGCTGGCGCGGGGCTTCAACCCCACCTTCTCGTTGGCCCTGATCGACCCCAGCAGCCCCTTGACCTTCTCCTGCGAGGCGGCCCGGCCCAATGACCTGACCATCGGGGTCGACTTCGGCCAGGGCCGGCTGGCCCGCGGCGCAGACGCCTGCGGTCCCAGCTCGTGAGCCCGCGGCGGCCGACTCACCTCGACGCCCGGGGCCGGGCCCGGATGGTCGACGTCGGCGACCGGCCCAGCTCGGACCGGGAGGCCACCGCCACCGGTCAGGTGCGCCTGAGCCAGGTCGCCTTCGACGCGATCTCCCAGGGAGGGGTGCCGAAGGGGGACGTGCTCGAGGTCGCCCGCCTGGCGGGGATCATGGGGGCCAAGCGCACCCCCGAGCTGATCCCTCTCTGCCACCCGCTGACCCTGACCCACGTTGCGGTCACGGCGGAGCTCCTGCCGGGGCCGCCACCGCGGGTCGAGCTGCTTGCGACCATTCGCTGCCACGCGACCACCGGAGTCGAGATGGAGGCGCTGACTGCGGTCGCGGTTGCCGCCCTGACGGTGATCGATATGGTCAAGAGCCTGGACCACTGGGCCGAGATCGGGCCGATCGGGCTCCTCGCCAAACGAGGTGGCCGCTCGGGGCCGCTGCAGCGGCCCGAGACGGGTAGCGCCCCCGGGGCCTGAGCCGTGGCCCAGGAAGCCGCCTCCTCCCGGGAGCGCGAGCTCAGGGAGCTGCTCTACCTCCAGAAGCTGGCCCTGGAGGCCGCTTCCACCATGGAGCGCGACCAGCTGCTATCGCTGGCGATCCGGGAGACGACGGGGGTGCTAGAGGCCGACGTCTGCTCGCTCTACCTCTACGACCAGACCCGGGGGGGCTTGGTCCTGACCGCGACCAACGGGCTCAACCAGGGGGCCGTGGGCCAGGTGATCCTGCCCCTGGGCCGGGGCGTCACCGGCTACGTCGCGGCCAGCCGAGAGCCGCTGGCGGTGGTCGACGTCGCGGAGGACCCCCGGTTCGAGTGGATCGAGGGCGTGGACGAGAAGCGGTTCACCTCGATGCTCTCGGTGCCGGTCCTGGCCGGTCCGCGGATGGTTGGCGTCCTCAACGTGCAGACGGTGTTGCGGCGGGAGTTCCGCCAGGACGAGCTGGCAGCGCTCTCGGCCATCGCCGGCGCACTGGCGGGAGTCCTGGAGCGGAGCGAGCTGCAACACCGCCTGGAGCTGCAGCTGGAGGAGATCCGGCTGTCGCAGACCGTGCATGAGCGCTTCACCGACCTTGTGCTTGCGGGTTCTGGGCTGGCCAGCATCCTCGACGCCATCTCGACCCTGGCGGGAGGCGAGGTGGGCCTGTACGACCCCCTGGGATTCCGGCTGGAGCAGGGAGCGGGCCCGGGCCTGGCGGTGGAGCGCCTGACTCTGCCCGCAGAGATCACCGGAAGCGCCGCCAGCGGTCCGGTCGCCCTCAAGTTGCCTCGGCCCCGACTTGACCTGCTCCTGGCCCCGGTTCGCGCCGGGAGCGAGCTGGTGGGGGTGCTGGCGGTGGAGAGCGCGGAGGCCGTCGCCGACACCGTGCGCCGCCGGGCGCTGGAGCACGGAGCCACCGTCGTCGCTCTCGAGCTGCTCAAGGAGCGAGCGGCGGCCGAGGTCGAGCGTCGCTTGCGGGGCGACCTGCTGGAGGAGCTCTTGAACCAAGATCCAGGCGACGAAGAGCTGCGCCGGTTGGCGGTCAGCGCCGAGCGGCTGGGGTACCGCCTTCCTGACCGAGCCTGGGTGCTGGTGCTGGAGCCCGATGACGACCGGACCAGGGCCAGCATTCAGTCACTGCTGGTGCAAGAACGGCTGCAGCAGCGGCTGACCGACCTGGCCCAGCGGCGCTTCCCCGGCTCGCTGGTGGTGGGCCGCGCCGCCTCCACCGTGGTCCTGGTTCCGGTGCGCTCTCCGGAGCCCGCCGGTCCCGCCCAACCCACGGCCGCGGCCTTGGAGGAGTTCTGCCGTTCGCTCCTCCAACTCGCCCAGGGGTTGGGTCGGCGGTTGCAGTTCTCGGTGGGCTTGGGCAACCTGGCTGCATCTGCGGCCCAACTGGGGCGGGCCCACGAGGAGGCCAGGCAGGCGCTGCGGCTGGCGCGGCGAGCGGGCGGCCGCGGTCAGGTCACCTCCTATCGCTCGCTGGGAGCGCTGCGGCTGCTGCTAGAGGTGCGCGATCCGCAGGTCGTCTCTCGGTTCGTCGAAGAGACCCTGGGGCCGCTCATGGCCTATGCCCGACACCACCGCACGCCGCTTCTGCCCACCCTGGAGGCGCTGGCCGCGGAACGCTGGAACCAGAGGGCCGCCAGCCGCCGACTCCACACCCACATCAACACCTTGACCTACCGGGTTCAGCGGATTGAGGAGTTGCTCTCGCTCTCCCTTGACGACGCCGAGACCAGGGTCGTCCTCAGCATCGCGATGCAGGCCCGCCAGCTGCTGGCCGCCACCTGATCCGGGCCGGGGGCCCGAAAGCTCCCGCGAGGGCTGGTTCGGCCGGACGGCGAACGGTCCCCTGATAGGCTGCGATATCGGGAGGCGGCGCGGCGGCCTCAGCAGAGGAGGTGGGAGTGGAGTCGCAGCACCGCGAGGTCCGGCTGGCCGAAGGGCGGGTCCTGGAGGTGGTCGACACCGGTGGTGAGGGCCGACCGGTGATCCTCATCCACCACGGTACCCCGGGGGGAGCCGACCTCTTCGCGGGCTGGGTCGCGGACGCTGAGCGGCGCGGGGTCCGGCTCATCGGGTACGCCCGGCCCGGCTATCGCGGCTCCAGCCGCGAGGCCGGTCGCTCCGTCAGCGGCGCGGCGGCCGACGTCAGGGCCATCGCCGAGGCGCTGGGGATCCGGCGACTGGCCACGTACGGCTTCTCTGGCGGGGGCCCCCACGCCCTGGCCTGCGCAGCCCTGCTCCCGGACCTGGTGGCTGCAGCTGCGGCACTGGCCTCGGTGGCACCGTACGGCGCCGAGGGCCTCGACTACCTGGAGGGGATGGGCGAGGGCAACGTCGAGGAGTTCAAGACTGTTCTCCAGGGAGGAGAACCTGCGCTCCGAGCCGGCTACGCCAAGTTGGCGGCGAACCCGCCCACCGACGTCGAGCAACTGCTTGGCGAAATGTCCAGCATCCTCTCCCCGCCGGACCGGGAGGTGATTCGCCGAACCCTCGGGCACTGGATGCTGGATGGCATGGGCGATGCCCTCCGCCAGGGTCTGGACGGCTGGGTCGATGACGACCTTGCCTTCGTCAAGCCGTGGGGATTCGAGGTCTCCGCGATCAGGGTGCCGCTGCAACTCTGGCAGGGGGAGCAGGACCTGATGGTTCCGGCCGGGCACGGGCGCTGGCTCGCCTCCCAGCTCCCCCGGGCAGAGTGGACCCAACTCCCCGAAGCGGGCCACCTAACGCTCCTGGTGGACCAGGTGCCGGCGGTCCATGCCTGGCTTCTGGAGCGTCTGTGAGCCGGGCGGCCGCCAGTCCCATGCGCGACCGGTCGGCCCGCTGGTTACGGGACCGCAGCCAGCGGTCGATGCGCGGCCACCGAACTGTGGGCCCTTGATCTCTCGCCTGCGCTAACCTCTCTTGGCGGCCACAGACCCAGGAGGGAGATCCCATGCTGCAACCCGGCGATTCGATTCCCGACTTTTCCCTGCAGGCGGGCACCGGCGCCACGGTGGCGAGCCTCCGGCTGCAGGGACAGCGATGGGTCCTCTACTTTTATCCCAAGGACCACACGCCCGGCTGCACCATCGAGACCAAGGAGTTCGGGGCGGCTCAGGCGGAGTTTCGCAGCCGCGGGGTCGAGGTCTTCGGCTGCTCGGATGGCGACGTCGCCGCCAAGACCGCCTTCGCCACCGATTGTGGAGCCCCGGACCTGCCCCTCCTCTCAGACCCGGACCACGCCGTCGCGAGTGCGTTCGGGACCTGGGTCGACGGGGGGACGCGCGAGGTCGGCCGCAGCACCTTCCTGATTGACGCCAAGGGACGGGTGGAGCGGGTCTGGCCCAGGGTCAAACCGAGTGGGCACGCCGCCGAGGTTCTGGCTGCACTGGACTAGGAGATCGGGGGGCGACCGGTCCTCAATCCTCTCCCTGGGCCTTGGTGAAGCCGCGGGCGCCGTCGAACACCGGCAGGCGCTCGATGTGAACCCAGTGGTGCTCCTGGGAGACGCGCTGCAATAGGGCGATGAGGTCCTCGTCGGGGAGATCGCCCTCCAGGTCCCGAAGCAGGAAGCGGCAGGGCCAGTGGTCGATGCAGTCGATGCTGCTACCGCCGGTGGCCGGATACACCTGGGTGCCACGGTTGCTGATGTTCTCCAGCCGCAGCGGGGTGCCCGCGGTGGCGGCCTCCAGGCTGTGGCCAAGGTCCTCGGCGCTGAGCTCGGACTCGATGAAAACGTCCACCCCGATGTCGTGACGACCCTTGGGGTGAACCATGGCCACTTCTGCGCTGACCCTGGGGAGCTGCAGGGGATGCCGTTCGCGCCTGGTCCAGTTAGGTGAGTGCTGGCCGATTCGGGAGATGATCGCTTCGGTGTACTCGGTGGTGGAGGCCGAGGGGCCGTCGCCGGCGATGTCCCTGGTCTTCACCCCCGCCTCCAGGGTGAGGCTGACCGCGTGTTCGACCTGGTCGGCGGCATCCATCTCCCCTAGGTGGCGGAGCATCATGGCTCCGGTCAGGATCAGGGCCGTCGGGTTGATCACATTCTTGCCCGCGTACTTTGGCGCCGACCCGTGCACCGCCTCGAAGATGGCGACGTCGGAGCCGAGGTTGGCCGAGGGGGCGAACCCCAGGCCCCCCACCAAAGCCGAGCTCAGGTCGCTGATGATGTCCCCGTTCATGTTGCTGGTGACGATCACCTCGAACTGCTCGGGACGCTTCACCAGCTGATGGGCGCAGTTGTCGATGATGATGTGCTGCGCCGTGATGTCGGGGTACTCGGGGGCGACCTCTTCGAAGGTGTGTTTCATCAGGCCTTCGCTGAACTTCATGATGTTTGACTTGGTCGCGCAGTGCACCGTCGTTCGGGTCTCGGAGCGGGAGAACTCGAACGCCATACGGACGATCTTTTCACAGCCCTTGCGCGACATCAGCTTGAGCGACTCTGCCACTCCCGGGGTTTGCATGTACTCGATGCCGGCGTAGAGGTCCTCTACGTTCTCTCGAACCACGACGAGGTCAATTCCCCGGCCCCGGTAGGGCGTGGGCACGCCCGGGAGCTCGCGGACGGGACGGATGTTGGCGTAGGTTTCGAAGAGCTTGCGCAGGGTGACGTTGGCGCTCTTCTCGCCAAACCCCACCGGAGTTTCCAGCGGACCTTTGAGCACCACACCCGTGCGCCGAGCCGACTCAATCGTTTCGCGAGGTACGCCCGAGGGCAGTCCCTGGCGGAAGACGCTGGCTCCGGCGGGATGCTCCTCCCAGTCGATGCCGACGCCGGTCGCCTCAATCACATCCTTGGTCGCGCGCACCACCTCGGGGCCGATGCCGTCCCCGGGGATCAGGGTGACCAACCTGCGCTGCGAATCGGGCTGAGCCATGGACTTCGCTCCCCTCGAACTGTGCCGCTCTGCCCCCCTTGGGAGCATAGCGGCCCCGAGGCGGGGATCAGCCCTCTGCCAGCAGGGGCAGGACTGCGAAGAGGCTGCCGACCACCGATCCATCCCAGAGCGGGTCGGGGTCGTACTGGAGCAGCTGGTCGCCGTCGAGCCGGGGCACGGAGAGCTGGCAGGCCCGCATTCCCGCGCGGACTGCACCGCTCAGCTCTTGGCTGCCGCCGTCGCCGACGAAGAGGCACTCTCCCGGCTCGAGACCGAGGTCAGAGATCGCCTTGCGGTAGAGGTGCTGGTCGGGCTTGCGCACCCCCTCGACGAAGGAAAAGACCGCTGCCTGGATCGGTCGGGCCCAGGCCAGCCCGGGCCACAGGACTGGGGTCTCCCCGGAGCAGTCACTGATGACTGCGAGGCGCTGGCCGCGAACCCGGAGCAGGGCCAGCAGCGAGGTCACCTCGGGTCGGGGCTCGGCCAGGACCTCCTGGAACTGGGAGAGCCTCAGCTGTCCAGCGCGGGCGACCGCCTCCGGGGAGGGGCTGCGACCCAGTCGGGCGCAGAGGCGGCGGAGCATCTCGGGGGGTGGGCCCAATCGTCCGCTGGCACGGTCGGTGTAGGAGTTCGCCATGACCTCGCGGAACTCGGTTTCTGGCACCTCGAGAATCCTCGCGACCTCTGCCGCCTTGAGGGCAGCGGTGAGCTGGCCCCAGCCCTCAACCAGGGTGCCGAAGAGGTCGAAGACGACGCCGCGGACAGGCATCCGGACGTGGTCGGACCTAGCCCGCGCCGCCGCGGTGAGCCGTCTCGGTGCTGGCCTGCGGTAGGCCCGCGACCATCTCCAGGGCGTGGGGCAGTGCTGGCCACACCGCTTCCAGGCTCTCCCGGTTCGCCTTCAGGGCTCCGGGGAGGGTGAGGATGAGAGAGTGACCCAGGACCACTGCCACCTGGCGCGAGAGCATGGCGTGGGGGGTCTGCAGCAAGCCCTGGGCACGCATTGCCTCGGCCATGCCGGGGATCTCGTAATCGGCCACCGAGCGGACCGCCTCCGGGGTTCGGTCACGGGGATGGAGCCCGGTTCCGCCGGTGGTGATGATGAGGGCAGGTGCCAGCTCTCGGACAGCCTGGCGCAGCCAGGCCGCCACCTGCGCCGGCTCGTCAGGGAGCAGGTGCCGCGAGACTACCTCCCCGGGCAGATCGCGGAGCCGTTCCGCCAACCAATCGCCACTCGTGTCCTGGCGCTGGCCCAGGGAGCCCTGGTCGCTGACCGTGAGCAGCGCCACCCGCCACAACCCCTTCACCGTCGGCGCCTCGCAGCGGTCGCCCTGGCTCATGCCCCGGTCCCCACAAGTTCCTCGGCCAACAACCGGGCCAGACGCTGGTCGGGGATCTGCGCCTGCTCGAAGACCTGGAAGCGGGAGCGGAGGGCGGCATACTGGACTTGGAGCGCCTCGTCGTCCTCAGCGCTCGGAGCCTGCCAATCCTCAAGGTAGTGAATGGCGCCTATCCCGGCCTGCATGGTCTCCTTCAGGCAGCCAAAACAGGGGCGCATGGTGGAGTACAGGGCCGAACCCAGCGTGGATTGGCCGAAGCGCGCCGCGGCCAGAACCGCGTTCTGCTCCGCGTGGACACAGACGCACAGGTCGTAGCCCCGCCCGGGCGAGTAAGCCGGGGTAGCGCGATTGGCGCACCGGTGACAGCCGCCCTCCGAGCAGTTGGGCATGCCGATGGGGGTGCCGTTGTAGCCGGTCGAGATGACTCGGTCCTCCCGGACTACCACCGCCCCCACCCTGCGGCCGACGCAGTCGGCCCGGGTCCGGGCGGCCAGCGCCAGGAGCAGAAAGTACTCCTGCTTGGATGGCCGGGTCGTGCGGGCCACGCTCACCGCCACCGCCCTAGATCCTGAGGAAAGGTCATCTGCTGAGTTTGCCAGTTTGGGGTGGGGCGGCTAGCGGCTAGCGATGCCCGCGGGGACGGTCAGCCGCCCGGCTTGGAGACCAACTCGACCCTGTCCGGGTCAGCCGCGCTGCCGTCCTGGGCACCCCGGAGGTGAGATCGACGAGGCCCGTCTGAGCCGGTCGAGATCGCGCCTCAGCCAGGGCTAGCCGTTGCGAGCCTGGTCCAGCTTGGGTTGGAAGAGCTCCACCGGATTCCCTGAAGGATCATCGACGATCACCTGGCGCCCGCCGACGCCATCGATGATCGGGGTGCGGCAGGTCACCCCCTCCCGCCGCAGCCGATCGACCAGCTGGTCCAGCTCGTCCACCTGCAACGAGATCCGGTTCCAGCCCCCGGGGACCGGGTGGGCGCTTCCTTCCAGGACCTGACCACCTCCAGCCTGGGCGCTGGGCGCACTGAGCAGCAGCCGGAGCTCTTGACGGGTCACGATCGCGAAGGTCGCTGCCGGATGCATCTCCTCCACGAACCCCAGCCGCTGGCAATAGAAGGAGATGGCTGCCGGGACGTCGTCGACGATGTAGCGCACGCTGACACGGCTCATGAACGATCTCCCAGTGACCACGGGACGCCCTCGACGACGGTACCACTCGCCGAGATGGTCTTGGGCGGCACGCGGGGTCCGTCCAGCACCCACCGGGTCGTGACCTGCGGAAAGTTGATGGGATTCGGTCGAACCCTGTGGCTGAACAGATAGCGGAATCCCGCCCGCTGCAGCGTTCGATTGGGCGCGACGTTGAGAGCGTTGGGCTCACAGAAGAGGCGCTGCAAGTGCAGCGTTCGAAAGTACTTGCGGGCGGAGAGCCGCACGAAGTGCTGGCCCAGGCCCTGGTGCCGCTGCCCCGGTTCCAGGATGTGGAGGTGCATGAAGGCCTCCTCGCCGAAACGTATCGGGTCGGCGGTGCTGAAACCGACGACCTCGTCATCGAGGAGCCAGAGAAGGTTGTAGTTGAGGCGATCCTCGATGGGAAGTGCGTAGTCGTCGCGGTAGAAGCGGAGCCAGGAGTCGCGATCCGGAAGCAGCCTTCGGTCCACGCCGAGGTGGCGGAGGTGGTCGTCAGAGGCATTGTGGAAGTAGTCGATGCGGATGGCCACCTCGTCGAGGCCCATCTCTCGCACCGACAGCCTGCCCGAGTGCGTCACCCCACCATCGGCCGGACCTTGGGTGCCTCCCCGCCTAGCCCGCCACCGCCCGGAGTATCTCGGGATCCAGACCCGGGAAGGTGGCGAGGTAGTCGGCCCGCTCTTGGCGCAGCCGCTGCACGGTGGCCTGGTGCTCGGCCATCCTGCCCTGCCGCCCGTAGAGGCGCCGAGGCTGGATGATCTCCAGGTCCTCGATTCCCGGTACCGCTGTCGCCACCTCGTAGCCGAAGTCAGGATCCACTTCCCAGCGGATGGTTCCTTCGGCGATGGCCTTGACCACGCTCGAGGAGTCATGGATCCGGATCTTCTTGGCCCGCGAGTCGTCAGGCCCACCACCGACCCATCCGGTGTTGAGCAGGTAGACCCGGAAGTCAGCGCTCCGATGCAGGTCCCGGAACCGGTTGCCCTGCTGTGCCTGAAGGAGAGGGAAGAAGGGATTGGTTCCGGGCACCCTGAGCGACTTGCCGGCCTCGGCCGCCCCGCCGGCGGCGGTACCCCTGGTCTCGCCCAGCATGAAGTAGGCAGCAGCCTGCTCAACCGAGAGCCGTGCCACGGCCGGGATGACCCCGTCGTTGCGGTTCAGCAGCAGCAGCGAAGACACCGGGGCGATGCCCCGGGCGTCCTTGGACCAACCGAGCGCCTCCATCGGGAAGACGGCCCTGCCGTTCTGGGTGTAGCTCTGGTCGAAGAAGTCGACCTCTCCACCCACCTCCTTCTGACTCACGTTCTCCAAATAGGCGGAGGGGGAGGTCACGGCTCCATGGATGGTGGGCTCGTCCTCGGCGCTCAGGGCGTAGGTCTTCGCGAAACAGCCGTTCTCGGAGCCGTAGACCTTGCCCCCGGGCATGAGTGCGACGAAGTCGTCCTGCACCGGCTTGCTGTCGTTCTGGCGGGTGAAGGTGGTCGTGGTCTTGCCGGTCCCCGAGAGGCCGACGATCAGGATCGTCTTCTCGCCCTTGTCGGTGGGGATCACCTTGCAGCCGGCGTGGAGTGCTAGGCCGCCGCGGTCGTAGACCAGCTTGTTCCACATCCGCAGCAGGCCCTTCTTGGATTCCCCGAAGTAGTCGGAGTTGAAGACCCGGGTGATGCCCCGCTCAAGGTCAACCGCGATCAGACGGTCGTCGGGGTATCCGGGCATGCTCAGCTTGGGGCTGTAGATCACGGTGAACTCCGGCTCGAAGTCTTCTCCCGGGTCACCGTCCTTGAAGAGAAGATAGTCCTGCATCCCGGCGATGTTGGCGCCCGCTTCCTCGATCACCAGGCGGGCCGGAGATCTGAACTCGGGATCGTTGTTGACATAGCCGTCGATGACGATCACGTCCTGGCCCAGGAGGTATTCCTCCTGGAGTTCGGCAACCCTTCGCCCCTCGCCTGAGCTGATGGTCTGGCTCGAGGTCGTCCCCGGGTCGTCGGTGATGAGGTAGGTAGAGCGGACGCTGCGGGCCAGGGCCTTGGTGCGGACGTTGTAGTTGTCATAGGCGGTGAGTCGGGCGGTTGGCATCGCCGCCGTAAGGCGCCTCAACTCCTCCTGGGACGGATTCCTGCGGGTGTGCCGGGCGGCGGGCGAGTAGGGGGCTGCTAGTTTGCTCATCTGAACCTCACTCTGGTTCCGAAGTCTCTCTTCCGACCTTAGCAAAGGCAGCTCCCCCAATTCCAATGACTCGCGCCCCGGGGCGGCGGGCGCGAGCTAAGCTGCGCCAGCGACGGGCTCCCCAGCGAGGGACGCCCCCAGTCTGCCCTAGGGAGGGCTTGGGATGGCACTTCCGATCGAGACCTGGTCCCCGGGCGAGGCCACGGTGGCGGCGGTCATGACCCGGGCGGTGATAGCGGTCAACCCCGAGGCCAGCGTGGCCCAGGTGGCGCAGATGCTGCACCAGCACCACATAACCGGCATGCCAGTCCTGGACGACCACCATCGGGTCGTCGGCGTGGTCAGCGAGATGGACGTGGTCATGAAGCGGGGCAGCAACGTCCGGGAGATCATGAGTACCGACCCCCGGACCATCGAGGAGGGGGTCAAGCTGTCCGAGGCGGCCGACATCCTCATGGCCCAGCGTATCCGCAGGCTGCCGGTGGTACGCCACGATCGCCTCGTGGGGCTGATATCCCGCACGGACTTGGTCACGTTCTTCGCCCGCCACCAGTGGGTCTGCGGCAGCTGCGGTGCCACCGAACGGGGGCTGGAGGCCCCGGCCAACTGCATCGTCTGCGGTGCTCAGGGCGGCTTCCGCCTGGAGGAAGCCCCCGGGGGGATGTGAGCTTGGGCCTCAGCCCACGAGCTGGTGGTCCAGTTGGTTCCGCAGCCGCAGCTGGGCCAGGTTGTGACTGGCGTCGATCCAGCGGACGGTTCCACTCCAGGAGCGCATCACGACCGAGTGGGTCTCCACCTGTCCCCCGGTGAACCGCACCCCGCCCAGCATCTCGCCGTCCGTGATGCCCGTGGCAGCGAAGAAGATGTTGTCGCCGCCGCAGAGGTCCTCGGCCTCGAAGATCTGCTCCTCGGAGTAGCCCTCGGCGTGGATAAGCTCGCGCTCCGCCTGGTCCCGGGGCCAGAGTCGGCACTGCATGTCCCCCTGGATGCAGCGGACGGCGCAGGCGGTGAGCACCGCCTCGGTGGCCCCGCCCACTCCGAGGAGCACGTCCAGTCCGGTCCGCTCCGGCAGCGCCGCCATGATCCCCGCTGCCACGTCGCCGTCGGTGATGAGCTTGACCCGGGCGCCTACGGACCGGATCTCCCGGAGAAGCTCCTCGTGCCGGGGCCGGTCCAGGACCACCACGGTGAGGTCATGGACCGGGCGCTGCTCGGCGACCGCTATCCGCTCCAGGTTCTCGGTGTGAGAGCGTCGCAGGTCGATCACCCCTCGGGCTCGAGGGCCAACCACCAGCTTCTCCATGTAGGCGCAGTGGGTCTGGAGGAGGGTGTCCCGCTCGGCCAGGGCGACGGTGGCGATCCCACCGGGCAGTCCCCGGGCCACCAGCCTCGTGCCATCGATGGGGTCCACCGCTACGTCCACCTGGGGTGGGCTGCCGTTGCCGATTTGCTCACCGATGTAGAGCATCGGGGCCCGGTCCTTCTCCCCCTCGCCGATCTTGACTACGCCGTCCATGTCCACGTGAGACAGGCTGCGTCGCATGGACTCGACCGCCGCCCGGTCGGCCGCGATCTTGTCGTCCCGCCCCATTAAGCGGGCCGCCGCCATGGCCGCACCCTCGGTGACCCGGACCAACTCCAGGGCCAGGTTGCGGTCGATGGGAGTTCCCGGGTCGGCGTCCACGTCCTCGGTGTCGGGAGCGGGTTTGCGCCTCGCCATCTGGCGTCAGCATAAGGACTGGACCGCGAGCCCGGGCGTGGCACGGGAAGGCTGATGTGATTCTCGAGCGCCAGAATCAAGGGGTGGCTACGGGGCAGTTCCCAGATCGGGACGCGGTGACGCCTCGGCGGTTCGCCTACGACGAGGCGGCGAGGGCGCTCCTGGTGGAATGGCTCGACGGGAGCGGCCAGTCGCTGCCCTTCGCCGACCTCCGGCGGGCCTGCCCCTGCGCCGGCTGCAGAGGTGAACTGGGGCGTCCCGGGCGCTTCGAGTCCGACCCCAAGCTGCATCCGGGCGAGGACGAATTGGCGGACATCGAACTGGTGGGCAGCTACGGACTCAAGGCCATCTGGGCCGACGGCCACGACACCGGCATCTACCGCTTCGAGCTACTGCGCCAGATTGGAGAGCTGACCGACCCAAGTCGGAGCTGAGACGCCGGATTGGCTCAGCCGAGGACGCAGAACTCGTTGTCCTCGGGATCGGCCATCACCTCCCAGGGCACGTCCACTTGACCCACGTCAACCTTCCGTGCGCCGCGGGAGATCAGCCAGGCGACCTCCTCCTCCTGCGACCGGTCGAAGGCCCAGACGTCGAGGTGGACGCGGTTCTTGGTCGACTTCGCCTCCCCAACTGGGACGAACACAATCCGTGTCAGCTGGGGCCCTCCCCGGTAGGCACCCTCGTCAGGTGCGTCGGACTCCGGCCAGGGAGAGATGCCGACCCAACCCTGGGGGGCGGGGTCTTCCAGGCGGTACGCCGGCACGTCAGCCCACCACCGGGCCAGAATCTGGGGCTCGCGGCTGTCCACGATGATCTCGCTCAATCGGCAGGTCACGGGTGGTCCCCCCCGTCCTGGCCCTTCGTCGCCCGGGCCGAGTCCTCCAGGAGCTGGCGGATGGTGGCCGCCACCACCGTCGGCTTGAAGGGCTTGACGATCACCTCCCGAGCCCCCGCCTCCAGGGCTCGCTCCCGGCCCTCGGGGTCCCGCTGCTCTGGCATCAGGACCACCCCCGATGGCGGGGCCAGGTGCTCCTGCACCAGCCTCCGGCAGAGATCCCGTCCGTCCTCCTCCAGGGTTACATCCAAGAGCAAGAGGTCGACGCCTCCCTGCCTGACCCGGGCCTCGGCCTCTTCCGCCGTCCGCACCCAGGTGACCTGGTGCCCTTCCATCTTGAGCTTGAATTCCAGGATCCGCCCGATCATGGGCTCGTCCTCCGCCAGCAGGAGCTGGGCTGGCGTGGAAGGCTCCATCAGTTGAGTCTACCGAGGCTGTGAGAGCCGCTTTCCATCCGGTCACGATCCGACATCGGGCCGGCGACACGGGACCCCGGCGGAAGGGGGCGCCCCAACGATGGCTCCGTGGACGGGGTCAGGCCTTGGGGGCAAACGGCCGTCGCCGCGCTTTCGGTCGGAGCGCTGGCGCTGGCGGTCGTGGCTGGATTCGGCGCGACGCCAGTTTCCGCAAACTCCAAGACGCCTGGTCAGTCGGTGGTGAGCCTTCAGGCGATGGTCTCGAAGGCCAAAGCGCAGTTGACTACTCTCCGCGCCGAGGTGCAGACGGCGCAGGAGAGGATCTCGCGGGACAAAAGCCAGAGCCGTCAAGCACGGGGACAGCTGGCTCGCCTCATCAAGACGGAATACACGCGGGCCCCCCAAGGGCTGCTTTCCCTACTGGCAAGTCCCAGCTTCAACTCCGCGCTCGATACCCAACTCATGCTGGCCCAACTGGACCAGTCCCAGCAGGAGCTGCTGGCCAAACTGGCCAGCAGCGTCAAGGATGAGCGGGCGACGGAATCGCGCTTGCGCCAAGAGCAATCCGAGGAGCAGCGGGCTCTTCTTCGAGTCGAGGCAGAGGAGGTGGTGGCCGAGTTCGAGGCGGCACAGGTGAGTGCCGCGCCCCCCTCAACGGACGCCGGCGCGACAAACGCAGCAACTCCCACCAACCCGAGCCCCAACCCGAGCCCCACCCCGACGCCGACGCCTCTGCCGTCCCCGAGCACGACTCCAACTCCCGCTCCACCGCCACCGCCGTCCGCTCCCTTCTCAGTCACGACCAACCTGACTCTCCCGAGCGGCATAACCGCCAAGCAGATCAGCGAGTTCCTGGCGCTGTCGCCGTTTCCCCCTGACCCTCTGAGCAACGATGTGACGGACTTCCTGCAGGCGGAGCAGGAGTTCCACGTCAGCGCCATATTCATCGTGGCCCATGCGGTGCTGGAGACCGGGTGGGGAACCTCGCAAATCTACCTCCAGAAGCACAATCTCTTCGGGTATGGCGCCGACGACTCCAATCCATTCCAGGACGCGATGCAATTCGCCAGCGACGCCGCATGCATCCAATATGTCCCCGAACAGGTCGCCCAGAACTACCTCTCCTCCTCCGGGGAGTTCTACACCGCGTATGGCCCAACGCTCCAGGGGATGAATGTCTACTACGCGACGTCTTCCACTTGGGCGAGTTCGATTGCTAGGCTCGGAGACGTGCTCCAGACCATGCCAGCCTGACGCCACTCTGAAACCGGCGGACCGCTAGGCTGATCACGTGCCACCGGAGGTCGAGCCAACTCCCTCCGCCCGCTGGCCGTCCACCTCACTGCGCGACTACTTCTGCGTTGCCGACGGCAGGACGGCGGCACTGCTCAGCCCAGCTGGAAGCTGTGATTTCTGGTGCTGGCCGGACTTTGACAGTCGCCTCGGTCTAGCAGCGATGCTGGACGGGGAGGGCGGGGGATCGGTCGGGGTGCGCTCGGCTGCTGCACCGCTGCAAGACGCGGGATGGGAGGGGCCCTCCCGCGTGCTCGTCTGCCGCTACCGAGACGGTGTTCAGGTGCGTTGCGGGCTGCTCGACGGGGGCTCCGGAACCAGTGCACTGGTGTGGCTGGTCCAGGGACCGCCCGGAGCCGCCGTCCAGGTGAAGGCTTTGGATGCCCTCTCCAACTCCAGTCGGTGGAGGCTCGGGAGCCTGGGTGGTCACCTGACTCGGGGACGCCATCCAGATGGTCCCGGGGGGCCCTTGCGGATCGACCTGAGCCACCAGGGGCAATCCCGCCTGGGCACTCTCAGCGTCGCACTCCCGCCAGAGGGCCTGGTGGTCCGCTTGGGCGGTGAGAAATTAGGGCAAGAGCCGTCCCCGGTTTCTCCGACGGCGGCCGAGCGGGCATTTGCGGAAGCTGGGGACTCGGACCGCGGGTGGGTCCAAGAGCTGCACCAGGACACGCACTTGGAGCCATTTCTCGAAGCCGCGCCATCATGGGCGATCTCGGCGCTGGACCGCTCCCTGGTCACCCTGCGGGGGCTGCAGCACCGTCAGAGCGGGCTCTTGGTGGCGTCGCCGCTGACATCCGTGCCCCAGTGGCCGAAAAGCGAACGAGCGTGGGACTACCGCTACGCCTGGATTCGCGACTGCGCCCTGGCGGGGGAGGCGCTGTGCCGCGCTGGCGCCACCGCCGAGGCCGAACACCTGGGCCGGGGGCTGGAGTGGCTCCTGGAGCGTGACCAGCTCCGTCCCGTGACTCGGCTCACGGGTGGACACCTCCCTCCCGAACACCGCCTGCCCTACCTCGGCGGCTACGGTGGCTCCCCGGTACGGATCGGCAATGCGGCGGACGAGCAGGTGCAGCTGGATGCCTTGGGCGAGCTTCTGGTCTGCATCGGCTCGCTGGCGCGGCTGGGGACAGCCACCCCCGGGCTCCTGTCCCAGGCGTCCCGGCTGGCAGACCACGTCGCCGCCAACTGGCAGCTCCCGGATCATGGAATCTGGGAGGTGCGGGGCGAGCCCCAGCCGTACGTCCACAGCAAGGTGATGGCTTGGGCGGGACTTCGCGCCGCCGGCCGGATGGCGGGGGCTTCTCAGGGCTGGCTCCGTATCGCCGGTCGCATCCGGGCCGCGATCGAGCGCCGGGGACGCGGCCCCGATGGTGGCCTCCAGATCGCTCTCGACAAGCCGAGGACGGACGCGTCTCTGCTGGAGGCCTATCTGGTCGGGTACGTCCGGCCATCTTCCCCAGGCGCGGCCCGGACGCTGGACGCGGTCCTGGGGGAGCTGGCCCATGGGCCCCTGGTGGCCCGGCACCACCCCGAACGCGACGGGATCGAATCACCCTGCTTCCCCTTTGTCTTCCCGGGCCTCTGGGCGGCGTCGGTCGAGGGCCTTCTGGGTCGGTCCGGCCCGGGGCGGGAACGGCTGCGCCGGATCGTCGCGCTTGCCGGCCCGGCGGGGCAGCTCTCTGAGGTGGCGGACCCGGACACGGCCGCCCTCTGGGGCAACTACCCTCAGGTCCAAAGCCACGCTGCCCTGATAGACGCCCTGCTCAGGCTCTGGCCCGCGCGGGACCGGGGCACTTCCCGGGCCAACCTATACTGACCCAAGATCCGTCCCGGGCTGTGCTCCGGCTTGCCCCGTTCGTCTAGTGGCCAAGGACACCGCCCTCTCAAGGCGGAGATCAGCGGTTCGAATCCGCTACGGGGTACCAGCTGCAGGGAGGGTAGAGGAGAGGCGTGAGCGGGCCGGAGGAACCGAAGAGCCAGATCAGGTCCCTGCCCCTGGCGCCCCACGGCCACCTGATCCAGCCGGGTCACCTCACGGTCCTGGCCCCAGAGGACCCCGAGGCGGTGCGCGAGCTGGAGGAGATCGTGCAGGGCTTGGAGGACCCACCCGGCGCGGGTCAGGCTGCCGCACTCAGCCGCCTCTGCGGCCGACATCCCGCCTTCCTCGACGGCTGGGGCCGGCTGGCCGAGGTCGCCTACCTGCGGGACGATCCCGTCGCCGCCTACGCCTACGCGCGGGTCGGGTACCACCGGGGGCTGGACAGGCTGCGCAAGTCCGGTTGGGGCGGTACCGGCAAGGTGCAGTGGGCCGAGTCGACCAACCGCGGATTCCTGCGCAGCCTCTTCATGCTGATGGCTGCCGCTGCCGCTATCGGCGACCTGGAGGAGGCGGCTCGCTGCCGCCAGTTCCTGCTGGACTTGGACCCCGATGATGGGCTGGGACTCGGACGGCAACCGGAGCTGGCCATGGGCCAGCGCCTCGCGCCGGCCGCCCTGCCCTAGCCGGGAGCGGCGGGGTCGGACTGGCCCGACGGAGGGGCCAGCTTGCCTCCCTTGGGTACCGGCCCCTTGAAGCCGGCAGCGGTGCGGTGTCCGCCACCCCCGTAACGGGCGGCGACGAGGCTCACGTCCACCCCCTCTTTGGTCGAACGCAATGACCAGCGGGCGACATCGCCGCTTCCCTGCCACCAGACACCGGCGAAGGGGTGCCCGGTGGCGAGGACGTCTCCTAGCTCGCTCTGCAGGATGGAGCTGTTGACGGTCGGGACGGCGGTGCCGAGGATCTCCACCGGCTGGGCGTGGGCGGCGATCCGCTCCACCAGGCGGCGCTGGTAGCGGAGCAGGGCCCTGCCCTCCAGGCGCAGTTGGGAGACGTCGAGTCCGTCCCAGGTTTGGAAGTCAAATGCCTGCGCTCGGAGCGCAGCCGACACCTCCTCACTCCCCGGCAGGGCGTTGCGCCAGAGGTCGCGGTCCTCCACGTATTGCAAGAGGATGGGGACAGGCGCTTGGTGCAGGTGCTGCCAGGTCATCACCGCCCCACTGCGTTCCATGTCGAAGACGCAGTAGGAGAGGCCGGCCAGCTCCGCCGCCGCCGAACGGTGATGATCGAGCACCAGGAGGCGGGCACTGGACTGGGCCAGGCGCTCCGTCGTGACCCGGTCGTAGGCGAAATCGGCGATGAGCACGTCCCGGCCCTTGACCCTGGGCGGGACCTCCCCGTGGCTGACGGGGACGTAGTCGGCAGCGTCGCCGAAGCGTTTCCAGGCGGCGAAGGCGGCGCCGAATCCGTCAGGGCAGTCTCCGTGATAGATGATCAGCGGGCGCGTTGACGCCTGGTTGGACCCCGGGCCCCCCGCCTCGTCCGGGGCCTCGGTCGCCCCGGGATGAAGGATGGCCATCTACTAACCGTAGATGAATCCCAAGACGCCCTCGGTGGTGTAGATCTCGCGGGTGTCGACGTCGCCGCTGCCGTAGTTGACGACGTTGGCCTCACGGACGATGAAGGTATGCGGATTGATAACCGCGATCACCCAAGCCACGTGACCTGCGGAGCTGGGGTAGTAGGGCTGGTCGCCGGCGAAGACCACCATCGACCCCACCTGCGGCGTCATGCCAACCGAGTAGCTGCCGTAGTCCTGGTCCAGCCGAACCCAGCCGTCGGCGTTGCCGTGGGGCTCCCAGGGGACGTTGGTCTGGGTGGCGACGTACCAGGTGCACTGGCCGAAGGGATAGCCGTCGGGGTAGGGTGACGGGCCGGGGGGGCCGGAGATGCTGATGATCCTGCCCTCCTCCGCTCCAAGGCTGCCCTCGGGGACGTTGGTGGCGACCTCTTCGCTTTCCAGGGTGACGATCTGGGAGTTGTCGCTCTGGATATCGGCCGCCATCTGGGCGGCCTGGCCCGACAACTGCTCCTGCTCGGCCTGGTACTGTGCCTGCTCCTGCTGTAACTGGGCCTGCTGCGTCTGGAGGCTCTGCACCTGCGCCGCGACCGTCGCCTCCTGAACCTGCTGCTGCTTCTGCAGGACCTTGAGGGCCGCCTCGGCTTGGATCAGGTCCTGGGTGAGGTTGGCGAAGTCCTTGTTCAGGGTCTGCAGCTGCAGCGTGGCGTCGACGAATTGGGCGATGCCGCCGCTGTTGACCAGGGCGCTGGTGATGGAGTCGTGGGCGCCGTGCTTGTACAGCTGGGAGATCAGCTGGGAGAGCTCGGTGCGGTCAGTGACGATGTGGGCCTGGGTGGTCGCGATCTTGCCCTGCGTCTGCGCCAGGGCGTCGGTGGCGTTGGTGAGTGCGGTCTGGGCCGCCGCGAGCTGCTGCTCGGTGGCCTGGATCTGACCACCCAGCTGAGCCGCCTGCTGACCCGCCACCGCAGCCTGGCCCTGCAGTGAACCGAGCTGTCCCTGCAACCCCGCCTCCTGCTGTTGCAACGCTTGGATCTGAGATTCGTAGCTGGCCGAGGCGGGACTGGTCGTGACCAGCGATGCGACGGCGACCACCATGGCGAACACGCCCAACTGGGCGGCGAGGCGTACCGATCGCTTGATGTGGATTCGAGACATGGGGTGGGGCGTGAGATGTGAGTGTCTCGGGTCTGGACTCTAGCAGCGATCGCGCGCCGTCGCAAGTTCGGTCACGGAGAACGATGCTCTGCGACGGCGGCCGTCAGTCGCGGTGAAAACTCGGTCTGCCGCACCACCCAACCGGATGCATCCGGAGATTGCGCTGGGCGGGCTCGTCGACTTCAGCACCGCTCCGCTGCCGTCCCAACGCAGTCCCCACCCCGCTCGCACGCCGACTTCTAGCTTCCGGGTCCGCTCAGGACCAGGTCCTCCCCAGACTCCGCGGTCGGAGCCTCCGAAGTGGGCAGCCCCTCCTCGCCTGCGGCTAGCTGCCGAGTGAGTAGGTAGAGAGCGGCGATGGTGCAGACGACGAAGATGATCAGGATCGGGGCCACGAAGCCAAGCAGCCCCACCAAGAGCGCCCCCACTCCGATCGACGCCGACTGGACCCCGCCGAAGATGACCGAGAGGGCCGCGTCGACGCAGCCCTGCAGCGGCAGGGGAGTGCGGCGTTGGACCAGGGTCATGGCGCCGACCATCAGCCAGGGGATCCCGATCCCCGCCACGACCATTGATGCGACCACCAGCGCCATGGGCAGGACACCGGTGAGCCAGGCGGGCCACACCATACCGGCGGCGGCCAGCGCCACCGCCGCGATGCCCAAACCGGCCAGCCGCGCCTCGCCGATCCGCTGCATCACCTTGGGCGAGCTGAGCCCGCCAGCGATGGCCCCAATGCCTTGGATCGAGATCAGGACCCCAACGAAGGCGGCAGGTCGGTGCAGGCCCGCGGTGACGATGGCGAAGAAGGCCGTCTCCATGAACCCGACCACGGAGATGGTGAGGAGCAGCGCCACGGTGACCTGGCGCAGCACCACCGTCCGGTAGATGTGCCCGAAGCCGGCGGTGGTTGTCTTGAGCCAGTGGCCCGGCTGCGGCACCGGCTTGATCTCCCGGAGTCGCATCAGTGCGAGAAGCAGAGGGGCGATGAGGAAGGTGGCGGCATCGATCTCCGCGACCACGGCTCCGCCCACCAGGGTGAACAGCCCCGCCCCGATCAGAGGTGTCACCAGACGCATGCCCTCAGTCAGGGTCTGGACGAAGCCGTTGGCCTCGCCCAGCTGCTCGCCGGGCACGACGGTCACCATCAGGGCGGTGCCCGTGGCGCTGATCAGGGTCCCAAGCGACCCGTAGAGCACCATGACCAGGTAGATCAGCCAGACTTGACCCGCCCCGTGGACCAAAGTCAGGAGCATCACCACCCCGGCTCCGATCAGGTTGGCGATGATCAGGAGCGGCCTGCGGCGGAACCTGTCCGCCAGCACCCCCGCCAACGGGGCGAAGATCATCTGCGGCACCACCAGGAAGAAGAAGGTCAGGCCCGCCGCGGCGTTGCTGCCGGTCAGAACCCGGACCCAGATGGCGACTGCGAGCCAGAGAACCCGGTCGCCGAAGGTCGAGACGATGTTGCCCGAGAGGTAGAGACGGGCGTCGCGGTTGGCCAGCATCTGTCTCACCGTCGGCCCTCCTGGCCGGAGCCGGACGCGCCCCGCCGCTTCTTCGGTCCTCCTCCGCTTCTGCCCGGTGGCCGGACGGGGTAGGTGAACACCAGCACCTCGACCGGCTCCGATCCCAGGGGGCGGAGCTCAGGGTGGGCAATCCGGCCCTGATAGCGCATCAGCAGCCCCATGACCTCGTGCTGGACCGCCTCGGCCTCAGCTACCGTGACGTACAGCAGGAACTGACCTCCGCCGCTAGCCTCCTGCCACTCTTTGGGGTACGCCTGACGGTTGAGCTCCCAGGCTTCCAGCCGGGAGAAGTACCTCTGGCGCATGACTCTGGTCAGCACTGAGAGGGCGGCACTGCCTTCGGCGTCCAGATCAGTCGACTGGACGGTCATTCCGATCTGGCTCATCTTCCAGGGCCGGTTCCGGCCCTTGCCACCTCCCGCCTCCTCGACGATGCCAAAGCGGGCGAGCTGGCGCAGGTGGAAGGAGCAGGTGGTCGGGGATTCGCCGATCAGTTCGGACGCCTGGGTCGCGGTGAGCGGTCCCTCCAGGGTCAGGCACTCCATGAGGGCGATCCGGACCGGGTGGGTCAGGGCCCTCAGGGTCTGGGCATCGGAGATGCGGCGAAGCGCTACCGTGGGATCATCGTTTGGAGCCATTTCTCGATACTATGCTCTCGAGACTGCAGTGTCAAGAGTGTCTATCGAGAGTTCGCTCTGAATGCTCGCCGGAACTTGAGGTCCGGTCGGCTGCGAGGTGAGGCGACTTCAGTCCATCTCGGACTTGGAGTCGCCCGGCGCCGGAGTGCTGGACGGCGTCGCCGCCCGGCGCCGAGCCCGGTGCGCCTGGCGAGACTGAGTCGCCCGGAGCAGGTTCTCCATCTCCTGGCTGGGAGACCGGTGGGGCGGGCGCACTGGGACCAGGGAGTGCTCCAGCCTTCCCCCCCGCCTCCCCGACCAGGGACCGGGAGGCGCCTCCACCAACGAGGCCAGGCGATAGGCCATTGATTCGTAGTTGACCCGCCACCCTTGGAAGTGGGGCCAGGCGTCCTCGGCACTTCGCTCCGCCTCCCAGCCCACGGCCAGCACCCGCGCCACCCCGAACCGGAATTCGTCGAAGCTGAGCTCGATGGGATCGTCGGGATGGGGGTCGTCGGTGTAGCTCAGACCGGTGACCCGACATAGCGAGCGGAGGCAGACGACTCCCATGCGGAGGAAGGGGCGGCCCGCGGCTGGGGCCGTGAGCGGGTTCAGCGACAGGTGCAGGGCGGCGGCGTCGAGGCATGCCAGCAGGGCCAGGATCCAGGAGGTTCGTGGCACGGGAGAGCGGAAGTAGAGGAGCGTGTTGTAGCTGGCGTGGCTCTCGGAGATGTCTGCCGCCCAAGTCTCCCACTCCCGGTATAGGTCAGCAAGCCGGTCTTGGGCGTCGACCAAGGCGTGGCGGGCGAGGATCTCCGGGGCCCACGGCGGGGAGCCACTGCTGCTGTCGAGCAGGGTGACCAGCATCTCCCGTTTGTTGAAGGAGTTGTAGAGCGCTGGCAGGTAGGAGATCTGCAGCGCGATCACGACCACCCCGGAACCACTCTCCAGGAAGGCGATCGCGGTCTGTATTCCGGTCACTGCCTTGGCGATGCCGAGGGGAAGGATGGAGGAGGCGCTGAGGCGGATGGCGGCTCCGTAGGGACCGCCGTCGACACCCCAGAGGATCAAGCTGTAGCCGGCGACGAGGAGTCCCACCCAGACGACCAGGCGGACAACCAGGAAGGTCGGCGCCGCCTGGGCCAGGATGCGATCGCGGGCCATGTAGTCGCCTCGGGTCCGCGCGATGAAGGTGGCTGTCCCCTGCACGGCCCTGGCGACAAGGAACGAGATCCGAGAGGTGGTCGACCGGGGCACGATCACCGTCCGGACGACGCTGGTCAGCGTCCCCACCGTGAGAAAGGCGCCCATCAGGACGGCCAGAACCTGCAGCGCTGCCATCGGTCCCCTCAATCAAGGTGGCGTGGGCACTAGTCCCTCGTCGCGGCGCCACCAGCATGGTGCGCCTCCGGGTCGGGCGGTGGCTAACCCAGGCGGG
>JBOHUL010000100.1:0-41069 GCA_050734425.1 Candidatus Dormibacteria bacterium
GGCAGGCCAGTTCCCGGGGCGAGGTCATGCACCTCTTCGACGGCGCCGAGGCGCGCGTCAGCGCCACCCTGGAGGACCTGACGGCGCTGGGCCTGGCGGCCTTGGCCCTGCACGAGGCGGAGGGCGAGGCTCGCTGGTTCGACCTGGGCCTGGAGCTGGCCCAACGGGTGCAGCGGGAGTTCGCGTCAGAGGACGGGGGGGGGTGGTACGACACCAAGGCAGACCACGATCCCAACCTCCGCTTCCGGCCCCGGAGCCTCGAGGACGGAGCCGTGCCATCGGGAGGGGCCCAGATGGCGGAGCTCTGCCTGCGACTCGCGGCTCTGACCGGCGACCCGGGCTGGCGGGAGCGGGCAGAGTCGGTCTTGGGGGCGATGGCGGTCGCGCTGGAGCGGGCGCCGATGGCCTGCGGGGCCTGGCTCGGGGCTGCGACCCTGTTGGCTCAGGCCCCGGTCGAGCTGGCCCTGGTGGCGCCAGCGCCAGGGGGCCACTGGTCGCTTCTGCGCCAGGCCCGCTCGCAGTTGCGACCCCAGGTGGTGGTGGCGGTGGGACAGCCCGGCCCCGGCAGCGAGCAGGCGGAAGCTGGACCGCCTCTGGTCCGGCTTCGGCGCTGGCTGGAGGGGAGGGCCACCGCCTACGTCTGCCGAGACTTCGCCTGCCACCTGCCGGTAACAGCGGCCGACGCCCTTGAGGTCCAGCTGGAGGCCGCCGCGACCGGTTCCGAGCACTGATCTGGATCTAGTCCCGTCGGGCCCGCCCCGCCCTGCGACCGCCGCCACGCGGTGCTCCACGTGCCGGAGCCGGCAGCGGATGGCGTGGGTTCGTCGCAGGTGGCTCGGCACGAGATTGGGCTGAGCCAGCGGGTAGTAGTGCTCGCCGCTGCCGGTGGTGGCTCAGACCCAGCGCGACGAGGAGGCGGCGGTGAGGGTCCGCTTGCGACCTCAGCGGGACCGCGTCTGCTCGTTGATTCTGAGCCTGCCCCCGACGCAGCGCCCGGCGAGGTCTATCCCCGCCAGCGCACTGAGGTGGGCGCCAGCCGCCCTCAGGACAGCTGTCTCGGCCTCGGCTTCACTGCGGCCCGGAGCGCCATCGGCCCCACGTCGTGCTCCGCGCAGCGCAGCGCCTTCTCGGCCCGGTTGCGCGCCGAGGCCCGCCCGTAGAGGCGGGCGCAAAAGCTGGTCAACACCTCGGTCACATCGTGGACCAGGTCGTCCTCAACTTCACCGCGATCGAGCACCACCAGCCTGCGCCCGTGAGCCGACAAGGCCGCCTCCACCAGCTCGGTGTTGATCCGCCCGAGCCGGTCCCGGTGCTCCACCACCACTGCCGTGACCAGCGGGTCCGCCAGCAACCGCCGCAGCTGCGTGCGAGCTCCGCTCACCCCCGAGCTGACCTCAGCTTCGACCCGCACCACGGGCTGGCCGGCCTGCGCCGCCCAGGCTGAAAGCCGGGCCACCTGACGGTCGAGGTCCTCACGCTGGTCGTGGGAGGAGACCCGGGCGTAGAGCCCAAGCCCCTCCTCGGCGCCGCCAGCGACTGGCACCGCGGGAGAGATCAGGATCGTGCGCCCGTTCACCCGGACCGCCGGCACTGGCAGGGTGCCGTTGCGGAACCAGCGATAGGCGGTCTGGGGGTGGACCCCTTGCAGCCGTGCCCAGGTGGTGAGGTTCACCGGGCCAGCGTATCAAGCGTACATGCGTATGCTCGGTAGAAGTGGCTACGCCGCCAGCAGCTGGCGACCCCCTAGGGTAGGGAGCCGAACCAGGATGTTGGCTGGAGGTGGCGATGGAGCAGAGAACAGCGGCAGGTGAGCGGCCGCTGGCCGTGGTGACCGGGGCCAGCGCCGGCATCGGTGCGGCCGTGGCCCGGCGCCTCGCCGCCGACGGCTTCCGGCTGCTACTGGGAGCGAGGCGAGAGGACCGGGTGCGCCGGCTGGCGGAGGAGTTGGGGGCTCGGGCGGCGCCGCTCGACGTTGCCGACGAGGCCAGCGTCGCCGCCTTCTGCCAGCAGGCTCCGGACGCCCAGGTCTTGGTCAACAACGCCGGCGGCGCCAAGGGCGCAGACCCGGTGGAGCGTTCTGACAGCCGCCAGTGGCGCTGGATGTGGGAGGTGAACGTCCTCGGGCTGATGCAGGTCACGCGGAGCCTTCTCCCGGTCCTGGAGGCCTCTGGCCACGGTCATGTGGTCAACATCTCGTCCATCGCCGGCTTCGAGGTCTACGAGGGCGGCGCGGGCTACACCGGGGCCAAGCACGCCGTTCACGCCATCAGCCGGACCCTGCGCCTAGAGCTGGTGGGGCGGCCGGTCAGGGTGACCGAGGTCTCCCCGGGGATGGTCGAGACCGAGTTCTCGCTCAACCGTTTCGATGGCGACGCCGCTCGGGCGGCCCAGGTGTACCGGGGGGTGACCGCCCTGACGGCGGAGGACGTGGCCGACGTGGTCGCCTTCGCCGTCTCCAGGCCGGCCCACGTCAACTTGGACGAGATCATCCTCCGTCCGCTGCAGCAGGCGGCCGCCCACAAGGTCATCCGCCGCGACTGACGCCCTCCCCGGTCTCAGCGGGCCGGCCCGGGTCCTGAGCCCACTCGCTCCAAGAGCCCGGATAGAGGCGTACCCCCTCCACCCCTGCCGATGCCAGCGCCAGGATCAGGCTGCAGGCGGTGACCCCGGACCCGCAGTAGGCGGCCGCGGGAACCCGGCCCCGGCCCGCATCCCGGAGCAGCCGCGAGAGCTCGTCCGCCGACCGGACCAGACCTCGGGCGTAGGCGTCGGACCACGGCAGGTTGGTCGCTCCAGGGACGTGCCCCGGCCGGGGATCGAGCGGGGACGGCTGTCCCAGGTAGCGCTCGTGGCTGCGGGCGTCCAGCACCACCTCGCCGCGCCGGAGCAGCGCTGCCAGCTCGTCCGCGCCGACCCAGCCCTCGAAGTCGTGGGCGCGGAAGGTGCCCCCCCGAGACGCCTCCTCGCCCATGACCGTGGGGTGACCGCGGCCGCGCCAACCGTCCCAACCCCCGTCCAGGACTGCGGCCCGGACGTGTCCGGAGGCGTGCAGCAGCCACCAGGCCCGCGCGGCCGCCCCGGTACCGCCGTCATAGGCGACCACGGTCGAGTCCTCGTCGACCCCGGCCCGCCGCATCGCCTTGGCGAACTGGTCCGGGCTCGGCAGGGGGTGCCGCCCGGCTGGACCGGCGGGTCCGGCCAGGTCCCGTTCCAGGTCGATGAACGCCGCTCCGGGGATGTGGGCCTCCAGGTAGCCCGCCCGGTCCGCGCCCTCGGGGAGAGCCCAGCGCACGTCGAGGACCGCGAGCCCGGCCTGGCCCAGCCGGGGGAGAAGCCAGTCGGTGCTGACCAGGGTCGAGGCCTGTCCGTCCCGTTGGCTCACGGCTCAAGCCTGCGCCGCCCAGGTCGCCACCGCAAGCCCGCACGGCTGGCTCTACCAACCCGATCCCTGCCCCACCGGACCCGCTCAGGGCCGCCCTCGGCGGTGTGGGCTGAGCGCCGAGGATAGTGGGCATGGGAGCCCGGTCATGATCCGCCCCGTGCGCTGCCTCGTCCTGGGCCAACAGCCGGAGCCGGACTTCGACCTCCTCCGTCGCGAACTGCCGGTCGGGGCGGTCGAGCTGGTGCAGCCCGAGCCCTCCGCCGATCTCCGCGGGATCGGAGACGTCCAGATCATCTGGCGCATCTTTCCCAGGGGCGAGGGAGGAGACCGCCTCGCCGAGGCGCTGAAGTTCCACCCCGAGGTCCGCTGGGTCCACAGCGCGAGCGCCGGCATCGACCACCTGGCGCCACTCTTCCGCGCGCGCCCGGACACCATTCTCACCCACTCCGCCGGGGTGACCGCGGTACCCATTTCCGAATTCGTGGTCGCCTGCCTTCTCCATTTCTGCAAACGGCTGCACTCGCTGGCGGAGCTCCAGGAGCAGCGCCGCTTCGGCCGGCTGCCGCTGCGAGAGCTACGCGACCTCAAGGTGGTGCTGCTGGGGCTGGGCGCAATCGGTGCGGCGGTCGCCGAGCGCCTGCTCCCCTTCGGCTGCGCGGTCGAGGCGGTGCGCCGCCAACCGGGCCGCCCTCATTCGGTCGCTGTCGGGCGGGTGTACGGGCCAGGGGAGCTTCAGACCGCCTGCACCGGTGCGGACGCATTGGTGCTGGCGGCGCCCAGCACCGGGGACACCAGGAGAGTGGTGGACGCTCGCGTCCTGGGCCGGATGGCCGCCGGCGGTGTGGTGGTCAACGTGGCGCGGGGAGAGCTTCTGGATGAAGCTGCCCTCCTGGCAGGCCTCGCCGCCGGCCGGCCCGCCGCAGCCTACCTGGACGTGTTCTCCGAGGAGCCTCTGCCGGCAACGTCACCGCTCTGGTCGGCCACGGGGGTTCACGTCAGCCCCCACCTCAGCTGGAGCTCCCCTCACCTCGCCCGCCGCAGCTCCCAGCTGTTCTTGGCCCAGCTGCGACGCTGGCTCGACGACCAGCCCCTGGCCAACGTGGCCGATCCCAGCCTGGGCTACTGACCGCTACTCCACCTCACTCCATGATGTGCTCCCGCATTAGCCCCAGGAAGGGCCGGCGGCCAGATGTAGAAGGCGCCGAGCAGCACGAGCACGACGAGCGCGGTGCGTCGAGAGGCCCGGGCGTCTGGGTTCGTGTAGAAGCGGACCAGGATGTGGGGCAGGCCGATAGTGCCGAGGAGGATTGCCAGGATCAAGGAGTCGGTGAAGAGGAGCGGGTGCCCGGTACCCCCGGCGAGCGGACCAAAGGGGTCGAGCCAGGAGTTGGTGCTGCTCGCCGGGGTCTCGCTGCCGGAGGGCGCCGGCTGGCCTCGCGCAACCGTTACCCCGGCGGCCGACTCCCAGGAGACCGACCCCTTTGGGAGCACGCCGGCCCCTGAGAGCGGGTGGTGCTGGCCCAGCCGGTGGTCGACCCCGGAGGGCACCCCGGCACCTCCCTCGAAGCCGGCGGCGGACTGGGGCGCCAGGGACCTCAACACCTTGACCGCGCCGGGCGCTCAGCCCCTGGCGCAATGCGGCCACCGCCGACGTGGCGAAGGCCAGGGTGCGCAGGGTGGCGCGCTCCTCCAGGGTGTTGAAGATCTGACGCCGCCGGCGCAGCAGCAGGAAGACCGCCGCCGCTGTCGTCAGGTCCGCCTCCACCAGGACCACCCCGGCCACGACACTCGGGGAATGATCCACCCCGGGGCCCGAGGTGCAAGCGCCGCCCACTCGGGTGCCAAAGACTGCCGCTACCTTGCCAATTCGAGCCGCTCGCCATGCCACCAGTAGCTCACCCCCTTTCTGGCCACTACCCTGCAACCGGAGAAAGCCGCGGTTCTGCATGCCGGACCGTTGGTCCTCCGCTGTGCCATCGCGTGGGCAAGAACGGGCTAGGAGCTCAGGAGGGAGAAATGGGCGTAGACGCCAAGCGGATCGACGCGCTGCAGGAGGAAACCAGGACGTTTCCCCCGCCTCCGGACTTTGCCAAGAACGCCAATGCCAAGCCAGAGATCTACGATCTCGGTTTCGAGGAGTTCTGGACCAAGGAGGGTCGGGAGCGGGTCACGTGGTTCGAGCCCTTCAACAAGCTCTACGAGTGGAATCCTCCCTATGCCAAGTGGTACCTGGGGGGCAAGCTCAACGTCTGCTACAACTGTGTCGACCGCCACGTCCAGGCGGGGCTGGGGTCCAAGGTCGCCTACTACTACGAGGGTGAGCCGGGGGAGCGGCGGACGGTAACCTACTCAGACCTCCTGCACCAGGTGGTCCAGTTCGCCAACGGGCTCAAGGCCCAGGGGGTGAAGAAGGGCACCCCGGTCGGCATCTACATGGGCATGGTCATGGACCTGCCCTTGGCGATGCTGGCCTGTGCCCGCATCGGGGCCCCCTTCACGGTGGTCTTCGGGGGATTCAGCGCCGAGGCGCTGTCGGGCCGCCTCAACGACATGGAGTGCGAGTACCTCATCACGCAGGACGAGGGCTGGCGCCGGGGCAACCGAGTGCCGCTCAAGGCCAACTCCGACGACGCCCTCAGGGTGTCACCTACGGTCAAGCACGTGATCGTCTCCCGCCGCACCGGCGGAGACGTCAACATGCAGTCGGGGCGCGACGTCTACGTCGACCAGATGGTCGAGGGGCAGAGCGACGACCCCGCCAACTGCCACTGTGAGCCCATGGATTCAGAGGACCTGCTCTACCTGCTCTACACCAGCGGCACCACCGCCAAGCCCAAGGGCGTGATCCACACCACCGCGGGGTATTTGATCGGGGTGGCGACCACCCACTACTACATATTCGACATCAAGCCGGAGACGGTTTACTGGTGTGCCGCGGACATAGGTTGGGTCACTGGGCACAGCTACATCCTCTTCGGCCCTCTGACCAACGCCACCACCGGCGTCATCTACGAGGGGGTGCCCAACTTCCCCAATGAGGAGCGCTGGTGGGAGATCATCGAGCGATACAAGGTCGATGTCCTCTACACCGCTCCCACCACCATCCGCACCCACATGAAGTGGGGTCCGCAGCACGCCCAGAAACACGACATCAGCAGCCTCAGGCTCCTGGGGACGGTGGGAGAGTCGATCAACCCTGAGGCCTGGATCTGGTACCGAGAGAACATCGGCTTGGGTAAGACCCCGGTGGTAGACACCTGGTGGCAGACCGAGACGGGGATGATCCTGATCAGCCCGCTCCCGGGGGTGACCACGCTCAAGCCCGGGTCCGCGACCAAGCCATTCCCCACCATCGACCCTGCGGTCTACGACGAGCAAGGCCACGAGGTGCCTCCGGGACAGGGCGGCTATCTCGTCATACGCAAGCCCTGGCCGGCGATGCTCCGAGGCGTATACAAGGATCCCCAGCGCTACCAGGAGACCTACTTCGGCCGGTTCAAGGACACCTACTTCGTCGGCGATGGGGCCCGCAAGGACGACGACGGGGACTACTGGCTCATGGGCCGTATCGACGACGTAATGAACATCTCCGCCCACCGCATCTCCACCACCGAGGTTGAGAGCGCACTGGTCGATCACCCGACTGTGGCCCAGGCTGCGGTCTGCGCCCGGAGCGACCCGCAGACCGGCCAGGCGATCGTCGCCTTCGTGACCCTGAGGGGAGGCCAGGAGGGGTCGGTGGGGCTGCTGGCTGAGCTCAGGGGCCACGTGGCCAAGAAGATCGGCAAGATCGCCCAGCCGGCCAATATCGTCTTTACCCCCGAGCTCCCGATGACCCGGTCGGGGAAGATCATGCGTCGACTGCTGCGGGATGTGGCGGAGAACCGGCCGCTCGGGGACGTCACCACCTTGGCTGATCCCGCGGTGGTCGAGGAATTGCGCAGCCGCGCGGTCACAGAGCGGGGCAAGGAGAACTAGCAACCAGAATGGCAGCTCTCTAACCTAACCGCACCTACGCAATCGCTCAAGAACGGGCGACTACAACAAATGACGAACAACAATCCCGACGCGCCACGTCCGGTCATGCGCACCGAGGAGGTGCCACCCTCGATAGCGGATCCCGCACCGCTGGGGCTGGCGGGATTCGGCACCACGACCCTCATCTTGTCCGTGGTCAATGCCGCCTGGATTCCCGCCGCCAGCGTCGACGCGGCCCTGGCCATGGCGGCGGCCTACGGTGGCACGGCCCAGTTCCTCGCTGGGATGTGGGCCTTTCGGCGAGGCAACACCTTCGCCGCCACCGCTTTTTCATCATACGGAGCCTTCTGGTGGAGCTTCTACCTCCTGGAGGTGGTCTTCGCCCCGCATCTGGGCACTGCCGCTGGCCCTGCCGTCGGCCTCTACCTCTTCACCTGGGGCATCTTCACCACGTACATGTTCCTGGCGTCGCTGCACACGACGAGGGCTGTGCAGTCTGTCTTCCTGCTCCTGTTCATCACCTACTACCTGCTCGCGTTCGGCGCATGGCTCAACATCCCTGAGTTGTCACACATCGGAGGCTACGTTGGGATAGCCACCGCCATAGCCGCGCTCTACACCTCGTTTGCTGACGTGCTCAACGCCAGCGCTAGGAGGGTGATTCTGAGGACCAACTGAGAGTCGGCCAAGCATGGGCCGGGGCCTCGGCCCCGGCCCCGTCACAGCTCGCCGGGGAGAACTGGCTCCGGGTGGGGGGGACGGGGGACTGTCGGGCGCCCGTCGACGCCCCGCCAGAGGGGGATCAGGACCAGGCCCGCGAGCCACATCGCGGCGGCGGTGCCGAGGAAGGGGATGGGTATCGCCACCCCGAATAGGGCACCTGCGAGGAGGGCGGCCAGGGCGGAGGCGCCCACCTGGGCCGAACCGTAGATCCCCTGCGCCTGACCCATCTGCCTAGGTTCGACCCGGCGTGACAGCATCGCCAGGCGGGCCGGAGATCCAGCCACGGTGAAGATCCCCTCAAAGACCCCGAGGCCGATCAGCCAGGCGGGGTTGGGCAGGAAGGGGTAGACGGCGGCGAAGCAGCCGGCGGCGATGCAGCTCACGCCCACCAGCCAGCGGTTGTCGACCCGGTCCGCGAGCCAGCCGGCGGGCCATGATCCGATGGTGAATGGCAGGGCGAAGAGGGTGAAGGAGAGCCCGATCTCCAGGTCAGTGGCATGGCGGGCGTGCATCAAGAGGCTCCAGAGGGTGTCGTACATCCCGATCAGGAGCCCGACCGCGGCCGAGGTCACGACCACTCCCAAGATGACGCGGTCACGAAGGATCCGCCGCACCGGCTCCCGGGGGGCCACCCCCTCCTCGGGATGCACCACCTGGGGCAGCGTGCCGAGGATCACCGCGGTCACCACGAGGGCGGTCCCGGCCGAGGCCAGGAAGGTTGCCCCGAGGGAGATCTCGAATAGGGCGGAGCCGATCAGTGGCCCGATGATCGCCCCGCCCATGTAGGACCCGGTGAGAAGGCCGTACGCGCGGCCGCGGCGCTCCGTCGGTACCAGGTCGGGCACGGCAGCCATGGCCAGCACCTGGACCGCTCCCGCGCCGCCGCCTTGAACCGCCCGGAGGGCGATGAACCAGAGTGGTGACGGGGTCAGGGCGAACGCGGCGGTGGCCAAGGCGTAGACCAGTTCGGAGACCAGTATTGGGTACTTGCGCCCGACCCGGTCCGAGAGGCGCCCCACCGGGTAGCGGACGGCGAGCCCGGCCCCCCAGAAGACGGCGGTGATCACGCCCACCTCGCCATAGGAGCCACCGCTGTGCCGGACGAAGAGGGGCAGGATGGGCAGGACCATGGTGCCGCCTACCGAGTCGGCGAAGCTGGCCCCGACCAGGCCCCAGAGGGCGATGCGGGCGCGGCGCGGGTCGACCATGGGCGGATTCACTTCGACACCTGGTGGGATGGTCGGGCCGACGGGGCTGAGGGGCCTGCTCGCCCGACGATCTGGTAGTGGTTGCAGATCAGCTAGGCCGAGGCTGGTCCAGCGACAGGATCACTAGAATAAGTTCTGTACACGGAGGGTCCGAATGGCCACAGCAGGCGAGATTGCCGTAGTCCTCATAGTCTTGGCGCTGATCGCAGGTGGCTCAACCGTCGCCTGGGTCTATCTCTTCCGCGCGGCTGCCAAGGTTGAAGAAGCCAACCCACCGTCTCCCCTGAACTATTCGCGGGCAGGAGAGAAAGGCTGATCGACTGACTGGAGAAGCGCATGAGCAACGTGCAAGCGGTCGCTCCGGCGAAGGGACCGATCATGGTACCCGCCGGGTTGGAGGGGGTGGCAGTTGCGGAGACCACGATTGGAGCGGTCCGCGGGGAGGAGGGGTTCTTCCACTACCGCGGTTACAACGGCGCCGAGCTTGCGCGGCACTGCTCCTTCGAGCAGGTCTGGTATCTGTTGATCGAGGGGGAGCTCCCGGACGCCGAGCAAACCAGGATATTCCGCAAGGATGCGGCCGGGCAGCGGACCCTGCCCGAGCCCGTGGCCAAGCTGCTACCCCAAATCGCGGCTGTCGAACCGTTCGTCCCTCTCAACGCGCTGCGCACGTCACTGTCGCTGGTCGCCAGTGCTCTTGACCTCAAGCCGACCATGGACATCCCTGCGGAGGAGGTGCGCCAGGAGGCGGTGCGGATGACTGCCCTGGTTCCAGTGTTGCTGACTTCACTCTACCGACTCCACAATGGAGAGCAGCCGGTTACCGCTGATCCCGACCTGGGATTCGCCGCCGCCTACCTACAGATGCTGACCGGCACCCGACCCGATGATGAGCGGGCGCGGGCGGTGGAGACGTACCTGACCCTGACCATGGACCACGGGTTCAACGCCTCGACCTTCACCGCGCGGGTGATCGCGTCCACCGGTGCCGACATGGGCTCGGCCCTGGTCGGCGCGATCGGCGCTCTCTCCGGGCCCCTGCACGGCGGGGCGCCGTCCCGCGCCCTGCACACGCTGGACGAGATCGGCACCGCTGATCGCGCCTACCCGTATCTCCGCGAGAAGGTGGAGTCGGGCGAGCGGCTGATGGGTTTCGGCCACCGCGTCTACAAGACCGACGATCCGCGCTCGACCCTGCTGCGAGAGGTGGCCTTGAAGCTGGGTGGCGAGCAGGCCCGCTTTGCTGAGCATGTCGAGAAGACGGCGCTGCAAGTCCTCAACGAGCTCAAGCCTGGCCGGCGGCTTTACACGAACGTCGAGTTCTACGCCGGCGTGGTGATGAACACGGCCGGGATTCCGCGCGACATGTTCACGCCAACATTCGCCAGCAGCCGCACCGTGGGCTGGACTGCTGGCATCTGTGAGCAGGTCGGACACAACCGGCTGATCCGCCCGAGCGCGCTCTATGTGGGCCCAGCGTCACCTCGCGAGCTCCCCTCCGACTACCAGTACGTCTGAGTGCGGGGCTCGCTCGAGCCCCGGCTGGCGCCACGGTGGCGGCACTCAGTTGACGGTGACTAGCTCTGGGCCTGGAAACCCAGGTCGAGGATGCCACCGACCAGCGGTGTCTTGCGCAGTAGCCTGCCGCGCAGGATGACCACCTCACTAGCGGGGATCGTCCCCGGGGACTCGGATACCGGCTTGACGCCGCGGCCCTGGTAGCGCTTGGCCTTGGTGCGGCTGGTGAGGTTTACGGTGAGCTCGGCGCCGTCGGGTTCCTTGATGACCATCTGCCCGTAGTTCAGCGCTCCCCCGGTGGCGCTGTCTGACACCACCATCCCGGCTGCCCGGGGTAGGTGGTGGCACGCGCAATGTCCTTTGGGAGCGTTCGCCGGGGGTGTGGTTGTGCTTTGACCGGCTGCGAGCGCGACACCGGTGCAGCTTAGGGCGGCGCCGGCTGCGATGCCGACGGCGAGCCCCCGTTTGAGCGTAGGTTGCACGGCTTTCCTCCTTACAGCATGCGATTACGTGACCGCAGGCTGCGCCAGACATTGCGCCGCTGCCATCCCGGATGCCTGAGACGCGACTTAGAGCGGATCCGCTCCCAAAGGTTCGACGACGCTTGGAATGAACGGACTCTGCCGGACGGCGCCCACTACCGCCTCGAAGGGCGGCGAGCGGAGGAGCACCTGCGAGCCGGCGATGGTGATGGCGCGACCGGGCTCCAAAGTTCGCGACGGCTCGACCGGGGCGTGCGCCTCGCGCCGGTAAAGTCGCGGCGCCGCCCGGGCGCGCCTCGGGGGGTCGGTCGGAGCCCCCAGTGAGCTCCTGCGTCCGGGAGGTGGTGGGCCGGAGTGCTAGTCTCGAGGGGTCGAGGGAGTCGCGGGGCCTTTGAGGACAGCATGGGCGAAGCGGTGGTGGCCTGCGTTTTGGCTGCGGTCTTCTCGGCCGTGGTCTGGCAACGCTGGTGGCACAGCCGCCGCCCGGCCTTCGCCGCCTGGGGCGCGGGCCTTCTCATCTTCGCTGCCGCCGCCCTCACTCAGGCTCTGGGCGAGGCCTCGGGATTCTCACCCGCCCTCTTCCGAGCCTTCTACCTCCTGGGCGGCATCCTGGGGGTCATCTACCTGGCGCTGGGCACCGCCTTCCTCATGGCTCCGGTGCGGGCGGTTCGGATCGCCGCCCTGGTGCTGCTGGCACTGACCGTGCTGCTGGCGATCGACGCCAGCATCGTGCCAGTCGATGGCTCCCGCCTCAGCACCAGTGCCGGGGTGCTGGGTGGGGCCTTGGTTGGCCACGGGACCCCCATCTTCGTGGCAGCGGTGGTGTTCAACGTCGTGGGAACCGTGGTCCTGGCCGGTGGCTCAGCCTGGTCGGCGTACCGCTTCGCCCGCTCCCGGGCGGGGCTCGACCGGGTGGTGTGCAATGTCCTGCTCACCGCGGGGGCGCTGGTGGTGGCCCTGGGCTTCGCACTGGCCAAGTCCGTGGGAGGAAGCCTCGGGGAACTCGGGATCTTTGAAGCGGTGGGGGTGGCCCTGATGTTTGCGGGCTTCCTCAGCTTGGGGCGCGTGGGGGTGCCGGCGCGGGCGCTGGTGGCGCCTGTGGCGGGGATCACGACCAGGGACTGAGCCGACCGAGCGGGCACGGTGCTGGCGTCGCCTCAAGGACTGCGCACACACCTTTCACCGTTCCGTAGCAGGTAGTCATCCCGGTCACTCTCAGAGTCAATTCCAGGCGGTGATCGGCGCGGCCGCCCTCCGAGTTGCCAGGGAGATCGATGTCCGCTACCCGTTTGGTCCTGGGGCGGTGGCGCAACCGACTGCGTCCACCGGCGGACCTGCTGGCGGGGGTGCAGTGGCTCCTGCTGCTGCTGGCGCTGGTCTCGCTGGCACTTGCCGTGGCGATAATCGCCGCCTTCTCCAGCGCCCCGGAGGAGCTCCGCCTCTGCAGCTTCGCCGGGGTGGGCTGGCTCGCCTGGTGGCTGCTCTCCGGCTACCGGCTGGGCCACTTCCCGGTCTGGAAGGATCTCCTGGCTTTCGTGGCCCTGTTCGTGGTCGGGGTCGGTTCACGGGACTCCTCGGGGGTGCTGGCCGTCCTATTCGCCACCCTGTACTTCCGAGCCCTCTATGCCAGCCCCGAGGGCGCCGCCGGGGTGGCGCTGGGGTTCGCCGCCGCGGACTTGGGAGCGATCGCGGTCGCAGCGGGCTGGGCCCGGGCCCCGATGGCGCTGGAGCGTGGCTTCTCTGGGGTCCTGGCACTGGCGATGGCGGCGATGGTGATGCAGGTGCTGCGCTCGGTGATCGCCCGCCGCCGCGGCGCCGCCCGCCGGGAACGCACCCTGCGCCGGGTCGGGAAGGAGCTGATGGTCGCCGACAGCCCGGCCGCGGTGTACCGGGCGGTGCGGCGGGTGGCGGCGGAGGTGGTGGGCACCCCCGGCGCGGTCCAGGTGGCGCTCACGACGCTGGGCCGAAGCCAGTTCCAGGTCATCTCCGCGGGCCGCTCCCTGGACCGGCTCCCCGGGGAGGCGCGCGTCGACTCCGAGAGCCTGCCCCCTGAGACCATGGAACAGCTCCTGGGGATTACGCCCGTTGCCCAGGGGGCGGAGGGCCGGGCGGCGCTGCTGGGGCTGCTGCGGATCGCTCCCAGCCTGCCCCATCTGCGCCTCATCCCCCTGCACAGCGGGGGTCAACCCCTGGGCGCCTTCGGCGTCGCCACGGTTCATCCCCTGGCACCGGACCAGGAGGAGGTGCTGGAGATCCTGGCGGACGAATGCGCCCTCGCCCTGAGCCGGGCCGCGATCTCGGAGGACCTGCGCCGGAGCGAGGGCCGTTTCCGCTCCCTGGTGCAGAACTCGTCCGACCTGATCATGGCCATGGCGGCGGATGGCGTCTTCAGCTACCTGAGCCCGGCGGTGGAGCTGCTTCTGGGGGCCCGGCCCAGCTCCCCCAGCGGGTTCGACCTGAGCGGACTGCTCCACCCCAGTGACCGGCAGAAGGTCCTGGACGCCATCGAGGAAGCCCGGAGCGACCCGTCGGGGACGCGGAAGATAGAGTGTCGCATCCAGCATCACGACCACAGCTGGCGCCATCTGGAGCTGAGCCTGACCAACCTGCTCCACGATCCCTATGTCGGGGCGGTGGTCCTGACAGGGCGTGACATCACCGAGCGCCGCGAGCTGGAGGACCAGCTCCGCCACCAGGCGCTGCACGACCCCCTTACCGGACTGGCCAACCGGGCGCTGCTGCGGGACCGCCTGGAGCACGCGCTCAAGGCGCGCCGTGACGGCCGGTCCACCCTAGGGCTGCTCTCGGTCGACCTCGACGATTTCAAGACCATCAACGACAGCTATGGCCATGCCATCGGGGACGCGGTGCTGCTGGAGGTGACGAGACGGATCGGCGAGTGCCTCCGCCCCGCCGACACCTTCGCCCGCCTGGGTGGCGACGAGTTCGCCGTCCTGATCGAAAAGATGAGCGGCACTGCGGTGGCCACCGCCGTCGCCGACCGCATCGGCGAGGTGCTGGCGCAGCCGATAGCGGCTCCCGACGGTCTGACGGTGACGGTGGGGGCCTCGGTAGGGCTGATCACCACCAAGTACGCCACCGCAGATGCCGAAGCCCTCCTCCGTGACGCCGACATCGCCCTCTACCAGGCCAAGTCCGAGGGGAAGGGGCGCTCGGTCGAATTCCATCCCTCGCTGCACCAGCAGGCAGTGCAGCGGATGCACGTCGAGACCGGGCTCCGCCGGGCGCTGGAACGGCAGGAGATGCACCTCCTCTACCAACCCATCGTCAGCGCTCCCGAGCACCAATTGATCGGGGTCGAGGCGCTCCTCCGCTGGCGTGACCCCGACCGCAGCGAGTGGGTTTCCCCCGACGACTTCATCCAGGTGGCCGAGACCACTGGCCTCATCGTCCCCATCGGCCGCTGGGTGCTCTACGAGGCCTGTCGCCAGATGGGCGAGTGGCGCCGCCGGCACCCCGGGCGCCGGGACCTCCGCCTCTCGGTCAATGTCTCCGCCCGCCAGTTGCAGCACCAAGCCCTGGTCGAGGACGTCCAGGGCGCGATCGCGGGCTCGGGGATCGACCCCGGTCAGCTGGTCCTGGAGGTGACCGAGAGCACCATCGTCAAGGACGTGGAGCAGGCCTCGGTGCAGCTGCGAGCCCTTCGCCGGCTGGGAATCCGGATTGCCATCGACGACTTCGGCACTGGCCAGTCCTCGCTGGCCCAGCTGCATCACCTGCCCGTCGACGAGCTCAAGATCGACCGATCGTTCATGGTCCGGATCCAGGACGGCAAGTCCGGCGTGGCGGTGGCTGAGAGCGTCGTCAATCTGGCCCGGGCTCTCTCCCTGACGGTGGTCATCGAGGGGGTGGAGACCAAGGAACAGGTCAAGGTGCTGGAGTCGCTTGACAACGATCCCATGCTCCAGGGCTTCTTCTTCGCCGAGCCCCTGCCGGCCACGGACGTGGATTTGCTCATCGGCAAGCTGGACCTGGTGGCGAGGCCGGCGCGGACCAGCTCTCGCCGGGGCGCCCGGCGCCAGCCCCCGGCCGACTCAGCGGCAGCTGGCCGCGTCGTCGGAGCCGGCGGAGTCCGGGTCCGACGACGCCCGGCGGCCCTGGCCGCAGCGGCGCCGGCCAAGGCCCCGGCCGCCCTCCCCGATTGAGGCACGGGGCGGATCTGCCGCGGTCTCCGTCCACTTCTGGAGAACGGGTCACCTAGGTTGGGCTGGGGGATCCGACGTGTTCTCTGCCGGGCGCCGCTCCGCCAGCGCGTCTTCTGGCCGCCAGCGTCGTCCGCGTGACCTCGGCCGCGGCCCGGACCAGCTCCCTTGGCACCGGCGCCGGGCGCCCGTCCTCGCTTCTGACCCAGACCCACTCGGTGAATATGTCGGCCACCGGACGCCTCGCCCGGCCGGCGACGATGGTGGTGCGCCGGTGGCCCCTGGCGCCCTTGACCAGCTCCACCCGGACGGTCAGCTCCAGTTCCTCGCCGAGCAGGGCCGGGCTGTGATAGATCACGTCGTGGCGGTGTATGACCCAGGCCCCGCCGTGGCCGTCTGCCCACGCACGGCCAAACCCCGAGCGCTCGGCGTGGCGCGCCGCCAGTTCCTCGGCGTAGTTGAGATAGACGGCGTTGTTGACGTGGCCCTGGCGGTCCACCTCGTACTGCCGGACCGGCCAACGGTCGGTGTATGCGAGAGGGTCGACGGTCACCGAACCATTCTCCCCGGCCCGACCGTCCGGCGCCGTTGCTCTGATTAATGCAGCGCCGGCCAGGCCTATACTCGGGCGGGGAGCGCGGCTCCCCAGCTAGGGGTGCGCCGGCAGGCGCTGAGAGGCACGAGCCAACCCTGATGACCGGATCTGGTTAGTACCAGCGTCGGGAAGCCTCCACCTGCCGGACCCCCGCTTCTGGCAGGCACGAGGAACCGTCCTAATGGCTGAACTCGGGGTGGAGGGGGCCGTCGCCGCTGCGGGCGCGACGAGCGCGCCCCTCCCTGACGACGAGTTCCTCCGGGTCGAACTCCGGGGCCTGGAGCCGGTCCCGGCCGAGCGCCGCCACGGCCGGCCCCGGGAGCTCTACTTCATCTGGTGCGGGGCGCTGGCGGACTTCTTCTCCCTCTTCGCCGGGGCCATCCTGATCTCCTCAGCGGGGCTAGGGTTCTGGGATGCGGCCCTGGTCCTGATCGCGGGAGCCGTTGCCGGGGCCGGGCTGCTCGGGCTGCTCAGCATCACGGGGGTCCGCACCGGCGCCCCCCAGATCGTGCAGTCACGGATGGTCTTCGGCCGCCGGGGGGCGGTGGTGGGCGGTCTGCTCACCATGCTGATCGCGATCGGCTGGTTCGCCTACGACTGCGCCATCGCCGTGACCACCACCAAGGCCCTGCCCATCTTCCATGGGGCACCGGCAGCAGCCGTGCCCCTGCTCCTGGTGGCGATCGCCCTGGTCTCGTTCCTGGTGGCGGTCTACGGCCACCGCACCATCTCAGTGGTGCAGCACTTCCAGGTGCCCGCCTTTCTTGTGGTCTGTGCCGTACTTGCCCTATTCACCTTCCACCGCTGGGACCTTCTTCTGGAGAGCCGCCTCCCGCTGGGACCACACCTGGCGGCGATGGCCCTTGGCTTCACTCTGACCTTCGCCCTGATCGTCTCCTGGGTCACCTACGCCGCCGACTACTCCCGCTACCTGCCCCAAGACTCGTCGCCCCGGCGGGTGGCCCTGGCGGGAGGCGGGGGCAGCGCCACCAGCCTGGTGCTCTGCGGGCTGCTGGGGGCTGCGATCCAGACGATGGACCCGGGCCGGCTGTTGCCCAACCTGATCGTCGGCAGCGTCCCGCTCTGGTTCGGCTACTGCTTCGCCGCCTTCATCATCGTGGCCGAGCTCAGCTCCAACTACCTCAACGTCTATTCGTCTGCTCTCTGCGCCCTGGCGATCGGAATCCGGATTAGGCGCTGGCTCGCCGCCACCGCTGTCGGGATCCTGGGCGGCCTTATCGCCGCCCTGGTCCTCTTCGCCGGGGTTGGGTTCCAGGGCAACTACGTCGACTTCCTCACCATCACCTACGTCTGGTTCCCCGCCTGGGGGGTGCTGGTGATCCTTGACTCGCTCTGGCGGCGCCGAGAGGTTGACCCCCGGTCGCTGGTCGCGCCCCGCGGCCACTGGTACAGCTACGGCTTCCGGTGGCCCTTGATGGCCGCCTTCGGCGCCGGGACTGTGGCCACGCTTCTCTTCTTCAACCAGCCGCCGCCGCCAGGGGAGTGGGGCTTTGCCTCACCCCTGGCCCAGTTCCTCTTCTTGCACCAGCCCGCCGACATCTCCGAACTGGTGGGGGTGGCCGTGACCGTAGTCGCCTACTGGTTGGCCCGGCGCTGGGAGAGCGGCCATCAAGGGCGTCCTGGGTCGGCTGGGCCGCGAGCCGCACTGGGGATGGCGGATTGAGCCGCCTCGGGGCCACGCCCCCGATCGTCGCCAGTATCGCGGCCTCCGACTCCGGCGCCGGAGCCGGGCTTGAGGCCGACCTCAAGACCTTCCAGGCCCTGGGGGTCTACGGCGTCACCGTCACCGTCGCCCTGACCGCCCAGAACACCCTCGGGGTCAGGGCGGTGGAGCCCGTTCCGCTGGGGTTCCTGAGCGAGCAGTTCCGGGCCCTGGATCAGGACCTCCGGCCCCGGGCGGTCAAATCCGGGATGCTCTACTCGGCGGCTCACATCCGCCGTGTCTGCGAGGAGCTGCGTCAGCGCGATTGGGGTCCGCTGGTGGTCGACCCGGTGATGGTGGCCAAGAGTGGCGACCGGCTTCTGGCAGAGGCTGCGGTCTCGGACCTGCGCCGGGAGCTGCTGCCCCTGGCACTGGTGGCCACCCCCAACTGGCCCGAGGCCGCGACCCTGGCCCGTCTCCCGGTCACGAACGAGGTCGAGGCGCTGGCCGCGGCCCGGGTCCTGGCCCGCTTGGGGCCGGAGTACGTGGTGGTCAAGGGGGGGCACGCCCCCGCGGGGGCGACCGACCTGGTGCTGCACCGGGGGGCGGTGACCCGGCTCGAGGGGGAACGCATCTCGAGTCGGCACACCCACGGCACCGGATGCACCTTCTCGGCCGCGATCACAGCCCACCTGGCCCTGGGGCTGGAGCCGCTGGAGGCGATCCGCCGGGCACGGGACTACGTGCGCCGCGCGATCCTGGAGGCGCCGGGCCTGGGCCGGGGCAACGGACCCCTGCAGCACCTGCCCCTTGCCTGAGCGGGCACCGGGCGCCCGCTCAGGCCCAACCTCGCCTTCACCGAACAGCTGGCCCGACTGCCTGCCACGGCCTGGCTACACTCGCAGCGGGATCAGCACCGAGGAGGCGGCGAAATGAGACTCAGGCAGAGGCAGAAGTCGATGGAGCGCCTCAGCAGCACCGCCGGGGATGCCGCCGGGGCGCTGGTGGAGGTGATCGGGAACGGGGTCAAGGGAGCGGGCGAGCGGGTGGCGCCGACCATCAGCGCGGTGTCCCAGCAACTTCCCGAGGTCGCGGGGCGGCTGGCCAGCTCGATGCAGCCGGTGGCCGACACTGCCCAGAAGCGGGCGGCCGAGGCCCTGGAGACGGCCCGGGGCCGTTCCTCCGAATTCGCCGACCGGGTGGTGCAGGCGGCCTACGAGGCCAGCAAGTCCCTGCCCGACGACACCCGCAAGAAGGTCGAGGGCTCTTTGCGCAAGTCCGGGATCAAGCCCAAGTCCAAGAAGCGCCGCCCTGGCAAGGTCTGGATTGCGGGCGGGGTCCTGGCACTGGCGGGGGTTGCCTTCCTCTTCTCCGGCACCGTCCAGGACAAGGTCTACGACGTGGTCGACAAGATCCGCGGTGAGGACCTGGACGACGACTCCTTTGGAGGTTCCTACAGCCCGCCCGTCCCCGGGTTCGGCCCCGACAGCTCCAGCGACTAGCAGGGGCGCGGTCGCCGGTCGCCCTTGACCGCTGCCCTCCGCCGGTGGGCTCCAGCGCCCTGGGCGGCGGCCCTGGGGCGCTGGGGCCCGCTCCTGCTGATGTTGGCCGGGGCGGCGGCCACCATCCTGGTGCCACGACTCTTCGGCGACCCCGACAGCGTCGACCCCGATCTCTGGCGCCTGACGGGCTACTTCGCCGCCCTCTGCGGCGCGGCCCTGGCCTTCCCCTCCCTGCGCTCTCAGGTGCTGATCGCCTTTGCCCTTCTCAATCTCAGCCTGCCCTACTCCCTCTGGCTCTGGCTCTTGGGCTACGGCGGGGCAGCCCCCTCTCTGGTCGGGGCCCCCTACGGCCTGGCCCGCAACGCCTTCGCCGGGGTTGCCTGGCTGGTGGTGAGCCTGCTCTTGGCTCTGGGCTTTCGCATGCTCTGTCCCCGGCCGAGACCCGTGCTTCGGCTGTTCACGGGGATTGGCTGGATGGCAGTGGGGCTGGGATTGGGACTCTCCCTCATGTTCCTGGTGATCGCGTTTCTGCTGCCCGGGCCTTTGATCGGCAGAGAGGGGGTGCCGCTGCTGGCCCTGGGGGGCTCGGCGGCGATCGCCACCGGGGTTGCCCAGGCGGCCAGCGCCATTGGCCAGGAGATCCAATTCAGGGGGGTGCTGCTGGTGGCGCTTGAGCGCGAGCATGGGCGCTGGACCGCGCTCATCGCCCAGGCCCTGATCTTCGGGGTGGCCCACATCGCAACCCAGTACCAGGGTCCGGCCGAAAGCCTGATCCCGCTCGTGATCCTGCTGGGGCTGGTTTGGGGCTGGATGACCCAGCAAAGCCGCAGCGTCTGGCCCGCGGCCTTGGTCCACGTGGTGGCCGAGTTGTTCCTGGTGGCCGCGATCGTCAGCGGGCTCTATGGCCACTGAGTCGTGATCCGTCGCAGGGCCGCCCTGGGGCTGGCGCTGGTCACAATCGGCCTTGTCGCGCTTCCTCAGGTTTCGCCGGTCCTGGCGGCGTCGCCGTGGTGGCTGCCGGTCCCAGGCGGCCCGCGGCACATCACCCTGGCCGCCTCCACCAAGGGCCAGGTGACCCTGGTGGTTGAGGGAGGGAGGCTGGGCTGGTTCCGGCCCGCGACCGGCCGGTTCACCAGGGTGGTCATCCCGGCGCCGACCGCGCCCCGGCGGGGAACCAAGTCCCCGGGCGCGCCGGAGGCGGTAGCCGCCTCGGGGCCGGTCGGGGTGGTGGCCTTCGCCGACGGTGCGTTGCTGCAGACCCGGTCGGGCGGGGAGAGCCGCTGGCTCTCAGGGGTCGGGGGTCGGCCGCGGGCGCTGGCGCTTCAGGGTGGGGAGCTTGTGGTGGCCAGCTCCAAAGGGATCTTCAGTGGCCGGCTCGGTGGAGGCATGCGGCGGACTGTCCTGGGCTCGGCCCTGGCGGTCGTGGCGCCCCCTCGAGGACGCCTCGAGTGGCTGGCCCTGGTGGGGGGCCGGCTCTGGGTCTCCCCTTCGGGAAGGCGATTCCTGCCTGCGGCGGGCTCCCCTCGGTTCACCGCCACGACCTCGCTTCTGACCGAGCTCGGCTCCGGGACCGCCCTGGTGGCGGAGCCCCAGGGACTGGTCTGGCAGGGGACCGGTCGGACGTGGCAGAGGGTGTTCCAGGTGCTGCCCTACGGCGGCTTCGGAGGGGTCCCCCGGCTGACAGGGCTGGTCTCCGACGGAGCCAGCTCCGCCTATCTGGGCACCAACGGGTTTGGCACCCTGCTCACTCCCGACGGCGGCTATAGCTGGTACCGGGCGTCGCCCCCGGACCCCCACCTGCTGGGCCTGGCGGTCCTGGGTCCCGTCTTCGCCCGCCGACCCTCGGGCCTGGTTCTGGGTCTGACGTCGGAGACCACCTACGGCCACCGGCTCCAGGCTCTGCCCGCGCCCCCTGTCTACGCGCCCCGGACCGCGCTCTTCGAGCTTCTGGGGGAGGCTGCGGTCACTGTGCTGGCGGCAGCTCTGGTGCTGCTGGCCCTGGGGCTGTGGGGCCGCCGGCTGCGCCACCGCACTCTATGATCGGGTCCGGGCTGGGGCAGCCGGGCGGGCCGGAGCCAGGCAGGGCAGGTCAGAGGGCGCTCCGATGAAGGCAGTCGTGATGGCGGGGGGCGAGGGCAGCCGCCTACGGCCCCTGACCAGCCGCCGGCCCAAGCCGCTGGTGCCGGTGGTGGGGCGGCCATGCATGGAGCACGTGCTCCGGCTCCTGCGCCGCCACGGCATCACCGAGGTGGTGATCACGCTGCAGTACCTGGGGGCGAGCATCCGCAACTACTTCGGCGACGGCACCGAGCTGGGGATGCAGCTCGAATACGTGGTCGAGGACCGGCCCCTGGGGACTGCCGGGAGCGTCCGCAACGCCGCGTCGCTGCTGGACGAGACCTTCATCGTCATCAGCGGCGACAGCCTCACCGACATCGACCTGACCCAGGCCGTCAGCTTCCATCGCGACCACAGTTCCCAGGCAACCCTGATCCTGGCCCGCGTCGGCAACCCTCTCGAGTACGGGGTGGTCATCACCGACGGCAACGGCCGGATCCAGCGCTTCCTGGAGAAACCCTCGTGGGGCGAAGTCTTCAGTGACCAGGTCAACACCGGCATCTACGTGCTCGAGCCGAACGTTCTCAGCTACTGCCCCGAGGGAGAGCCCAGCGACTGGTCCCAGGACGTCTTCCCGGAGATGCTGCGGCGGCGGGACTCGCTCTGGGCCGTCGTCGGCCGCGGCTACTGGTGCGACATCGGCAGCGTCCAGAGCTATCTCCAGGCCAACTGGGATGCCCTGGAGGGCCGGGTGGTGTGCGAGATCGCCGGGCAGCGGACCGGTCCCTCGCAGTGGACCAACGAGGGAGCCTCGGTCGCCGACACCGCCCGGATCGAAGGCCCCGCCTTCATCGGCCGGGACGCGGTCGTCGGCCACGAGGCCTTCCTCAACGGCCCGGTGGTCCTGGACCGCTATGCGGTGGTCGACGCCGGGGCCAAGGTCAGTAACACCGTCCTCTGGCCCCAGGTCTACATCGGGGAGCGCAGCCGTCTGCGCCAGGCCGTGGTCTGCAGCTCGGCCACGATCAAGCCCGACGTGCTCCTGGAGGACTCCAGCGTCATCGGCGACGACTGCACCATCGGGTCTCGCAGCGTGGTCGAGCAGGGGGTGCGGATCTGGCCAGGTAAGGAGATCGAGCCGGGGTCGGTGGTGCATGAGTCGGTGATCTGGGCCGGCACCTGGCGCAGCAGCCTCTTCAGCAAGGCGGGGATCACCGGGATCATCAACGTGGAACTCACCCCTGAGTGGTGCGCCCGCCTCGGGGCGGCGTGGTCGGCGACCCAGCCGAGGGGCAGCCACCTGGCCATCTGCCGGGACCGGAGCCCGGGCTCGGGGATGATCAAGCGGGCCATGATCGCCGGGATGATCTCGGCAGGCGCCCAGGTGGTCGACCTGGGTGAGCTGCCGGTGCCTGTGACCTGCCATTACACCCGGGAGTCATCGGTGGTGGGCACCGTCCACGTCCTCGCCTCGCCTTTGGACGCCCGCTCCGCCGACCTCCTGGTCCTGGACGAGCGGGGCATGGCCCTGGACCGCCGCGGCGAACGCCGATTGGAGAACACCTTCTTCCGCGAGGACTTCCGCCGCGTGCTCCCGGGTGAGATCACCGACATCCTCGCCCCCCAGGGGACTCTCGACGCCTACGCCGCCCACGCCATCTCCCAGCTCGACCGCCAGGCGATCGACCGAAGCCGCACCCGGGTGCTGGTCGATTTCGCCTTCAGCAGCGCCTCTTTGGTGCTGCCCCATCTGCTTCGGGAGCTGGGCCTGGAGGCGATCACCCTGCGGGCCGGTTTCGAGGAGGAGGCAGCCATTTTGCCCCAGGCTCGCAGCCGGGAGGACGAGCTCCAGCAGGCGTCGGCCATCACCGGCGCGGTGTCGGCCCGGCTGGGGGCGCGCCTCTACCCCTCGGCGCAGCGCCTGATCCTCATTGACGACGAGGGAGCGGTGATGCCCTACGAGGAGGCCAGCTGCATTCTGGCCATGCTCGCGCTGCAGGCCCGCGGGCCGGGCAAAGTGGTGGCACCCGTATCGGCCTCCAGCCGTTTGGGACAGGTAGTGCAGGAGAACGGCGGGCAGCTGGTCCTGACACGTGCCGATAGCGCCTCGATCGTCCGCGCGGCAACGCGCAATGAGGCTCTCTTCGCCTGCGACGAGACGGGCGGGTTCGTGTGGCCCTCCCATCTCAGCGCCTACGACGGGATCTACACGCTGCTGGCCACGGTGGAGATGCTGGTCACTCAGGACAAACATCTCTCCGAGCTGCGCCGCCGCCTAGAGCCGGCGAGCCACCTGGAGGAGGCTGTGGCCTGCCCCTGGGAGGTCAAGGGGGAGGTGATGCGGCGGCTGGTCGAGGACTACAGGAAGGAGCGCCTGGATCTGACCGACGGCCTCAAGGTGGCGGTGGATGGAGGCTGGGCCCTGGTCCTTCCGGACCCGGACCGTCCCAGCTACCGGGTGATCGTCTCCACCAGGGACTCCGGCGGAGCGGCGGCCGAGCTGGCGCGGTTCGTGGGATCAGTGCGCGAGACGGTCCTGAACAGTCAAGAGAGGCCTCTGCGTTTGCCCGTGCCCTCAAGCCCGGAATCGACCTCCGAGCCGCTGCCCGCCTGACCGATGGCCGCTTCGCGACGGAAGATATACTCCGGGCTCGGGCGGGAGTAGCTCAGCCGGTAGAGCGTCTGCTTCCCAAGCAGAAGGTCGCGGGTTCGAGACCCGTCTCCCGCTCCGCTGATCCAAGTGAGACCGGTTAAGTGAACAACGTCCCAGCGTTGGGTGATTGCTGCGTTGAACGAGTGATTCGCCGAAAGCGTCCGTCGCTTTCGTCTACGGATTTCGGTTCTAATACAGTAAACACCCTGGCCCCGGGGAGGGCGGGGCGAGGATCCCTGCGAGGCGGACCGACATCACCTCCACCAGACGGCTCCGCGACGCAGTTTCTACAGCGTCGTAGCCGGGGTGGTGTTACTGGTGAGCACTGGGGGTGCCGACCTAACGTTCTCGACATCCGCTCTCACCGCGGCGCCTACTCCTCAACATACTGTCGGTGGTGGTAGTGGTGGCGGCTTTCCCGGCTGTCAGTGGATTCCTGGTGGCCCCAGCCGCACTTCTGGGGATCTCTATTCGCCCAATGCCAAGGTGGTTGCGACAACCGGTATCGAGTGTGGTGAGATTTACTACACTAGCCAGTAGGCAAACGCGATCAGCTGTAATGGGAGGCACGCTGCAGATGACTAGGCGTGGACGAACTCGTGGATTGACGGTGAGATCAACCCTGGTTGCAACGCAATGGGTTACAGCTGGGTGGAGTTTACAACGGCTCACCGTAGACCATGCGTCGGCACCTCAGTTTGCACTGCCACTCCATACTGCGTCCCGAGCTGGCTGAGCCCTGTGCGTCGTCTGCAGTCCGGCCTTAAGACGAGGATGCAGGCTCTTGGGGCACTGGCCGTAGCGGCTTTCACCCTAGCGGGTTGTGCGGCCACGACAGCCGCCGTGCCCCGGATAGTGTATGTGACTGCGTTTTCAGCTGCTGCCGCGCAGGGCCACCCGTATTCCACTCAGGTCAAATGGGTGGAAAGCGGTTGCAAGAGAGTGTGGAACTGGGAGTTGGACCAAAAGGGACAGATCTCGCAGTTCGCCTCACGCCCACTGAACAAGACTTGCTACGTTGTCGAAGTCAGTGGTCACTTTACTGGTACCGGCTATCGGGGACCGATCAACGACATCATAGTCGTAGAGCCGCCTGACTTCGGCAACTCCCATACAGGATTCGGGACTGAATCGTTTTGGCTACACGGCCCCGCACCCATTTCAGACTTGGGCCCGTTCAGCAGTCAACTATTCCCCAGATCACGAGTATGAAGGCGGGGTCGGTACCAAATGTAGTCGACCTCTACTATAAGCAGGCGGCGTCGTTGATTCGACGGGCCGGTTACAACGTTCACGAGGTCAATGCCTTGTTTCAACACCGTCCGGCACGGCTCGCGGATTGTCCTGCAGGCGTAGTGATCGCTGAGTCTCCGCCGCCCGGGGCACGGCCGAAGTGAGGTGTTGTGACCATCCACTACAACGGACCTGAACCGCCCGGAGAGTAGTCGAGATGAGGTAGGGCGCGGGCGCTGTACGGCAGAAAGGTCAGCGACCGACTGACGGCACTTTCCGGCCGGGGCGTGTGCCAGAAGAACTTGGCCGCCCGTCTCCAGCACTCCCTTCTCACACCGGGCGTGAGGCTCTCATGATATTGACCCGGTCAGGTGGACCGGCTATATGAGAGTCGAGCACTGGTCGTGCACTCTCGGCAGAGGTTCTCTCGCCTCGCTGACCTGGAGATGAGCCGCCGACTGGCCGACGGGTCTCCCGGAGCGGACTAGGGTAACCGGCGGCGGCGGAACTCCACGGCATAGACCTTGGGCATCGCCATCTGCCTTCCTGAACGGGTCGATTCTCACAAACCGACTCCAGAAGGGGGGGCTATGGCATTTGGACTGACAAGGGGAGTCCCCCAAATCGTTTGGGCTGTACGGCCCAGCAGTCAATTCAGAGCTAGGCGGGATTCAGCAGTCGACGATTCCCCAGATCACCACCATGAGGGCAGGGTCCGTACCAACTGTAGTTGTCCTCCGCTAGAGGGAGGCGGCTTGCCAGCGGACAGGTGATAGTCCCGGTGTGCGGAGACGTCCATCCCCAGCACCTCCCGGTGCCCGTCCGCCTTGAGCGTGTCTTCACCACCGTAGCCACGGTCACGATCCGCCCCTCCGTCCCGGCACCCCTCGCTCAGCGCGTCCAGTCACAGGTACGAGTAGGGCCCGCATCCAGCGGTCGACTGTGGAACTCCTCCACTGTCTCATCCAGGCTCTTGCAGCACTCCGAGACCTGGGACTTCGAGATCCGCCCGATCCACAGCTGCTGCACGAGCACCTCCATCCACCGGGTCGAGATCCCGGCCAGGTAGGCTTCAGCCACCAGGGCCTTCTCCGCCCGCCGCCGCGGCTCCGGGGGCAGGGACGGCGGTCAGTGCGCCTTCCGTACCCCTCAAGCCCCCATGGACGCGTCAGTAGACGTCGCTTCTCGGTGACGCGCCGCGCCGACTTGACGTTTCGCCCGTGTGGCGCTAGAATCTCGCCGATAGGCGATGGGGCTCGCCGCGGCTCTGCCGAAATTGCGATGTGCTAACGGCCCCTGACCACCAGTAGGCGGTTGGGAGTTGCCATGGCACTATCTCTGTGGCTCTTGCCGGTCTAGCAGTGCCCGAGCCTGCGGCACGGGCCGACATCAATGCTGATCATGTCCGCTACTTATACGTACGCCGCGGGCTCTCCACGTACCAGATCGCTGCGCTTCTGGGGGAGAACCGTCGCTGGGTCACCCAAGTGCTGGACAAGGCTGGGGTACATCGGCCTCCACGGGGGTTGGGGAGGGCGCGACCTCACACTCGGTGGCACGGACCGACCAACATCGCAGATCAGCTCTTCGACCTGTATGTGCTACAGCACCTGACCAGTGACCAGGTAGGTCTGAGGCTCGGAATCTCCGGACGCTCCGTGCGTCTGCGGCTCCTGGAGCACGGCATTCCAATGCGTACTAAGGGAGGGACCAATCGGGAAGACCGTCGGGTGCTAGACGTCGCCGCCGTGCAGCACCTCTACCTCGGAGACGGGCAGTCAGCGCAGGCGGTCGCCAACGCGCTGGGGAGCTCGCGGCACGCGGTGCTCCGTGTGGCTCATGAGCGGGGCTGGCAGGTGCCCCTTGGTGGACCTGCTCCGAGCCGCGGCCCAACAGAGATCGAGCTCCTCGAGGCACTCTACGCGGACGTGCAGGTGGGCCGCACCTTGAAGCAGTTCGGAATCCCTCAGGTGGATCCGGGGGGGCCAATCTACGAGCGCTTCCCCACTCCTGTCAGACTATCTGCGTCTGGTCTTCGTGCTCTGTACCTCCGGTGTGGGCTGAGCGTCCCCCAAATCGAGCTGTTGACGGGGAATCCCCGGGCCACGCTCACCAAGCGACTCCATCGGGCGGGCGTGGCACTCCGCGAGCCCGGCGGGCGCAGCCCGTTCATGCGCCGATGGCGGGCGCAGCTGACGGATGCTGAGCAGAGGCGCTCAAGAACTTGATAGACTTTGGTCAGAGGCGATGGGGCCCGCCTCGGTGCACAGCACCACAACGGCGTACCGCGCTGACGGTCCCTGAACGCCATGCGTGATGGATTTCAGGGAGTCACTATGCTCGCGCGCGAGCCAGTACGGTGCTAGCCTCTGCGATCGGCCAGGTCGTCGCGGTTGTCACCGTGGTTCTGCTCGCACCTCTGCTCAAGGGTGTGATTGACAGGTTGAACGCACGCGTACAGTCGCGACACGGTCCATCACCAGTACAACCATATCTGGACCTCTTGAAGCTGCTTCGCAAAGAGAGGATGCAGACGCCAAACGCGTCCTGGGTCTTTCGGTTGGCTCCGTACGTAGCGTTTGCCACTCCGATTGCCTTTGCGATGCTGATCCCGGTGCTCACCGCTTTCCCGTTGAGTTGGGCTTTCATGGGCGACATGATCGCCAGTGGGTTCGTGCTTGCAATTGGCGGCTTCTTCGTAAACCTGGCCGCGATGGACAACGGCAGCCCCTACGGCGGCCTTGGGGCAAGCCGCTCACGGCTGGTGTCATCGCTCGCAGAGCCGACCTTCATAGTTGTCTTCTACTCTGTCGGTTTCATAGCCCTGGGCAGTACCGTGCCGTTCGTCGTCACCCAATCCCTCTTCACTTCTTCCGGACTCGTGACTGTGAGCCATGTGCTGGTTGCAACGGCCTTCTTTATGGTCGTGCTGGCTGAGGCGGGCCGACTACCGATAGACAACCCCGGCAGTTCGCAGGAGCTCTCCATGATCGAGGCCTCGCGTCTGTTCGAATTTTCCGGACCCGACCAGGCGCTGCTCGAGTGGGGCGGGTGGATGAAGCTCTTTGTCCTGCTGGTTGTGTGGCTAAATGTCTTAGTAGTGCCGCTCGGACTGGCGGGCTCCCCAACTGTGATTGGCTTCATCGTGGGTATAGCGACATTGATGGCCAAGATGCTGGGGGCAGCCATTCTGATCGTGGGTGTCGAGTCAGTCCTGGCGAAGATTCGCATTCTCAGGGTTCCGGAATATCTGGGTGGGAGTTTCGTTCTGTCGTTCTTGGCAATGGTGATCTTTAGCGTGGGACGCTGAACCCAGTGGAAGCCGCTCAGATGACACTCGCCGCGCTGGCGCTGCTGACCACGTTCTGGCTGCTGATCGCACGACGAGTCCGAGGGGCGGTCGCCGGGTACTCTGCCCAATCGTTTGCGCTGGGGGGACTGGCGATCGCGGTCTCGGTGTCCTCTGGGCTGGTCAACCTCTTGCTCCTAGGACTAGTGATCGTTGCGATCAAGGGTCTGCTGATCCCGCTTGTCCTTCGGCGCCAAATCCGAAGCACCGTCTACGATCGGCGCGAGACCCGATACCATGTGGGGTTCCCAACCGCGATGCTGGTCGGGGCTGCTCTCAGCGTCCTCGGGTTTGCGGTCGCCGCGCAATTGCATCTGACCGGGGAAGCCCTGCGTGGGCCAGTTCTCGGTCTCGCTGTCGCGATCGTGCTTCTCGGTCTCTTCACAAGCGTCGCGCGGCGCGACGCCGTGATGGAGTTGGCTGGTCTGCTGGCCGCGGAGAACGGCCTTCTGATGGTCGGTCTGGTGGTCGCTCCGGGGCTCGGGCTGCTGGTCGAGCTCGCGCTATTCCTCGATGTTCTGGTCGGGGTGCTGGTCATGGGCTTCCTCATCGCACGTATGCAGGAGACGGTAGCGAGCACCGATACGTCGGAGTTGCGGAGGCTTCGAGGTTGACCTGGACGGCCACCCTAGTGGCCATGCTGGCGGTACCGATTCTGGGCGTCGTCGTTACAGCGGCCTCGAAGTCTCCTCGGCGCCTATTTCAAACCTTGATAGGCTCCCAGGTCCTGATCCTCACCCTGGCGCTCGTGCTTATCTCGCGCATCCTGCGAACGAACTCCATGAGTGCGTTCTCAGACTGGTTGTATCTCGATTCACTGGGGGCGATCGTACTGCTGATCGTGGCGCTCGTCGGGCTTGCCGCCGCGGTGTACTCGGCAGGCTACCTGGGCCACGAGCTGGAGAGCGGCGTTGTTGGCGTGGTCGAACTGCGGAAGTACCTCTTCCTGTATCACCTGTTCGTCCTCACGATGCTCCTAGCCTCGGTGTCTGGAAACCTGACGCTGCTCTGGACCGCCGTCAGCGCCACCACTTTGGCCTCGGCGCCGCTCGTGGATTTCTATGGGTCCCACCGCCCTTTGGAGGCCGCCTGGAAGTTCATCGTGCTCACGGTCGCTGGTAGCCTGATTGCGCTCTTTGGGTTCTTACTTCTCTATGCGTCGGCGACGGGCGTGCTCGGCGGTTCCTACAACTTCTCCGTCCCGGTGCTCTCGGCCGTGGCGCCGCATCTGCGAGCAGTGCCAGCCGCGACTGGGTTCCTGCTGGTGCTGGTCGGGTTCGGCACCAAGGCAGGCCTCGCACCAATGCATAGCTGGCTGCCAGATGCTCACAGCCAAGCACCTTCACCAGTTTGTGCCATGCTCTCCGGCGCGGAGCTGAACTGCGGGCTGCTCGGAATCTTTAGGGTCTACGCGCTGGCTCGCCCTGCGGCTGGCCCTGGTACTGTGCACGGAGCTCTGCTGGCGTTCGGGGTGCTATCGGTTGCGGTTGGAGTGGTGTTCCTGATCTCGCAGAGAGACTTCAAGCGGCTGCTCGCGTACTCGTCGGTCGAGCAGATGGGTGTGATCACACTCGGCGTAGGGCTTGGTGGCTCGTTGGCGGTGCTGGGCGCGTTCCTGCAGATGTTCAACCACGCCCTGGCCAAGTCACTAATGTTCTTCGCTACTGGGAACCTATTGCTGCGGTTTCGCAGCACCGCAATCCATGACGTGACCGGAGCGGTGCGTCAGATGCCGGCGACCGCCATAGTGCTTCTTGCCGGAGGTCTGGCGATTGCCGGAGCACCTCCGTTCGGGCTGTTCATCTCCGAGTTTGCCATCATCCGAGGGGCGTTCCGGGTGAACCAGTGGGCGTTTGGTGCCGTCCTGGCAGCGCTACTCCTGATCGGTTTCCTCGCGTTATTCGCCCCATTCAATCGTATGGCCTTCGGACGGCCCGGCAGGCTGGAGGCTGTAGGGCACGCGGAGTTGAATTGGCTGACCTTGCTTCCCGCCTACCTGCTGCTCGGGGCAGTCCTCACACTCGGAGTCTGGGTGCCAGGGCCGCTGCACCAGTTGCTTCAGGGAGCGGCGCGGGTGGTATCCCAATGAGTTTGGGTTGGCTAGGCGCATTTGCGGACGGCACGGCTATTGACGTCTCGGCCACTGCGGCGGGTGAGGTGCGCCTAATCTGCGCGGAGGGGGACTTCGCTGATCAGGTGAGCAGGCTGGCGGAGCGCGCCATTCTCGCCGACTTCTTCGCCAACCCGAGCCAGAGCGGGGCGGGTAGGCTCACCGCCGTCTTTGAGGCACCGCCCGACCCTGGGTGGCTGGTGCTGAGCACGGAGCTCTCCGTCCCAAGCTTTCGGTCGGTCACGCCTCGGCTGCACGCCGCCAGTTGGTACGAGCGCGAGATCTGGGAGATGCACGGCCTCGAGCCCGTCGGCCATCCTGGGCTCTACCGCCTGCGGCGCCAGGCCGAGGCCCAGGAACGCAGGCCGAGCCCCGCGGCCACCCACGTCCACGGGCCAAGCGAGCAGGCCCGGGCGATGGTACGCGGCCAAGGCGTCTTCCAGTTGCCGCTCGGGCCGGTGCGCAGCGGGCCCTACGAGGCCGGCCAGTTCTTGTTCGAATCAGGTGGCGAGGACATCGTCATGGTGAGCCCTCGGCTGGGGTACAAGCTCCGCCGTGTCGAGGAGCTCGCCGTGGGGCAGACTCCTCAGCAGGCCCTGATCCTGGCCGAGCGGATCGCGGGCACCTCGACCTTCGCCAATGGCCTGGCCTTCGTGCAAGCCGCCGAGCGGGCGTTGGGCATCGCGGTGAGTGGCCCGGCCCGCCTCGCCCGGAGTCTCTTCAACGAACTGGAGCGGCTTCACAGCCATTTCGCCGACCTGTCTCGGGTAGCCGAGGCCGCGGGATTGCTGGTGGCGGCAGCGCAATACGGGGTAATCCGGGAAGAAGTGCTGCAGGCATGCTCCGGACTGGCCGGACACCGCTACCTGCGTGGGATCCTGGCGGTGGGAGGGTTGGCGGACGACGTACAGCCCACCGCCCTAGCGGAGCTTCCCCTGCAACTTGAGGCCTGGTCAGCCAAGGCCGCCCGCCTCGCCGAGCTGCTGGAGACGACCTCGACCTTCATCGACCGGGTGGAGACGACGGGAATTCTGCCTCCCGACTACGCCTCCCAGCACAACTTAGCCGGTCCGGTCGCGAGGGCGTCTGGCGCCGACCGCGACTGCAGACGCGACCATCCCTATGCCGGCTACGACCACTTGGCGGTGACCGTACCGGTGAAGCCGGAGGGGGACGCGCTTGCGCGCACCCGGCTTCGGTTGGAAGAGGTCGCGGAGGCCCTCAATCTGGTGAGGCAGCTCTCTCGCGACGAGCTGCCGGCTTCCAGTCTCGGCCCAGCGCACGCCGCTCCGGGCTGCGCGCTGGGCTGGGCGGAGGCTCCGGGCGGTCAGACCCTACACCACCTAACGATTGACGCTCAGGGCCGCATAGCAACCTGGCGTGCCCGACCTCCAGCGTTTGTCAACTGGCACCCCTTCGCCGACGCGTGTGCCAGCGGCAACAACCTCACTGACTACCCAGTACTTGAAGCAAGCTTTGCTATCTCCCATGCCGAGTTCGACCGATGACGCGATGGATTGTGGAGGGACTGCGGAGCGGGTCCAAGTCCACGCGATTCCCGGAGGGTGAAGCGCCCCCGGCTATGTGCCCCCCGGTCGCCGTCGACTTCAACCGCGCTGGCCTGGGGCGAGGCGAGGGGGTCGCGGCTGCGGAGCTTTGCCCTACGACCGCGATCACGATAGAGCGGAGCTCAGGGCCAGGCGCCGTCGCTTTCGACGCCGGCCAATGCGTACTCTGCGGCCGCTGTGTGCGCGCGTTCCCCCGAGCGTTCAGCTGGGTGACCGATCCGAGGGTCTCCGTGCGCTCCCGGTCGACGCTGCGCGACCCCGGGGAGGGGGAGGAGCTGCAACAGCTGGCAGCCAGAGTTCGGCTGGCGGCAACGTCGATGTTCCGTAGGTCGCTACACATCCGCCACGTGGACGCCGGCTCCTGCAATGGCTGCGAGGCGGAACTGCAGCTACTGAGCTCGCCCTACTATGACCTGCATCGATTGGGCTTCTTCTTCACCCCGACGCCTCGACATGCCGACGCCCTTCTGGTGACCGGGGTGGTGACCAGCCCAATGGAGGGGCCGCTACGCCGGACCTTCGAAGCCATGCCTGATCCGAAACTCGTGGTGGCCGCAGGGGTCTGCGCGATCGGCGGCGGTGCATTCGCCGCCAGCCCGATGACGCGAGGGCCGCTTGACCGGATCCTGCCAGTCGATGTGTACGTCCCTGGCTGTCCACCGAGTCCCCTGGCGCTGCTCCACGGCCTGCTGCTCGCGGTAGGGCGGGCCCGGGAACGCTACCGGCCGTCCGAGGCGAATCATGGCGCTTGAGCTGCTCGCGGCATCCCTCGGCTGTTACGGGTTTGGCGCCGTGCTGGCCGCGTTCCGCCTCCGCTGGCGGCTCGGTGGGCAGCTGGCGGCGGCAGCGGGCGTGGTCGCCGGTGCTCTTCTGGTGGCGACTGCAGCGCTTTGGCTGGCAGGCGCTCACGTGCAGTTTGCCCTGCCGGTCAGCACCCCCCTAGGCGGGTTTCAAGTTCACTCAACCCGGCTTGGCGGGCTCTTCCTCCTGCTCACAGGGGTCGTCGGCGTCGCCATCTCGATGTACTCGTCGGCGTACGCCCCCCACGTTGGGGGCCCACCGCGGCAGGCCGTGATGCACGGCCTCCTCGACCTCACATCGGCGGCCATGGTGCTCGTGGTGGCGGCGAACACAGCGCTCACCCTGCTCTTGGCCTGGGAGCTGATGTCTGTCCTGACGTACCTCTTGGTGGCCATCGAATACGAGCACCCGGACCGCTCCTCGGCCGCGCTTCTGATGCTGGCGCTGAGCGAGCTGGGCTTCATCGCCACAGCAGTAGCCTTCGCTCTGATCGGCCAGCTACAGCCGGGCCAAACCTTCGCCCAGCTCGCTGCGCACCCCCTTGCCGCTGGGACGGCTCGGGACGCAGCCTTTCCACTCTTCCTGTTCGGGTTCGGGGCGAAGGCTGGACTGCTGCCACTCCAGGGGTGGCTTCCCGAGGCTCATCCCGCCGCCCCGAGCAATGTCTCGGCGCTGCTGTCGGCCGTGGTAGTGAAGATGGGCATCTACGGGTTGATCCTCACTACGATCTCCCTGCTCGGAGTCCCTGCCCCGTGGTGGGGTTACTTGGCGCTCACCGCCGGGGTCCTCACGGCAATCTACGGCATCCTCTACTCGCTACTCGCCTGGGACCTGAAGCGAGCACTGGCCTTCAGTACGGTGGAGAACCTCGGTTTCATGGTCGCCATGTTGGGAGCGGCTCTGGTCTTCCGCAGCGCTGACAAGCCTGTACTCGAGGCGATGGCGCTTGTGGCGATGACCCTACACGCGCTCTACCACTCCCTCTACAAGGGTGCACTCTTCATGGGGGCGGGTAGTGTCAACCTCGCGACCGGCACCAGGGACATGGACCAGATGGGGGGACTCAACCGGCGCATGCCGTGGACCGGAGCGCTCTTCTTCCTGGGAGCGATGGGCCTCGGAGGGATACCGCCGTTGGGAGGCTTCCAGACCGAGTGGCTCGGTCTGCAGGCCCTGCTGCGTGCCAACGCACTGGCTTCGGCGGGGAGCCGCGTCTTCCTGGCCGCGGCTGGGGCGCTTCTGACGCTGACCTTCGCCCTGGCGGTGACCACCTACATCCGGATCTACGGCGGCTCGTTTCTTGGCGTTCCCCGCAGCCATGGCAGTGCCCGAGCGGTGGAGACGCCGCTAGCAATGCGGCTGGGGATAGCCCTCCCGATCGGGCTGGCTGTGGTGATGGCCCTGGTGCCGCCGCTCGGAGTGGGCGCAGCTGCGGCAGCCGTGACCGGCGCCACTCGGGTACACGGGGTGCTCAACGCGGTGCTTCCTCCGATCTTCATCCACCCGGCCCAGTACGCGCCGTACGTTAAACTGGGGGGAGACTTCCTCGCGCACGTCATTCCCGGCAATGGGCTGGTGATCGTGCCGACCAGCTTCAACTTTGCGTTCATCTCACCGCCATACATCCTTATCGTGCTGGTGGCCGTGATTGGGCTGGTTGCGTTGGCGCTGCGCCTGATGGGCGGCCGGCCGCGGCGCGACGCCGAGGTGTGGGCAGGAGGGATCTCAGACTATCGGGCATCCTTCCAGTACACGGCGACCGGTTTCACGAACCCGATGCGGGTGATCTTTGGCTCGGTCTACCAGTCAAGGCGCCAGATCGAAGGTGACTACCGCCAAGCACCCCACTTCGCGCGGTCAATCCGGTACGTTCACCACTTCGTGGAGCCTGTCGACGCGTATCTGTACGCGCCCTTACTTCGCACGACGAGGGGGTTGTCACGCCGACTCTCGCTGCTCCAGTCTGGAAGCGTAAGCCTCTACCTCTTGTACGTGGTCGTCGTCTTCATCGTCGTATTGCTGGTCCACTAGCAGACTGCAAGAGACCCTATCCGCATCCCTGGCGCGACGTCCATTTCGGGGCTGCCAGCCCCGCTTGGGCTGCTTCACGGTCTTGGCGCCCGCGGTGTTGCGTAGGAAGGTCCAGACGCGCATCGGGTCCCCTCTTTGGTGACGGCCATGCCAATCGCCACCTGGGCTCGGTCCGAAATCCCGTCCAGGGCCGGGCCGAGGCGGCGGACAGTCTCTTCGCCATCCCGTCGGTCGATCTCGAAGTAGCTGGAGGTGGTCTAGAAGAAGATCCGTTCACCTCCAGGTGCAGCAGGTTGGCGATGTGGCGGAAGCCCCGTTCCTGGGGCGCTTCCACGTTCTCCACGAGGAAGTCTGTCGCCCGGTGCGCCTGCTGCGCTTCCGGCCGGGGCAGCTCGGGGATGACAAGGTCCCGTGTGACCACTCGCACAGCCTCAGATCAGAGTGGGGATCGAGGCAGAGCTACGCCACCAGAGCGAGCAGGGTCCGCTCGGCCAGGGAGAAGCGGGACTCGTATTGTGGTGGCGAGGTCACTCAGCGAACTCTCTGGCGGTTCTCTGGCGATTCTAAGGTCCCGCTGGCCAACTGAGTGGCGACCAAGTCGACCAAGTAGGTAGAGGATGTTCTTTCGCCTTCTGGGCACCGAGCTCCGTAGCCGACCCCGTCAGGCCATCTTCGCGGCGGTGGCGTTTGCCGTGGGCGTGGCGATGGTCATGACCGTGATCGCGTCCGCCACCGCGGTCAAGTCGGCACAGGGCCAGGTCTTGCACTCCCTCTACGGGGTGGGCACCGACATCAGCGTGACCAAGGCGCCAAAGCTCGGCTCTGGTGGACCGTTCCACTTCGCCTTCCCGGGGAGCGGGTCCGGCGCCGGGAGCGGCTCTGGCAGCGGGATCCAACGCAGCTCCACCCCTTTCAATGGCAACCACGTGATGCCTATCGGTGGGCAGGCTGAGTTCTCACAAACCTACGTGTCCAAGGTGGCTCGGCTGACCGGCGTCGAGTCGGCTGCAGGTGGCTTGGCGTTGCGGACGGTCCACTTCAACGGCTCCTTCCAGCCGGGGCAGGGAGCGTTTGGGGGAGGCGGCGGGGCCTTCAATATCAGCACCACTGAGATCGATGGGGTGAGCCTGGACAACTCGAAGGTCGGTCCTTTGAGCGGCGGCTCGATGACGTCGGGGCACTACTTTGGCTCTGGCGATAGTCACTCCCCCGTGGCGCTGGTGAGTGACGCCTACGCCAAGCAGCATGGGACCAAGGCTGGGTCGCATCTCAGCTTGGACGGAACCAGCTTCACTGTCCTGGGCCTGGTGAGCCTGCCCAGCAGCGGGACGGGAGCGGATGTTTACATCCCGCTCGCCGAGGCGCAAAAGCTGGCGGGGGCCACGGACAAGGTGAACGCCGTCTACGTCCAGGCCAGCAGCGCCTCGTCGGTGAACGGGGTGGCCAGTGAGATCCGTAAGGCGGTGCCTGGAAGCTCCGTGACCACCGCCTCGGACCTGGCCAGTCAGGTGTCCAGTTCTCTCGGCACCGCCTCAAGCCTGGGCGGATCGCTGGGAACCGGGCTCGCCATCGTTGTCCTGATCGTGGCCTTCGGTCTCGCCGCGCTCATGACCATGGCCTCGGTGACCCGCCGGGTGCGAGAGTTCGGCACCCTCAAGGCCATCGGCTGGAAGACCAGTCGGATCGTCTCCCAGGTCATGGGCGAGGCACTGGCCGCCGGGGTCGTCGGTGCGGCCGCCGGTGTGGGGCTCGGCTTTTTGGGAGCCTTTCTGGTGACCCGGGCCGCGGGGCCGATTCACGCGGCGCTGCCCAATCAGGCCGCTCCCGCTCGGTTCGCCTCGCGCTTCGGGGGTCTTGCCAGTCGTTCTCACCTCGCCGGACTTCACACTGTGACCGTTCACCTATCCCCGGGCCTGGGGCTCGACATCATCGGGTTGGCGGTGGGGCTGGCCCTGGCAGGGGCGGTCCTGGCCGGTTTGCTGGGTGGTTGGCGGGTGGCGCGGCTCAGCCCTGCCAACGCCCTTCGCCGGGTGGAGTGACAAGTGGCGCTGCAGGCTGCCGAACCGCTGTATCAGCTCTCGGGCGTTTCTAAGGTCTACCGGAAGCCGCGCGAGACGGTGACCGCCCTGGCACAGCTCGACCTGGACATACTGCCGGCTGACTTCATCGCCATCCAGGGACCCACGGGCAGTGGCAAGTCCACCCTGCTGACGCTGCTGGGAGCGCTGGACCGGCCCTCCCAGGGCAGCCTCAAATTCGAGGGCCAGGACTTGAGCAGGCTCCCCGAAGGGAAGCTGACCAAGGTTCGAGCCAACCACCTGGGATTCGTCTTTCAGGGGTACAACCTCATGCCCACTCTCACCGCGCAGGAGAATGTCGAGGCCGCACTGGTGCCGCTTGGGGTCAAGACTGACGAGAGGCGTGAACGGTCACGACAGGCGCTGGTCGACGTGGGATTGTCACTTCGGGTTTCACATCTGCCGGGCGAGCTCTCCGGGGGTGAGCAGCAGCGGGTCGCGATTGCCCGGGCCTTGGTCAAGCAACCCGACGTGCTGCTGGCCGACGAGCCCACCGGCAATCTCGACGAAACCACCAGTGGCGAGATAGTCGACCTCATCGGCCAGCTCTGGGAGCGCGGGAAGCTGACCGTGGTAGTGGTAACCCACGATGGCCGCGTCGCCTCACAGGCTCGACGGCGGCTCTGGATGAGGAACGGCACCCTCAGCGACCGAAAGCCGTGACCTGAGCCGGCTGGGCCGATTGCCGGCAGCGGCCGGGCCCTATGTGGGCCACACCTGGCCCAGCCTCGGGTGATCGCTCCTGGGGCTGGCCATGGGAATGTCGCTACCCACCCCCTGCCCGCCGCGCTGCGAGCAGGTACGGAGCGCGGTCACTCTAGGAGCGTTGCGCCGTGGGAGGCGTACAGCGCACGCATCGCCGCCTGGCCGCGATCTTGAGCGGCGTGAATCGCCTGGATCAGAGCGAAGGTCTGCGTTCCCATGATGAGCAGGTAGCGGGCAGGGACCGGTTGCGGGTTCCAGAAGGTGTGCGCGGTACCGCCGGGGATGACCACGGCACCTCCCTTTGAGACCTCGTGGACCTGCTCTCCAGCGCGGATCCGAAGCATCCCCTCGAGCACGTACCAGGCCTCGGCCTCGGGGTGCTTGTGCGGCGGCGCCTGCAGCAGGAGCTCACCCCCGACGCTGGCCTCTGCCGTCCACTCAGCCAGTACCAGTGGCGCGCCGGAGGTGGCCAGGGGCTCGTCGGCGAGGTGTCGAGCCGACATTCCGGTGATTGGCATCACCAGCCCTCCTCAGGCTCCCGGCGTTCTTCGCTCCCCGAACCGGATGCCAATTCTATGCGTCTCAACTCCGATTGACCTTGAACTCGACGGTACCCCAACCGCCGTGACCACAGTCACATCGCCGCCCACCGGCGGCGCCGTTCTGGTCCGCGACGGCGTGGGTGCCGAGAGAGGCCGTCCGTCCCACTTAGGCGGGAGGTGACCGGTCTTGGGCGCCGGCCGCAGATCCCCTAGCAGAGCGGAGGGTGGCGAAGGCGGCGACCCGGGCGCCTTGCAGGGGTGGAGGCTCAGACCGTGAGCGCCGCCGCCAGACCCACCAAGACCAGGGTCACGAGTGCGATCAGGGAGCGGAGCGCTAGGGCTCTTCTCGAAGCTCGCTGCAGAGCCGCGGGAGGCGGTCTTTCGCGTCCCAGCAGCGACTGACGCAGGCGGGTCATCCTGCGCGCCTGCCACATTCCCGCCGCCGCTACTGCGACCAGCAAGCCGCCCAGCGCCCATGTGGCAATGACAAGACCAGACCAGAGTCGGGCGTGCAGCAGCAGAGCGCCCGTGACCAATGCGACCACGAGTGCCGGGTTTGAGACTAGGGCGACGGCCCGCCCGAAAGTTCGAAAGAAGGCCACCCGGGCGGCGGGCTCCAAGGTCCACGCGGTAACCCGCGCGACGACGACCACCAGCACCAGCCCTCCCACCCAGACCGAGCCAGACAGTATCAGCAGGCCGGCCAGTATTCCCCTGCCAACACCCGACATCTCTGGCTCGAGGGTACAAGAGCGAGGGTGGCGTCCCTGGCGCGGCTGCCGGGCGCGGCCAGGGGACAGGGCGCAGGGCGCCCTTGCCGTGGTCTGCTACGCTCCCTGGCCGCCGTGCTGCCGATCAACCCCCCTGTCTCGCCGATGTTGGCCCGGGCGGTCTCAGAGCTGCCGCTGGGCTCGGGTCTGAGCTACGAGCCCAAGTGGGACGGGTTCCGCGCAATCGTCTTCCGGGAAGGTGAAGGGATTGTGATCCAGAGCCGCAACGGGCGGCCCCTGACGCGCTACTTCCCAGAGTTGCTGCCCCCTCTTTGCGGAGCCCTGCCGGAGCGCTGCGTCGTCGACGGGGAGGTGATAATCTCGACTGCCAAGGGGCTCGACTTCGATGCGCTGCTGCAGCGCATTCACCCAGCCCAGTCCCGGGTGGATCAGCTGGCGCAGGCTACACCCGCTGGCTTCGTCGCCTTCGACCTCCTGGCCCTGGGGACCACGGACCTGCGCCAGGAGCCGTTCCGGCGGCGGCGGGAGCTGCTGGAGCCGGTCTCGAGCTCGACCGGGAACCACCAGGTGGTTGTGACCCCCGCCACTAAGCACCCTGAGCAGGCCCACGACTGGTTCAGCCGCTTCGAGGGCGCAGGGCTGGATGGCGTGATGATCAAGGACCTGGAGCTGCCCTACCTGGAGGGCAAGCGGGTCATGTTCAAGCTCAAGCATCGCCGCAGCGCCGACTGCGTGGTGGGCGGCTTCCGCTGGCATGCCGACGGTCAAGGGGTGGGGTCACTCCTGCTCGGTCTCTACGATGTGGAGCGCCGACTGCAGCACGTGGGGGTGACCGCCAGCTTCAGCGCCGCGCAGCGCCGGCAGCTGGTCCATGAGCTTGAGCCCTGGCGTCTCCCCGAGGGCGCTACTGACCACCCCTGGTCAACTGCGCAGCCGGATGCGGCACCCGGCCGCCGTCCCGGGGCCCCCAGTCGCTGGAACGCCAAGGAGGACCTGTCGTTCGAGCTGCTGCGGCCGGAGCGGGTGGTGGAGGTCGCCTACGACCACCTCCAGGGGGATCGTTTCCGCCACGGCACCACCTTCCTGCGCTGGCGTCTGGACCGCGAACCTTCCTCGTGTGCCTACGACCAGCTCCAGGTGGTGGTCCCAATCGAGTTGAAGGAGATCTTCTGGGGGTCGGCCGGAGACCCCCGCTGACTGCGCTGCGCCAGGGCTCTTGGGACCGGGCGGAATTCAGGCCCCAGGACCGGTCCTGGCCCAGCTCAGAAGCTGGGGCAGCTCCCAGCTGTTGACGATGCGCTCGACCGGAACCGAGGCCTCGACCGCCTGCTCACAGCCAAACCCGAGCCACTCCAGCTGTCCTGGGGCGTGGGCGTCGCTGTCGATGGCGAAGAGGCAACCCGAAGCCGCCGCCTGACGGAGAAGGGGAGGTGGCGGGTCCCGCCGCTCGGGCCGCGAGTTGATCTCCACGGCGGTCCCGTGTGCCGCGCAGGCGGAGAAGACCTCTTGGGGGCTGAAGCTGGACTGGGGCCGGAGCCTCCCCTCCACCAGGCGCCCGGTGCAGTGGCCGAGGATGTCGGTGTGGGGGTTGGAGACGGCGGTGACCATCCGCTCGGTCATCTGGCCACCCTCCATTCGCAGCTTGGAGTGGACGCTGGCCACGACCAGGTCCAGCTCCCCCAGCAGCTCCGCCTCCTGATCCAGGGCACCGTCGTCGAGGATGTCCACCTCGATTCCGGTCAGGATCCGGAAGGGGTGGAGCTCGGCGTTGAGCCTGGCCACCTCCTCCAGCTGTCGCCGCAGGCGCTCGGGGCTGAGCCCGCGCGCGACCCGGAGCCGGGGGCTGTGGTCTGTCAGCACCATGTACTCGAGGCCCAGCTCCAGCGCCGCCTGGGCCATCTCCCCGATGGGACTGCCGCCATCGGACCAGTCCGAGTGGCAGTGGCAGTCCCCCCGGAGCCGCCCCCGGAGGGCGGCCGCGGCGTCGGAGAGGGGC
>JBOHUL010000101.1:0-28930 GCA_050734425.1 Candidatus Dormibacteria bacterium
GCGCATGACCCGCCAGGTCACCGAGTGGGGCCCGAAGAGGCCGGGATCTCCGCTGTGGTCATGGAGAGGGCACCCTCCCGGCGGCGGCAGCCCGGCGGCGAGCACCCGCAGCAGCGCGGTCCTCGAAAGCGTCTCTGAACTCACCCAACCAGCCTACCGCGGAGCTACGCCGTTCCTGGCTGGGCGCTTCCCCCCTGACCGCAGCCAATTCAGTCCACGGAGGCGCACCCGTTCGAACGCGCGCCTAGGGGGCAACGATGCCGCGGGTCTCAACCTAACGTGCCGCCCGCCGGAGGGATCAGCCAGCCGCCCGCGGGCAGTGCGCCAGCGAATCCGGATAGCCGACTGTGAAGAAAGTGAGGCGGCCGAGCGCCGAAAGTACGTATTGCCTAGCGGGATCTGCAGGGGCCCGTAGTGCCCCCGCATCCAATACATGACGGCGCAGCCTGCCGAGTCGAATTGGTACCGAGCAAACCAACCCTCACCTTGCAGAAAGCCCAGTCGAAACTCGAAATCCAGGCCCATGGGCAGAGCCGTCTACACCGTGGTGGCGAGGCGGAACTCATCGATGAGCACGATCAGTTTCCGCTCGACCACAGGCTGCTCAGAAGACCGGGATCAGGTCCTCCTCCGAGAAATCCGCCACCTCCTCGCCGTCGAGACCCACCTCCGGCATCGCGGGGAAGGCGATCCCGTGCTTCTCGACGATGGCCTTCATCCTGAGCATGGCCTGACGCCAGTTCTCGGTCTTCTGCTCCAGGGTGGCGACCCCGAGACCGGCACTTCGGGCGATGTCCTCCATCTGGTGGTGGACGTCGGCGAAGTCAGGGGGGATGATCCAGAACTGGTCGGGCGGCTCGAAGAGGATCATCGAGAGGAAGACGAACCCCGCACGCAGCTGCCGGGTGACCAGCTGCTTCTCCGCATCGGAGATGGTCTGGAAGTGGTTTTCCAGCATCCGCATGCAGATTGCCTGGTGCCGGGCCTCGTCCTTGCCGATGTTGCGGAACGCTTGCTGGAAGACGGGGTGGGAGGAGTGCTGGAACATGTGGTGGAAGAGAGTGGAGGAGGCCACCTCGCCCATGAGGAATGAGGAGAAGAGGATCGCAATCGGGTACTTGTAGAGGGCCTTGCTGTAGCCATTCCAGTAGCGGGCTCCGTTGTAGTAGAGCCATCTCAGGTTGCGCACTGCCAGGCGCTCGAGCTCGGTCTTGGGCTCGAAGCCCAAGGGCCCCCCCTCCTTCAGGGTCTGGATCATCCGGCCGCAGACCTCCTCATGGTTCTGCTCGTCGCGCACGACCGAGAAGAGGCAGCGCCGGACCGGGTCCTCTTCGTGGAGCTCGTAGCTGCGGACCATGGCCTTTGCGAAAACCGCGGGTCCCGAAGCGTCGAAGTTGGCGAGGACCCCAAACCAGTACATCATCCCGAGCCGCTCCTGCTCGTTCCACTGCTTCGGGTCCAGGTCGCCCCAGGGGAGCTGGGACGGGTTCCAGGGGTCGCGGCGCGACTTCTCGTAGATGTCCGCCAGCTGCGGTGTCTGCTCGTGCCACTCGATCGGGAAGATGTTGCCCGGCTCGATCTCGGGGGGCATCCCCAGAAAGTCGAGGACGATGTCCTCGTGGTTGTTGTGTACCTGGCTCATGGGGTCCTCCCTGGGCGGCCGCCTCACCTCATCGTACGTCCGCTCCCGTTGGCGGGTGGCCCAGGACTCGGGCTCTCCCGCACCCCCGGTCCTACGATGGAGTCTGGGGACCGGGAGCGGCACCTCCGACCGACGGCCGGGCGGCGGCCAAGCCGGGTGGCGCCCGATCTTGAGGTGACGGCTTGAGCGACAGTGAACCCGTGGCGGAGGAGCGCCCCAGCGCGCTTTCCTCGGCGGGAGCCCGATACCTTGAGGCGACCTACTACATCGCCCATGAGGGCGAGACGGTGCGGCCCTCGCGGATCGCCGAATGGCTGGGAGTCAGCGCCCCCACCGTGACCGGGGGCATGCAACGGCTGCACGAGCAGGGCCTCTTGGAGTTCAACCCCGACCGGAGCCTGCGGCTGACACCGCTGGGAGAGAGCCGGGCGGCCGACGTGGTCCGTCGCCACCGGGTGGTGGAGCGCTGGCTCACGGACTCGTTGGGGCTGGACTGGGCCACCGCCGACCAGGAGGCGGGCCGGATGTCCCACTGCTTCTCGGACCAGGTGCTGGAGCGGATCTACCGATCCCTGGGGCGGCCCACCACCTGTCCCCACGGCAACGAGATCCCGGGCGCCGGGATGGCGCCGCGCAGGCTCGTCAGTCTTTTCGAGCTGGAGCCGGAGGTCGCCGCGGTGATCTCCCGCATCTCTGAGGTGGCGGAGCACGAGGCGCCCCAGCTGCTGCGGCTGCTGGACGCCGATGGCCTCAAGCCGGGGACCAAGGTCGAGGTCCAAAGGGAGCCGGGCGCGGATGCCCTGACGGTGCTGGTTGCGGGGCGCCAGGTTGCCCTCGGCTTCAGGGCGGCTCGGTCGGTCTGGGTGGATCCCGAGGCGGCTCTCTCCCCGGCAGCCGCTGCACGGACTTGACGAAGCGCTGGTAGTCATCGGGGCGCAGCCACTCCGGGGCCCTCAGCGTCCCGGCGTGGAACCAGTAACCGCTCACTCCGGCGGAGAAGGCCACCAGCACCCAGGCGGCTATGTCGGGGTAGCTGAAGGAGTGCGTCGCGACGGGGATCACGACCAGGAGGATGGCGACGAGCAGGAAGGTGGCCCAGATCGCCAGTTCCATCCTGGTGACCCGGGGGGGCAGTGGGGGTTGGGACTGTGGGCTCGGTGTCGGAGGGGGGTCAGCCACGGCCACTGGGGCATGGTAGCCGCACTCGGTCCTGGTCCACCGGCGCACGCTCACCGGGCGCTCCTTACAGGTTCAGCTTCAACCTTTACAAATCGTGAGCCAACGCCTATAAATGTCGCATGAGTGAACCCCAATCTATCGACGACATTCTTCATCGAGTGGCTGCCGGCGAACTCTCGCCCGAGGAGGCGTCGGCCCAGATCGAGGCCCTGAACCGGCGCCAGTCGGCCCTGACCGAGATCCCCATCACCAAGATCCGGGTTGTGGGCGCCGTGCATCCGCTGCGGATCGTGGGCGACCAAGAGGTCAAGGACGCGGTGGCCGCGGGGCTGCACGAGGCCCACCGCGACGGCGACACCCTGGTAATCGAAACCCGCCCGCCCGGGGACGAGGAGTCGGGCTGGACCTTCCGCTGGCCGGGGCGGCAGGGGACCCCCGGGCGGTCGGGGATGGCGGGGTTCGGGGGACCCCATCCGGAGCGGTCGTTGCGCCCGGTCCAGGTGCGGATGAATCCCAACCTCAGCCTGGAGGTCGAGATGTCGGCTGGTCTGCTCTCGGTCAGGGGGGTCAAGGGTCCGATCCGGGCCGAGATCCAGGCCGGCAGCGCCAAGCTGGAATCCTTCGCCAGTCCCTTTGATCTCAAGGTCACCTGGGGCACGGTCTCGGCCAACGGGGTGCTCAAGGTGGGACGCTCCAAGGTCCGCTGTGAGGCGGGCACGGTCAAGATCGGACTTGAGCCGGGGTCCAGCGTGAAGGTCCAGGCCCGCAGCACCCTGGGGCGGATCTCCCTGCCGGGCGAGGCCCCGGGAATCCACGAGGGCTGGACCATGGGCGGCGAGGAGCGGGAGGCCGTGGTCGGAGAGGGCGCCGGTCAGCTCGACGTCGAGACCACGACCGGGGCGGTGTGGGTGGAGGAGGTCACCGACTGAGCCCGTCCACGCACCGGCCGCCTCGCGCTTGTCCCGTCTGCGGCGAGCAGCTCCATCTCGTCCGCCTGGCCTGCCCCGACTGTGCCACCGAGATCTCCGGCGACTTCCCGAGCTGCGACTACTGTGGCCTCAGGGACCAGGACCTCGAGCTGCTGCGGATGTTTCTCCAGTGCCGCGGCAACCTCAAGGCGCTGGAGCGCCGGCTCGGGGTCAGCTATCCCACGGTCCGGGCCCGAGTCGATGGTCTCCTGGACCGGCTCGGGATCGACACCCGAGAACCCGGGCCCCAGTCCCGCCTCGGGGTGCTCCAGGCGCTGGCCCGGGGAGAGGTCGAACTGGAGGAGGCCCAGGCCCGCCTCGACGCCTGAGCCCGGCCCGACTCAGTGGAAGCCGAAGCGGCCCTCGTGGAAGTCGCCGCTGCGGGCCCAGCGATCGACGACCGAGTCCACCACCCGGTCGTCGATGACGGTCGCCCCCATGCGCAGGGCATTGCCTTCGATCGCCTCCTGGACCTGGCCCCGCACGAAGTCGGGGATGCGCTCGAAGCGCTGCCGGGCTGACTCGGTCCAGGGAAGTTGCACTGGGTACCGCTCCTGGATCTCCCTCGAGACCTCACCCCAGGTCTCGAACTTGAGATCCATGATGTCCTCGGTGATGGTGGTGCCCAGCCCCCGCTTCAGTGCGGTGGCCTCCACCCTCCAGCGGGTCAGCTCGCGGCAGAAGGCCGGCACCCGCTCCAGGCGGGCCTGGGCGGCGTCGGTCCAGGTGAAGTGGGGCGCGTGGTCGTCGTCGCTCAGGGGATGGCCGTGGCCGAGCTTCTTGGCCTGCAGGGCGACGAAGGCGGCGTCGATCCGGGACACCCCCCGCCTGCGGGCCCGCTGCTCCAGCGTGGACTCGGTCATCTGCTCGGCCACGGCCGGATCGAGGTGACTCCGCTCCGCTGACTCGTGGGCCCGGCGCCGGGCCTCGGCCCGCGCCTCGGGATCCCAGCTGACGGCGGGCTCAACCGCTGGCGCCTGGCGGGCCGGCTCGGATCCGGCGCCGTGGGCGAAGGGACAGCCGGTCGGGTCTTGGGCTTCGGTCATTGCCCAATTCTCTCGGAGTTGCGGTTGCGCTCGGGCTGGTCGCCGACGCAGGCGGGGGCGGAGCTCTGAGGGCAGCTGGCGGCCAGCCGCTCCAGCGCCGGGCTGAGCAGCGCCAGCTGGTCTTTGCCCAAGGGATCGACGAAGTGGGTCCTCACCGCGTCGAGATGGCCCGGGGCGGCGCTTCGGAGCAATTCCTGGCCGCGCTCGGTAAGAACCGCCAGCGAGCCACGAGCGTCGTTGGGGCAGGACTGGCGCTGCACCAGCCCCGACTGCTCCATCCTCTCCACCAGCCGGGTCAGGCCACTCCGGCTGAGCAGCACCTGGTCCGCCAGCTGGGCCATGCGCAGGGCCCGACCCGGTGCCTCGCTCAGCTGGACCAGCACGTCGTACTCCGCCAGCGGCAGATCCCGACTGGCGAGCAGCTGTCGCTCCAGCGCCCTCGTGATCACGGCGTGGGCCCGTAGAAACGCCTTCCAGGCCGTGAGTTCGTCCTGGTTGAGCCCGGGGGGGCGCTGGCGGGTATCTCGTTGCACAGTCAACTACTTTTGGATATGATTGCACAAGCAACCGTTGGCATCGGCGATCAGGAGGAGCATAGATGACCTGGAAGGTGGACAACGCCCACACCGCTCTGGAGTTCTCGGTCCGGCACATGATGGTCAGCACGGTGCGGGGCAACTTCACCCGCTTCAGGGGCCAGGTCGAGCTCGACCTGGAGGACCCTACCAGGAGCCGGGCCCAAGCCGAGATCGAGGTCGCTAGCATCGAGACCCGGGAGGAGGGCCGTAATGGCCATCTGCGCTCGGCCGACTTCTTCGACGCCGAGCACCATCCCCTGATCACCTATCGCAGCGGCCGGATCCGGAGCGGCGGCGGTGACCACTTCCAGGTGGAGGGGGAGCTGACGATCAAGGGCGTGACTCGGCCCCTGCAGCTGGAGGTGGAGTTCATGGGGGCCCGGCGCAGCCCGCAGGGAGGCAAGGTGGCGGGATTCAGCGCCAGCGGCAGCCTGAGCCGCAAGGACTTTGGCCTCAACTGGAACGTGGCCCTGGAGTCAGGAGGCTGGCTGGTGGGCGACGAGGTCAAGATCCGGATCGATGCCGAGGCGCAAGAGGTTCAAGAGGCGAAGGCGCCGGTAGCCGATGCCGCCTGACCCGGCTCAGGCCTGGGCGGCCGCCTCGGTCTCGGTGGCGGCGGCTCGGACCGGGGCCTTTCTTTTGGGCCCCCCTCGGCGCGGCGCGTCGTGCTCGCGGACCACCTCCACCGGGTCCTCTTCGTCGGCGGCCTCGAGGCTCGCACCGGGTGCCAGCCGGTCGGGGTAGAGGCTGCCCATGAGGTGGTCCGACTCGTGCTGGACGATGCGGCTGAGCCAGCCCTCGAACTCTCGCTGGCGGCCCTTGCCCTGGGCGTTGCGGTAGCGAAGGGTGATGCGTTCATGGCGCCTCACCGTCCCCGAGTTCCCGGGCATCGAGAGGCATCCTTCGGAGGCGTCAACCTCGCCCTCAGCGCTGACGACCTCCGGGTTGCAGATGGTGAAACGGCGACCCTCGTAGACGATCACGGCCACCTGGAGATTGCGCCCGACCTGGGGCGCGGCAAGGCCGACCCCGTTCCACTCCTCGCAGCGGACGAACATCTCGTCCACCAGCCGCCGCAGGGCGGAGTCGAAGACCCTGACCGGGGCGGAGCGGTGGTGCAGCACCGGGTGTGGTTCCAGCACCAGCTGCAGGGGTGCCGCGGTTCGAGTCACGGCCTCATCTTCGCAGGCCCGCCCCCAGGGTCCGGACCGCGCCCTCCTGGTCCCGGATCCCGAGGTCGGCGAGCTCGGCCAGCGAGACCAGCTTGGAGGCATCCACCCCGGGGCCGAAGAGACGGTGGCAGGCGTCGAGCCGCGCCAGCTCGGGAGCGCCCGGCGGGCTCACGGCGATCACCCCGCGGATGACGCCCCGGCCCCGGCGGACCCGCATCCCCATCCCCGCCAGTTTGCGACCCCGGATCTGGAGGTCGCTGAAGCCGGGGCACCAGGCTCCGTCGACCCGTCCCAGGCGCAGCTCGTCACCGTGGTGACCCAGGTGGGAGGCGAAGTAGGTCCGGAGCGAGTCGGTCAAGCCGTCCAGCGGCCGGGGGCAGGGATCTGGGAGGCCCGCCACCGCCAGGAAGCTCAGCCAGTTGGGCCCGGTGGGGCCGACGGTGCCGGCGATGGCGCTGAGCCTCACCTCGCCGATGCCCTCGATCTGGCGACAGCGCTCGACCACCCCCGGCCTGCGGGTCAGGGTCCTGCCCAGGGTCACCCCCTGGCGGAAGCGCAGCCACTGCAGCTGCACCTGCCCCACGCTCGGTCTCAGCGCATCCTCCATCGGCCCCTCCTGGTGCACTTCGAGGTCCGGCACCTGGGCCATTACCACTACCGGCCAGGGGGGAGGGGGACCGGCACGGGAGCTCACCCGGGGCCGAACTCCTCCCGCGGTAGGACGCGGCCCCGGCGCTGGGCGGTCAGGAGCCGGCGCAGCGTCCGCAGCGAGTAGCGCACCTGGGCGTCGAGCACGCCGTGGACGCCGAGGCGGGCGGCCAGGGCGCCGAGGGGCCCCCCCGGCAGCTGGTACTGCAGCCGGTAGCGGACCTCGGTGAGGTCGTCCCCGTGGGGGACGCAGTCTATGCGCAGGGTGGCGGTGGCGCCCAGGGCCCGACCGTGGCTGCTGAGGAAGTCGGGGCGCCGGCACTCGGCGATCTCCCAGACGCTGTCGGCGACTCGACCCCCGGCGATCAGACGGGCCCGGAGCCGATCGCCGGTTCTCGGAGGCTGGTGCAGGTCTCCGGCAACCGACCGCACCCCGAATACCCAAAGGGGGGCGTTGCGGACGTCGGCGGCGAAGTCCCAGGCCGCGACCTGGGTGACCGGCACCACCACCGACCCCCGCGTTTCAGGCATGGGGTAAACGCTGCATCCGGATCGAGCATATCCCGTAGGGTGGAGAGGATGCCCCCGATGGATGACCAGGCCCGGCGGCTGTTCCGGGACCTCGACCACTTCCTGCAGTGGGACCTGGTGACGGCAACTCCCTGGGGGGCGCCGTCGATCTCGCCGGTGGGCGCCCGGCTGGTGGAGCGTGAGGCCACCCTCTGGACCTCGACCACGGTCGGCTACGCCTCCAAGGTCCGCAACATCCGCCACTCCTCGCGGGTCTGCCTGCTGCGGGCCCATCCGGGGAAGCCTGCGGTGCTGGTCCGGGGTGAGGCCAGGGTGATCGGTGGCGATGGGACACTCAACCTGACCCATCTGTTCCAGCTGATGGACGGCCCCGGGGGGGCCAGGCGCTTCTTCGCCACCTCCGTCAGCGACCCGCACTGGAGCTGGCTCTACCGCGCCTACTGGCGCCGCTTCCTGATCGCGGTCAGAGTCGTCGACATCTCGGTCCTGGGCCCTGAGGGCTGGGAGCCTCACCAGGTGGGCCGCTGGAGCCGGGCCCGCTCCCAGCGCCCGCCGCCCCCCCGGCGGTCTCGGCGCCGGGGGCAGGCCCTCCTAGATGCCCGGGGCCGGGCCCTGCTCACCTCGGACCTCCCCGCCGCCCTGGCCTTCATCCCAGATGGCGGCGACTGCCCGTGGGCGGGGCCGGTGCGGGCTGCCCCTGCCGGAGGAGGGGCGATCTCAGTCGAGTCCGACTGGTCGCTGCCCGCCCTCCGCTTGCCGAGGAGCGCCCTGGCAGTGCGGGTGCTGGACGACACCTTCGAGGTGGCGCGGATGTCGGGATGGATCGGAACCCTGGAGGCGGGGGTCGGCGTCCGTCGCTTCGTCCCCCGCTCCAGCTACGGCTTCGTGAAGCCCCCGGGGGTGGTGGGTGACCTCGCTGCGGCCCTGGCCGCGGGCGCGAGATCCCTGGGCGCCAGCGGCCGCCCCCGGGTCAGCCTCCCCGACGTGGGCCGGGCGGCACGTTTGGGGGGGACGGGGCTGGCGGGCCGCCTGGAGCTCAGCGAGGAACTGTGGCGAACGCTGCGCCACTTTTTCGCCCGCCGCAACGCCGCCGCGGTCTGGTACTCGGGCGCTGCCACCCTCTCACGTGGTCGGCGGGAGGCGGACGAGTTGAGGCTCCTGGCGGAGCGGGCCCAGTTGGAGCGTGACTGGGCCCAGGGTCTGCTGATCCAGGGTCAGCGCCGGGTGGGCACGGCCCAGCTGGCGGCGGGGGTGGTGGCCCTGGGGCTCAACCCGGTGGCACCTCTGGAGGCCGCCCGCCGGGAGGAGGCGGCCCTGGACCGGGTCCGGGAGCAGCTCTCGCGCCAGCTGCCCCAGGACCTCGGCCCGCCCTCCGGCCCGGGGGCCCGTCCCGACCCCGCCGCGCCCCGAAGCCGGACGGCGGTGATCCGCGACGTCGGCCTGGCGGCGGCGGTGGCCGCGGCCGCCGCCGCCGATCGCTGGCGCTCTGGGTCCGACGGGTGAGCCAACTCGGGCCAAGGCACCGGCCCGGCGCTGGTCCGGTCTCGAGCCGGGAGCTGGGTCTGGGGCTGGGCGTCCAGGCGCTGGCGACGTACGTCGGCTTCGGCCGCCCGCAGCTCTTCTGGGGAGCGCTCCCGGTGGGGCTGGGCCTCTCCGGGCTGCCCGCGCTGCGGAGGCTCGCCGGCGCCTCCCAACCCGCCTCCCGGAGGTGGCTTTTGGCCGGGTTGGCGGCGGGTGCCGGCGGCTACGGTTTGACCGCCATCCTGACGCTGCCCCTCACCCGCCTGGAGTGGGGCCGGGCCGCCCTGGTCCGGCTGCAGCGATGCTTCGGCGCCGCCCCCCGCCCCCTGGCGGGGCTGCTGGCGCTGCCCGCGGCACTGGCGGAGGAGGCCTTCTGGCGCCAGGCGATGCTCTTCCCCGCCGACCGGGGCGACCCCTGGAGCCGGCTTCCCTGGGTGACCCTGGCCTACTGCCTCATTCAGTGCTGCTCCCTGGAGCCGCTCCCGCCCTTGGGTGCCGTGCTGCTGGGGTCTGGCGGCGGCTGGCTCCGCATCCGCAGCGGCTCGATCTGGCCCCCGGTCCTGGCCCACGCCGTCTACACCGAGCTGTGCCTGGTCAAGCCTGGGCTGCCGCGGGCGCCGTCCTTGGCCGGATCGTAGTCAAACTCCCGGACACAAACGTCACCCTCCCGTGGCCCGGATCGGCCTCGGTCGCTGCCAATATCGGTGCCATGGCCGCCGCGGTTCAGGGTCACCGTCGAAAGCCCCAGCCCGGCCGAGTTCCGACCGAGCCCACCGGGCCCGCCTCGGGGCGGTCGCCTCGAGGGGCCCAGCCCAGCCCGGAGACGCCGGAGCTGGCGGTTGGGGCGCTGCTTCAGCCCGACGGACTGCGCCTGACCGCGGAACCGGTGACGCGGCTCCGGGACGGCCGGGTCCTGGCCTTCGAGGTGCGCTGGCGCGTGCCCCGGCTCGACCTCTTTCCCTCGATGGCCTCGATCTGGGAGGCGGCCAGCTCCGCCGGGCTGTCCGACCTCCTCGACGACACCCTCCTGCGAACTGAACTCGAAGTCGCGGGCCAGCTCAGTCCGGCGCCGGTGTTGCTGGACATGCATCCCTGGCGGCGGGGCCGCCGCGGCCTGATCCCCTCTCTCCTCCGCGAGACCAAGGCGGCCGGCATCGGGCCCGCCCAGGTGGTGTGGCAGCTGGCGGACCAGGCCGATGAGCACGAGCGGCTGGAGGCGGCGCCGATCTTCGGGCTGGCGACCCAGCTGCGCGACCACGGCTTCCGGGTGGCACTGGCCCAGATGGGGGCGGTGCGGACCCCCCTCGCCGTGGTCGGCAAGATCGATCCCGACTTGATCCAGCTGGATCGGGTCCTGGTCGACGGCATCGAGGCCGACCGGGGCAAGAGAGCGGTGGTCTCCGCCATGGTCGGGCTGGCGGCGCATATGGAGGCCCGCCTGATCGCCAGCGGCGTGACCACCGAGACCGAGCAGTCGGTGCTCATGGACCTCGGCATCGAGTTCGGCCACGGCCCGCTTTTGGGCGAACCGATCGAGGTCAGGGGCGAGGAGGCGTCCCCCCTGGAGGCTCCTGCCGCCAACTCCCTGCTCTCCCTCGACGATCCCCTCACCGACGGCGAGGTGAAGCCGGCGCCCGCCTCGCGCCGAGCCCGGAAGGTGGGAGTCGCGGCCGAGCGCGGCCAGGAGGAGATGGTCGACATCCTGAGCCAGCTCGCCCGCAGCTTCCAGGGGGAGAGCGACCCCGACGCTCTGCTCGACCTCTCCGCCCGGTATCTGGCCCGGCTCGTCCCCTACGACGGCATCTGCATCTTCCGGGCGGATTGGGACGCGGGCCGGCTCCGGCCCCTGCTGGCCCGCTCGCCCGTCGAAAAGACCTACGGCAAGGCGGTGATGGACCACTCCTTCTCCCTGGGGACCGGGCTCAACGGCTGGGCCTTCGACCTCGGGATCCCCCAGCGGGTCAACGACGCCGACGCCCATCCCGCGGCCCTGCACATCCCCGGCAGCAGCAACGGCGACGAGTCGATGCTGCTGGTGCCGCTGGTCTCCGGCGACTACCGCCTCGGGATGCTGACCCTGGTGCGCTTCCGCAAGGACGCCTTCCCAGCCCAGGACCTGACCCTGGCGGGGCTGGTGGGCCACATGACCGCCGCCGCCTGGCGCAACCTGCAGTTGCTGGATGAGCAGGTCCAGTTCGCCATCACCGACTCATTGACCAGCCTGCTCAACGCCCGCTGGCTGCGCGGCGCCGGCGGTCGGGAGCTGGCCATGGCCGCCCGCAGCGACACACCCCTCGCGGTGCTGATGCTCGATCTCGACAACTTCAAGCACATCAACGACAGCTGCGGCCACGCCGCCGGTGACGCCGTCCTCCGCAGCGTCGGCCGCACCTTGCAGCGGGCGGTGAGGGCCGACGACGCCACCGTCCGCTACGGTGGCGAGGAGTTCGTGCTCATCCTCCGGGGCTGCGACGCCGGCTCCGCCCGCAAGGTCGCCAACCAGCTCCGCCGCGGCCTGGCCAGGATCAGCATGCCCGCCCAGAGCACCGTCCCCCGGGTGACCGGGTCGGTGGGCATAGCCCTCTTCCCGGAGCATGGGCGCACCCTGGGCGAGCTCCTGGCCGTGGCCGACGCCGCTATGTACACGGCCAAGCGCCGGGGGCGGGACCGAGTGGTGCTCGGCCACGCCCTGGCGGCCGAGCCGGCGGTCTCTGAGTTGGCCTCCAGCGCCAGCTAACCGTAGCTCCATCCGGCTCTGCGCCCGGCGCGGTATTCCATGGCGGTGGGGGCGGAGCCTCTCTTGGGATACTCGGACACGTTGGCGGCGAGATCACAGGCACCCACGCAAGGTCTGGCTCGAGGGAGCACCCGTTCGCAGACGTCCGGAGGCGCGCGCCCCGGCGGGCGGACCCTCCTGCTATCCGTCGTGCTCGCGGCGCTGGCGCTGACGGGAGCCACCGCCGCCTATCTCGGCTTCGTCCTCCATTTCGGGGTCAACGTCCCCTTCAAGGATGAGTGGAGCTCAGTCAAGCTCTACCAGGATCTCCTCCGGGGCCGCCTCAGCCTGGGCGCGCTCTGGGCCTTGCACAACGAGAACCGGATCTTCTTCCCCAACCTCTTGATGCTGCTGCTGGACCGCGCCAGCCGGTTCAACACGGTGGTGGAGATGGTGGTCAGCGCCGTCCTCCTCCTGGCTGCGGTCGCCGGCTGCGCCTACGTGCTGCTGCGCACCGCGCCCAGGAGGGGGATCTGGTTCCTCGCCGCGCTGGTGATCCCACTCAGCTGGCTCCAGTCGGCGACAGCCCTTCAGGGCTACGCGGTCGCGCTCTACCTGGTGCTGCTCTGCCTGGCGCTGGCACTGGTGGCGCTCTTCCACGCCCCCGCCCGGAGCTGGCTCTTCTCTCTGGCGGTGGCGGCCGCGGTGGTGGCCTCCTTCTCCTCGGCCCAGGGGCTCGCGGTCTGGCCCGCGGGGCTGGTGTTCCTGGTCGCCCGGGAGCAGCCGCGCCGGCGCTGCTGGTGGTGGGTGGCCTGTGGTTGCGGCGCGGCGCTGCTCTATCTCTTGGGCTTCAGCTGGTCAGGCTCCGGCGGCGGCGCGTCCTGGGCCGTGGCCCACCCCCTTGCCACAGCGAAGTTCCTGGTCCAGCTGCTGGGGGCGGTGCTTCCGGTGTCCCGGCGCCTCATGGTCACGGGGACCGTCCAGGAGGTGGTCGGCCTCGCCCTCTGGCTGCTGGCGCTCGGGCTGTTCTGCTACTGGCTGCGAAACCGCTCCCATCGCGGCTGGCTCTCCCTGCCCCTGGCCCTGGTCGCCTTCGGGGCCGTCATCGATGTCCTCATCACCTTGGGACGGGCCCACACCGCCGCCCTCAACGGCGCCGGCAGCAGCCGCTACATCGCCTTCAACCTCTGGATGCTGCTGGGACTGGCCACCGGTTACGGACTGCTCTTGGGCCGGGCGCACGGCCGGCGGCTGATCGCGGGGATGGCCGTGGTCGCAGTCCTCTGCGCATTCCAGGTTGCCCTGTCGTACCACTCGGGCCTCCTGCTTGGGGCTTCGACCCACAGGCTCCGGGAGCGGGCGGCCTCGCTGGTCACCTCCTACTGCCGGGCTCCCCGCTCCGAGGTCGTCTCCCTGGTCGACCCCGACTACGGCGCCTTCCGCCAGCTGGCGCCGATGCTCCAGCACCATCGTCTCAGCGTCTTCGCCGATCAGCCGCCGGCGGCCGTCACCGCTTCCGGCGCCTGCGGCAGTGGGGCCAGGGCCCCTTCGAACTAGCCCCGGGACTGGGGGCTGGGCCGCACCTGATGCACTCGCCCTATCGCCGCCAGCACCACCATCAGGGCCTCCAACTCCTGAGGCTGGAAGTGCTCCAGGAGCTCTCTCACCTTCTGCCGCCTGAAGCCGCAGGCCTGCTCCGCCGCGGCTCGTCCCTTGGCCGAGAGCAAGGCGTGGACCACGCGACGGTCCTCGCGGTCCCGGCGCCGCGTCGCCAGTCCGTGCTCCTCCAAGCGGTCCAGGGCGGCGCTCACCGAGGGCGCGCTGATGGCGAGGGTCTCGGCCAACTGCCCGACCGTCGCCTGGCCCCGCTCCTGCAGCACCAGAAGGAGGTGCATCTGGGCGATGGAGAGATCGTGGCGGGTGAAGCGCTGGGCCGGGCTCTGGCGCCAGTGCTGGGCCATGAGCCGCTCCATCTGGGCCAGCACCTCCTGGCGCAGAGTCTCCCGGGCGATGGTGGGGGGGGCGATGACGCTCATCTGGGGACTGGGGTCAGCCGGCCTTGACCAGCTCTCCCTCGGCCTCCTCCGGCTCGGCCTCGCCTGGCGCTGCCGGGGGCGGGGGACCGTCCTGGTGGGTGGTTCGCAGCGGCAGCTCCTTGAGGAACAGCGTCGCGATGACCGCGATGACGGCGGCGACGAACCCGATCCAGAAGCTGCTGGCAATGCCCTGGGCCAGGGCCTGGTGCAGCGCCCGGACGATGGCCGGGACCAGGTGCTGGGCCTGGGGGGGCAGCAGCTGGGCCAGCTTGTGGCCCACATTCCCGACCCCGGTGAGGTTGCTGTTGGAGGTCGCCGAGAGATGCTGGCCCAGGCTGGCGGGGACCCCGTTCCGGGCCAGGTCCCCGGGGAGCTTGCTGGTGACCGTGGAGGTCAGGGTGGTCCCGGCCACGGCCAGGCCGACGGTGCCCCCGATCTGGCGGATGAAGGTCAGGGTGCTGGTCGCCACCCCCAGCCGGGCGATGGGCACCGAGTTCTGCACCACCAGCGTGTAGCCGGACATGGCGGGTCCGATGCCGATCCCGAGCACGAACAACCACAGCCAGAGCGGCCAGTCGCCGGTGCTGGCGGTGAGCCCGGTCATGAGAAAGATCCCGACGGCCATGACCACCATCGCCGTCACCAAGAGCGCCTTGTACTTGCCGGTGCGGGCGATGAGCAGGCCGCTGACGATGCTCATGCCCATGAGCCCGATCAAAAGGGGCCAGATCATGTAGCCCGAGGCGGTGGCGCTGATCCCCTTCACCGCCTGGTAGTAGCGGGGCATGAAGATGACGGTGATGAACATGGCGAAGGACATGAGGAACATCGCCGCCTGGGAGGCGGAGTAGGTGCGGTTGCGGAATAGGTCCAGGGGCAGGATCGGCTCCTTGACCCGCGTCTCGATGAAGAGGAAGACCGCGGCTAGGATCAGACCCAGCAGGATCAGCCCGCCCACCTGCCAGGCGAACCAGGAGTAGGTGCTCCCCGAGCTGCTGGTCAGGCCCTTCTCGGTGAGCCCGATCAGGATCGGCACCACCGCCAGGGTGAAGACCCCGGCCCCGAGGAAGTCAATCGAGGGGGCCGCCCCCTCCCGCTTGTGGTTGGGGAGGTTGAAGAGGATCACCGCCAGCGCCACCAAACCTATCGGCAGGTTGACGTAGAAGACCCAGTGCCAGCTGATGTTGTCTGTGATCCAGCCACCGAGGAAGGGGCCTACCAGGAAGGCGACACCGAAGACTGCGCCGAAGAAACCCTGGTACTTGCCCCGCTCCCTGGGGGTGAAGAGGTCCCCGATCACGGCCAGGGCGATGGGGAAGAGGGCTCCCGCCCCCAGGCCCTGCAGGCCCCGGAAGAAGATCAGCTGGCCCATGTTCTGGGACAGCCCCGACAGGGCTGAGCCAATGAGGAAGAGGGAGATGCCGATGACCAGCAACAGCTTGCGGCCGAAGAGGTCGCTGAGCTTGCCGTACATGGGCACGGTGATGGTGCTGGTGAGGAGGTAGGCGGTCACGACCCAGACGTAGAGGTTGTTGCCGCCCAAGTCGGTGACGATGGTGGGCAGCGCCGTTCCGACCACGGTCTGGTCCAGAGCGCTGAGGAAGAGTCCCAGCATCACCGCCCCAACGATCGCCAGCTTCGAGCGCTGGGAGAGGTGCATCACCGACTGGTTCATCGACACCTGCTGGACAACCTCCTCTGCCACGGCTTGGGGAACCGCCCCAGGCGAGGTGAGCTTAGCCCGAGCTGAATAGTTTTGTCAAACCTAAGCTTTAACCACCTCCGGCCGGGCCTCGAAGCCCAGCTGCTCAGCGGTCGCCCGGACCACCGCGGCCAGCAGCAGCGCCTCCGCCTCGGCCACCGAGCCGACCCGAAAGCGGAGGCGCCAGTGCCGCTGCGCCACCAGCTCCACGCGGGCCGGGAGAGTGCTCAGGAGCCGGCCCACCAGTGACGCGCCCAGGCGGCTCGCGGCGTCGCTCAGGTGGCGATCCTCACCGGAGCGGGAGACGGGCTCCCCCCAGGGAAGCGGGGGCAGGGCCCGGGGACGCCGGCGTAGCCACTCCAGCGACCGCGGCGTCCCCTCCAGCAGCGGCATCAGCCCCGGTGGAGGCAGGGCCCCGTCCAGGGCCCCGCCGGGCAGGCCCTCGTAGCCGTCCAGCCGTCCCCGGCGAGCCTCCAGGGCCCGCGCCGCCCGGTCGCGCTCCCCCTGGTCCAGGCGGGCCAATCGGCAGAGCCCGGCAAAGCCGCCCCGCCAGGCGCTCTGCGCCACGTGGTCCTCGGCCCAGCTGGCGAGCAGGAGCAGCGGCGTTGGCGGCAGGCGCAGCTCGAGAACGGGCAGCGCCGCCCGGCGCCGCGTCTCCTGGCGATCCCAGGCCCGCGGTTCCAGCAGGGTGTGCAGCCCCGCCGGGTGGGGCAGGTTTATCTCGTACCCGCTCAGTGACAGTCGGCCCATCAGCAGCAGCTCCGAGGCGTACGGCAGCTCCTGGCGCCGGCCGGGAAAGGCTCGGGCCCAGCGGTCGAAAGCTCGGCGCAGCTGCTCCAGCTTCCAGGCCCCCTCGTCGTCGAGCTCCCGTGGGGCCCGGTCCCGTTCTTCCGCCGGATCCTCCAGGCCGACCATGGTCTTCAGCCGGTGGCGCTCGACGAAGGCGCAGGCGGACAGCGCTTGGCGCAGGGGCAGGTGGGGCGGGAGGTCCCCGATCAGAAGCGGCGCCACGCGCCAGGTCCGGGCGCGGGCCAGGAACTGCTCCAGCGACAGATCCCAGGCTTCCCCGGGCACGGCGATGTGGAGCTCGCCCGGCCCGCTGCGAAGAAGGACCCCGGCCCGGGGTCCCGTCCCCCAGGCGGGCGGCCGGGGCGGCCGCACCGGGGTGGCCGCCGGCTGCAGCCGCCCCCGTCGGCGGAGGTCGTACTCCGCCCGCCTCTCCGGTGTCGCCACCAGGGACCAGGCCTCCTGCAGCAGGTGGAACTGGCGGTGGGCCTGGGACTGGTCCAGCCGGCTGTGGCTGGGGCGGTGGGCCTGGACGTCGGGATGGAGCTGGCGGGCCTGGGTGCGGTAACGGTGGCGGAGCTCGGCCCAGCTCACGCTGGGACTGGTCCCCAGGATCTGGTAGGCGTCGAGCAGCCGCTCTCTGGGCTTGGGGGGCAAGGCCGCGAGTCTAGCCCGCCCGCCGGTGAGCGATGACCGGGCGGCGGGCGGGTCCCAGGCTCACAGGTCGAAGGGGTCCTGAAAGAACGCGGGAAGATGGGAGGAGAACCAGCTGTAGACCACGGGCACGTTGTTGCTGACGACCAGCGCCCCCATGGCGACCACCAGCGCGCCGCCCACGACGGAAATGGCCCGCTGGTGCCGGTTGATCAGGCGCAGCCCGGGGCCGGCGCGGTCGATGAGCAGCCCCACGATGAAGAAGGGGAGTCCCAGGCCGAGGCAGTAGGCGACGATCAGGGTCATCCCCCGGGCGCTGGTGCCCTGCTCGATCCCCGAGGTCAGGACCGCTCCCAGCACCGGCCCGATGCAGGGAGTCCAGCCGGCGGCGAACCCGATCCCCAGGAGCAGCCCCGCCAGAAAGCCGCCGCCTCTGAAGCCGTGGGGGAGCCAGCGCGCCTCGCGCTGCAGCCAGGGCAGTCGGAACACCCCCATGAAGCCCAGGCCCAGCAGGATCACGAGCGCGCCCATGATCGGCAGTGCCAGATGCTTCCACGGTTCGAGCAGGTGGTAGAGGGCGTAGAAGAAGGCGACCAAAAAGAGGCTCAGCCCGACGATGAACCCAAACGCGCCCAGCAGGACCCGGGCCCGGTGGCGTGCGCCGAGCTGGACGTTGGGGCCCGGCGCGGTGGCGCTCTGGGCCAAAAAACCGATGTACGAGGGAACCAGGGGCAGGACGCAGGGGGAGAGAAAGGAGGTGGAGCCCGCGGCCACCGCCAGGGGCAGGCTTACGCCCCCCAGGGTCACGCTGGCCTCGCCCCGGCTCCGGCCGGCCCCGAGTCCACCCGATCTCCGGAGATGCCCGGAACCCAGGTCGCGCTCACTGCGTCCTCTGGACGTGGCTGGTGACCCGCGCAGGCCCCGTCTGCAAGCAGCTCGCTCCTGGTCCAGGTCGGTGCCGACCGCCGCCCTGCTGCTGGCGCTGGCGCCGGTGGCCAGTTGCGCCAGCGCCAGCGCCCAGAGCCTGCCCCGGGCCGAGCGCACCATCTCCCACCAGTCGGTCTACCTGGGTCTGGACACGGGCTCGCTGAGCCAGCCGCGGCTGGTGGTCACAACCGACCTCGACTCGATCACCCGCCAGTTCCCCGCCCCGCTCGCGACCTCGATCCCCGCCCGGCTCCACACCCCCCGGCGCTACCTCTTCGTTGGGCTCACCCTGGGGCGGCTGACCTGCCGCGACAACTACCTGGCCCGGGTCGGCTACGGCCCCGGAGCGCTGCTCCAACTCGTGGTCCGCCGGGAGGAGCAACCTCCGCGGACGGCCTGCTTTCAGATCGTTGGCCCGGTGCGCTACCAGCTGCTGGCTATTCCCCTGAGCCAGTTCCCCAAGCGCCTGCTGCTGGCGGTCCAGCTTCGGGGTTCCGTCGGTGGCCCGGAGATGGTGGTTCACCTCAGACTGCCCTGAGCTGGCGACCGGGCTCAGTCCGCGGCACCCGCCGCCAGCCGCCCCAGCTCCTCCTCCGCCAGCCCGGGGTCGAGCTTGCGGAAGAGGGCGACGGGTTGTCCCAGGCGCTGTCCCACCGGCAACCGCCCCGGGGCCCACCGGGCCTCGGGGGTGGAGTAGTCGCCCAGGAGCACGCTGTGCGCGTCCTGGCCCTCGCCGACGGGGGCCAGGACCGGCATGGGCGCGATCTCGCCGGAGAAGCCCAGCAGCCGATGCAGCTGCTGGGAGCTGAAAGGGAGGAACGGCAGGAGGAGCACCTTGAGATCGTTGACGCAGCCCAGAGCCACGTGGAGGACGCTGGCGGCCCGCCCCCGGTCCTGATTCACCAGCTTCCAGGGCTCGTTTTCGGCCAGGTACTGGTTGACCCGAGCCGCCAGGCCCATCGCCTCGGCCAGCCCCGCCTTGAACCTGGCCTGCTCGAGGTAGCCGCCGACGCTGTCGAAACCCTGGGCGACGATCTCCGCCACCTTTCGGTCGGCGGCGCTCAGCTCGCCCGCCGGGGGCACCTCGCCGAAGTGGCGCTGGGCGATGCTCAGGGTCCGATTGACCAGGTTGCCCCAGGTGGCCACCAACTCGTCGTTGTTGCGCCGGATGAACTCGGACCAGGTGAATTCGGTGTCCTGGGTCTCGGGCCCGGCGGCGGTCAGGTAGTAGCGCAGGGCATCGGGGTCGTAGCGGGAGAGGAAGTCGCGGACCTCGATCACCACCCCCCGGCTGCTGGAGAACTTGCGGCCCTCGACCGTGAGGAACTCGGAGCTGACCACATTCTCCGGCAGGCGCAGGGGCAGGTTGGGCGGCCCCCCCCCGAACGCGCCCCCGCTGCCGTAGCCCATCAGGATGCTGGGCCAGATGACGGAGTGGAAGATGATGTTGTCCTTGCCCATGAAGTAGAAGTGGCGGGCCGAGGGGTCCTGCCACCAGGCCCGCCAGGCTTCGGGGCGGCCCTGGAGCCGGGCCCACTCGATGCTGGCCGAGAGGTAGCCGATGACCGCCTCGAACCAGACGTAGATCCTCTTGTCCTCACGGTTCTCGAACTCGGGGAGGGGGATGGGCACCCCCCAGTCGATGTCCCGCGTGACAGCCCGCGGGCGGAGCTCCTCCAGGACGTGCAGTGAGAAGTTGCGCACGTTGTGGCGCCAGGAGTCTTGGGACTCGATCCAGTCCTGCAGTGCCCTTTTGAAGGCTGGCAGGTCGAGGAGGAGGTGCTCCGACTCGTGGAAGACCGGGGGCTTGCCGTCGATCCGGGAACGGGGCTCGATCAGGTCCAGGGGGTCGAGCATCTCCCCGCAGTTGTCGCACTGGTCCCCCCGGGCCCCGTCGAAGCCGCAATGGGGACACGTGCCCTCGATGTAGCGGTCGGGCAGGGCCCTGCCCGTCTCCTGGGAGAAAGCCCCCTGCTGGGTCCGGCGCAGGAGATACCCCTTCTCGAAGAGGGTGCGGAAGACGTCCTGGACCACCTCGGCGTGGTTCCTGGTCGTGGTCCTCGTGAAGAGGTCGTAGCTGACCCCGAGCCGACGCAGGTCCTCGGCGGTGATGGCGTTGTAGCGGTCGGCGATCTCCTTGGGGCCGACCCCTTCCCGGTCGGCCGCCACCAGGATCGGGGTGCCATGCTCGTCGGTGCCGCTGACCATCAGCACGCTGGCGCCGCGGAGGCGCCAGTAGCGTGCGAAGACGTCTGAGGGGACCCCGAAGCCGGCGACGTGGCCTATGTGCCGGGGGCCGCTGGCATAGGGCCAGGCCACCGCCACCAGAAGGTGCTCGGCCCCCCTGGGAGAGGAACTCAAGATTGGCCTGATGGTAGACGGTCACTTGGGCGGCGGGTGGAAGAATGGCGCGATGCCCAACGGCTCCCCGGTGCTGCTCGTCATCGCCGACAGCTCTCGCAGCGGCGGCCCCGAGCACGTCCTCACGCTGGCCCGGGAGCTGTCCCGCTCGGGCTGGTCGCCGCTGGTCGCCTGCCCCCCCGGCCCGCTCGTCGACCGCTGCCGCCGGGCCCGCCTGGCAGTCGCCACCTTCCCCGTCAGCGGGGTCGGCTCCGTGCTGGCTCCCGGCCGACTGCGCCGGATGGGACGGCGCTGGGGCGCGGTCGTGAGCCACAGCCACGGACTGCGGGCAGGAGCCCTCCTGCGGCGGGCCCGCCTGGAGGCGCCCCAGGTCCACACCCATCACCTCGACGGCTGGTTCACCGCCAGCCGGGCCAGGGTGGCCCTCCACCGGTCGGAACTGCGTGCGCTGGCGCGAGCGACGGCGGTCCAGATCGCCGTCTCCAGGTCCGTCGCCCGCTTTCTCACCGAGGAGGTGGGCGTGGACGAGCGCCGGGTGCGGGTGGTGGCCAACGGGATCGAACCACTGCTGCTGCGGCCGCGGCTGCGACCGTCCGGGCGGACGGTTGCGGTGCTCTGCCGCCTGGTGGAGTCGAAGGGGGTGGACCTGGCGGTGCTGGCCCTGGCGACACCCGCGGGCCGAGCCCTGCGGCTCAAGGTCGGGGGCACCGGACCCGAGCTCGAGCGGCTGATCGACCTGGCTTATTCCCTGGGTGTGGCCGACCGGGTGGACTTCGTCGGCGAGGTCCTGGACCGGGACGGCTTCTTCGCCGGCTCGGACTTGGCCTGGGTCCCCTCCAGGGCCGAGCCCTTCGGTCTGAGCGCCTGCGAGGCCATGAGTTCGGGTCTGCCGGTGGTGGCCAGCCGGGTGGGCGGCCTGCCCGAGATCCTCGACTCGCCGCGCGCGGGCCTGGCTGTGAGTCCGGCCAACCCGGCGGCGCTGGCCAGCGTCTCGTCGGCCCTGCTCGATGACCCCGTCCGCTATGCGAGGCTGGCCAACGCTGGGGCGGAGCGGGTCCGCCGCCATTTCACCTCCGCCCGGATGGCGGCCCTCACCCGGGGCGTCTACCGGGAGGCGATGGGGGCCGGCTGAGCCCTGGGCGGCGGACCACCGCGCCCGCCCCCCAGGACTGGTGGTGGCGCTACCCGGGCCTAGACCGCCGGCGTCTTGGGGGCGGGCGTTGTCGCCGGTTGGGAGATGGTGGCGATCACCTCCAGGAAGGCGGCCACCTGCTCCTCGGATAGGTGCTGCAGCAACTGCTCCGCCGCCTCCCGTCGCCAGGCCCGGAGCGCGTCCGCCAGCTCCCTCCCCAGCGCGGTCGGTGCCAGCGAGACCGTGCGCCGGTCACGGGGGTCGTAGCGGCGCTGGGCCAGGCCCTGGTGGATCATGCGGTTGGCCATCTGGGTGGCGGCGGCGCCGCTGATCCCCATTGCCTCGGCGAAGCGGCGCATCGGTGTGCCCTCCTTGGGGAGCTGGCCCAGAATCTCCAGCTGCGGCGGCGTCACCGAGCCCAGCCTGGCTTGCAGCTCAGGTGGAGGTGGGGGGTTGATCGAGCGCAGCAGCTGCGGCTGCAGCGCCAGGATCTGCTCGACCTGGGACTCGAGCCAGGCTTCGCTAGATACGTTACCTAGTTGACCTTTCACCTGTGGAACTATACCACCGTGAAGTCGAGATCGCCGCGATCGGGACCGTCCGAGTACCGGGGGGCGTAACCCGGCGCAGCCCGGCACGTTACTCGGGTCGTGGCCGTCCCCACTGACCGCATCCGACTCGCCGACGGCCTCAACCGTAGCCGCGAGGCGGCGGCAATGCTGACGGCCGTGGTGGCCTCGCTCAGCGGGGTGCCCGATCCCCAAGCCCGGCATCTGGCCGAGGCCAGTCTGGAGTCGGTGAGCATGCTCGAGGCGCGCCTGCAACTGCTGGACCAGGCCTACGAGATCGCCGCCCGGCACCTGGCGCAGGGTTTGCCGGTGCCGGTGGTGCGGGTGGTGCAGCCCAAGGAGCCGGAGGGGGCTGTGGTCGGGCTCACGCCAGGCTTCGTGTTGAAGGGCTCCCGATAGCGGGCAGCGGCTCCACTCCGAGTTCGCCGACCGGCTCAGCCAGACCAGTCCCCCACCGGGCTGACCCTCGGCCCGGGCGAGGCCGGTGAAACTACGTGAGGGACCAAACGTTCGTCTCTCAGAGGGGCACTCCACGCCCCAGCCGCCGCCGTTGGCGGTGCCACCGGAGGGACCGACTGATGATCCAACCCGAAGTCAGCGAGCGCCAAGAAGAGGAGACCAGGACCGCCTCAGACGGCTCTGAGCGCCGGACCGTGGTCCGGACCAGGACCACCGCGGCAACCATGGGGCAGAGGGTGACCAGTGCCATCTGGCTGGCGGCCCTGATCGTCGATGTGATCCTGGCACTCGATTTCATCTTCCGGATCCTGGGCGCTGCCCAGGTGGGATTCGTCGCCTTCATCGCCGGGATCGCCTCCCGGCTCTCGATTCCGTTCCAGGGAGTGGTGGCCACGACGGTAGGCAGCGGCAGGCTGGCTTACTGGCCGGACGTGGTCGGGATCGTCGTCTACAGCATCCTCGCCGCGATCGCGGTCGGAATCGTCGCGATCCTGATTGGCCGCTCCCGCCCGAGGACAGACGCGGGCGGCGGGAGCTCGCTCTGACCGGAACCGTCCCCCTCGGCGCCAGCCTCAGTCGGGCCTACTTCTTGGAGGGCTCGTAGTAGGGGTTGGTGCCCGAGGCGTGGTCAGTCGTATCGACCACGTCAACGATCTCGGGGAAGCGGGACACGATGGCACCGCGCACGCCCTGCGACAGGGTCACCTCGGCCAGACCGCACCCCTGGCAGCCGCCGCCCATCTGGACGTAGGCCACGCCGTCGGCGACCTCGAGCAGGCCGATGTAGCCGCCGTGCCCCGCCACCGCCGGGTTGATCTCCTGATCTAGAAGCTCCTGCACCGCTCGCGCCAGCGGGTCCTGGTCAGCGCGGTGGGTGCTCTCCAGGCTGAGGGCCCCGGTCAGGGGGTCGGCCGCCACCTTGGAGCCGATGACGTGGCGGGCGATGATCCTGGGTGCAACGAAGTGGATGTCGGGCGCCCCCTCCACTCGGACCTGGTCCGGGCCGAGCTCCTCCTGGTCGGCGAGGCCGAAGCTGAAGGCGAGGCGATCTCCCCTCAGGCCCTGGGGGGCGACGGTGACAAGGGCCTGGGGCCGCCCTTGGCGCTCCCGGAACTGGCGGATGCGGTCAGCGGCGCCACTGTCCAAGTCGAGTCGGGGCAGGAGCTCCGTATGCGGGTCGGCCATGTGTCTAGTCTGAGGCTATGCCGCGGCGGGTGCTGCTGATCCTCCCCACCAGGACCTACCGGGCCGGGGCGCTGCTCGCCGCCTGCCGGGAGCTGGGGGTGGAGGCGGTGGTCGCCAGCGACCGCCCCTCGACCCTGGCCGGGGTGCAGCCGGGGCTGGAGCTGGTCGTCGACCTGGAGAGGCCCGCGGCCGCGGCGGAGGCGGCGGAGGAGATGGCCCGCAGCTGGCCCCTGGCGGCGGTGGTCCCCGCCGACGATGGGGCGGTTCTGGCGGGGGCGGCCATCGCCGAACGCCTCGGCCTGCGCGGCAGCCCGGTGGCGGCGGTCGCGGCGACCCGGGACAAGCTGGAGCTCAGGCGCCGGCTGGAGGGTGCGGGCCTGCCGCAGCCCCGCCACTGGGCCTGGTCATCCGGGGTGGAGCCGCCCACGGTCAGCTTCCCGGCAGTCGTCAAGCCGCTGGACCAGGCGGGGAGCCGCGGCGTTATCCGCGTCGAGGACCAAAAGGCGCTCTCGGCGGCGGGGGACCGGGTGCGGCGGCTCCTGGCCCGAGACGGCTGCGGTGGGGAGGAGGGGATTCCGCTCGTGGTCGAGGAGTTCTTGGCGGGGCCGGAGGTGGCGCTGGAGGGAGTGTTGGTCCAGGGGCGGCTGCACCGGCTCGCCGTCTACGACAAGCCCGAGCCCCTGGACGGCCCCTACTTCGAGGAGACGATCTACACTGTGCCCTCGGCCCTGGACCCCTCCCGCCTGGCCCAGGTCCAGGAGGAGGTGCAGCAGGCGACGTGGGCGCTGGGTCTGCTCGAGGGGGCGGTTCACGCGGAGCTCCGGCTGGGCCAGCCCCGGCCGCACCTGATCGACATGGCGGCCCGCTCGATCGGTGGGCGCTGCTCCGGGGTGCTGCGCTTTCGCTCTGGCCGGACCCTGGAGCAGGTGCTGGTGGCGGCCGCCTTGGGGGACGAGCTGGGGGAGCTCGAGCTGGAGCCCGGGGTCCGCGGTGTGATGATGCTCCCGATCCCCCATGCCGGTACCTTGGGCCCTGTGCCGGGTCGGGACGGGGTGCTCCTTCTTCCCGGGATCGACGGCGTCGAGCTGACCGTGCCGCCCGGGGGCCGGGTGCTGCCCCTGCCCGAGGGAGACCGCTACTTGGGCTTCATCTTCGCCCACGGCCCTGACCCCGCCGCGGTGGCCCGCCTGCTGCGTCGGGCCCAGCGCCAGTTGGGGGTGGTCATTCGGGCCTGACCCGGCCCGGCTTGCCGACCCACTGCGGTCCCGGCGGCGGACTAGCTGGGCATGGCTCAAGTTGCGCCCTCCGCCTCGGCCCCGGGGGCCCGTCCCCGGGCCGCCCCGGCCAAGTCCGAGCTGCTGCACCAGCTGGCCGACGGCATCCTGGAGCTGACCTCATCCCCGGCCTGGACCCGCTGGCTCCGGATCAGCCGCCGCTTTCACCGCTACAGCTTTCAGAACCAGATCCTGATTCAGCGCCAGTGCCCCGAGGCCAGCTGGGTGGCGGGCTACCGCACCTGGCTCCGCAGCGGTCGCCAGGTGCGCCGGGGCGAGCGGGCCATCCGAATCCTCGCCCCCTGTGTCGCCGCAGCGGAGGGGACGGACGAAGCCGAGGCGGACTCCTCCCGACCCGCAGTGGTCGGGTTCCGCGTGGTACGGGTGTTCGACATCAGTCAGACGGAGGGCGAGGAGCTGCCCCAGCCGACCAGGACCCTGACCGGGGACAGTCCCGCCGTCCACCTGGCCCGGCTGGCCCAGCGGGCTCAGGCGCTGGACTTCTCGGTCAACTTCACCGAGCTCTGGGGCAGCCGCAACGGCGACTGCTCGCACGCCCTGGCGAGGATCCGCGTCCGCCAGGATCTGCCGCCGGCGCACAAGCTCAAGACCCTGGCCCACGAGATCGCCCATGCGGTGCTCCACGGACCCGACTTCCAGGGATCGCGGGCGCTGGCCGAGCTGGAGGCCGAGAGTGTCGCCTACCTCATCTGCCACGAGTTCGGCGTGGACAGCTCCGGCTACAGCTTCGGATACCTCGCCTCGTGGTCCGGGGGCGGTCCCGAGGCGGCCCGCCTGATCGCGGCCACCGCCCGGCGGATCCTGAGGGGCCGCGACTTCGTTATGGCGGAGGCGGGGACCGATGGGACGGGGACTGCCGACCAACCCTGCCCCTTAACCAGTTCCTAATCTGGTCCGCCGACACTTGAACCGTGTCCCAGAGGACCGTCGCCAGGACAGTCATCGAGGCCCTGGACGATGCCCCGCTGAGCCGCTTTCACCTTCGTGCCGTGCTCACCGCGGGCACCGGTTTCTTCACCGACGCCTACGACCTCTTCATCATCGGCATGGCACTGGCCCTGATCAAGGTCGAGTACAGCCCCTCGCCGGTGATGATCGGATTGATTGGCAGCGCCGCCCTCCTGGCCGCCTTCTTCGGCTCCACCGTCTTCGGCCGGATCGCCGACATCTTCGGGCGACACAAGATCTACGGGTCGGAGGCCGCGATCATGGCCATCGCCGCCATTGGCAGCGCCCTCTCGCCCAACCTGCTCTGGCTCGTCGCCTGGCGCTTCGTCCTCGGGATTGGGATCGGTGGCGACTACCCGGTGAGTGCCGTCCTGATGAGCGAGTACGCCAGCAAGAGGAACCGGGGGCGGCTGGTGAGCATGGTCTTCTCGATGCAGGCCCTGGGGTTGATCGCGGGCCCCCTGGTCGCGCTGCTGATCCTGGGCCTGGGCGTCGACCCCAATATCGCCTGGCGGCTGATGCTGGGCCTGGGAGCGGTGCCGGCCCTGGCGGTCATCTATCTGCGACGGACCCTGCCCGAGTCCCCTCGTTATCGGGTCCAGGTTCAGGGTCGCATCGACGACGCCCGCGAGGTGCTGGGGCGGATGGGACGCGGCGTGGGCCAGGTGGTGGAGAAGGCCGTCCACCCGAGGCGCCGACTCACCCTGCGCCAGTTCCTCTCCAACCCCCGCTACCTGGCCCTGCTGCTGGGCACGGCGGGCTGCTGGTTCATGTTCGACTATGCCTTCTACGGCAACACCATCTCCACGCCCCTGATCCTGCGCTTGGTGGCGCCCCATGCCGGGCTGATCACCGACACCGCGATCGCACTCCTGATCTTCGTCGTGGCCGCGGCCCCCGGGTACCTCCTTGCCTTCCTCACCGTCGACCGCATCGGCCACAAGCGCCTCCAGGTGATCGGCTTCGCCTTGATGGGGCTCGCCTTCCTCGCCATCGGGGTGATCCCGGGACTGACCACCCTGATCGTGCCCTTCGTCTTGGTCTACGGGATCTCCTATTTCTTCACCGAGTTCGGTCCCAACACCACCACATTCCTTCTCGCCAGCGAGCTCTATCCCACCTCCGCGCGGACCACCGGGCATGGCATTTCCGCCGGCCTGGCCAAGGTGGGGGCCTTCGTCGGGACCTTGACCTTCCCTCTGGTCAGCGGCACCCTGGGACTGACTGGGGTGATGGTCATCTGCGCCGTCTGCGCCGGCATCGGGTTGCTGCTGACCCGGCTCCTGCCGGAGCCCAGCGGTCGCTCCCTGGAGGAGTTGGGCGGTGAGGCTCCTGAAGCAGCCGACGCTGAGGATCAGGAGCTGGGGGACCGCCCGGCACCGGCGCTGACCCCGGCCTCGGTCTGATTCACGGGACTCCCGCGGTCCCTTCCGGACTTACTTCGTCGCCCAGATCGCGTCCCACCGGCGTAGAAACCCGCCCTCAAGCGCCTTTAGGACAGTGCCCCCGGTAGCGGGCGATTGAGCGCCAGATCTCTCCAAAGCATCTGAATGTGCCTGGGAAGAGAGCAAGGCGAGAAAGAGATCGGGAGCCAGTCCGGGCTGAGGTCCGCCCGGAGGGTGTCATGGGTCTTCCTCCTAAGTCGTCTGGGGACGGGTCAGCGCCGCCGACGCCAGCACCGAGAGCGCCATCCACGAGGCGGCATAGATGAAGCCGGCGGTGGGTGACACGGTGGTGTACAGCACCCCCACCACCACCGCCGCCGCCAGTCCGCCGCCGGCCTGGACCCCTCCCAATACCCCGAAGCCGCTGCCCCGCAGGCGTTCAGGGAGCATGCTCGCGACCAGGGCCGACTCCGCTGTCTCCGCAAGTCCGATCCCGCTCCCAGCGAGGCAGAAGGCGGCCAGCAGGGGTGGCCACGTGCTCCAGTTGACGGCGAAGAGGGCGTAGGCGACCACGTACAGGAAGGCACCGGTGGCGAAGACGACTCGGGGCCGGCTGCGGTCGAGCCAGGTACCGCCGGCGTAGGCGACTACGGCGCCGAAGGCGTTGTGGCCGGCGTAGATCAGGATTGCCAGCGCCGCCGCCGCCACCACCGTCCGGCCGCCGGTGTGCAGGAGCTGGCTGGCCCTGAGGATCAGCAGGGTGGCGGCGGTGTTGCCGACTTCGAAGAGGGCCACCGGCAGCAGCGGTCGCACGAGCCCCTGGGCCCGGAGGAGGCCCAGCTGGAGGCGACGGGTGCCGACCTCCTGATGTGGCCGCCGCCTAGCCCGGCCCACGGCCACTGTGATGCTGGCCGCGGCCAGAACCCCGGGGACCGCCGCGATCCACATCGTGGGTCTGATCCCGATCCAGCCGACCAGGCCGGCTGCCAGCAGCGGGCCGATGACCGCTCCGAGGTTGTCACCGGCGCGCTCCAGACCGAAGGCCCGGCCGTAGGCCTTGGGGGTGGTCAGGGTTGAGAGCAGGGTGTTGCGGGCGGGGGAGCGGATGCCCCGGCCCACCCAGGCCAGGGAGCGCAGCACCCCCACCTGCCAGCTGGCGGCCGCGAGGCCGATGGCCCCAGTGGCCAGGGCGGTGGTCAAGTAGCCGCCCGAGGCCAGCCGGCCGCGGTCCTCGGGCCGGTTGGCGAGCGGCCCGCCCGCGATCTTGGCCAGGCCCATGAGGGCGTCGCTGATCCCCTCGATCACCCCCAAGGTCGACGCGGAGGAGTGCAGGGTCGAGGTGATGAAGGTCGGCAGGACCGCCGTTGTGATCTCGTGGCCGGCGTCCGACAGCAGGCTGGTGGCGCCGATGCTGCCGACGCCCAGGTTGAGCCAGCCCTTCGACTCTGTTGCTTGCGGGTCAGGGGGGGTGGCCTGGTGGTCCGGTGCGG
>JBOHUL010000102.1:0-1657 GCA_050734425.1 Candidatus Dormibacteria bacterium
TGGCCAACAGCGCCACGGAGGAGATGGGCGCGGATGGCGTGGTCACCGGCGTGGGAATGGTCGCGGGCCGCCGTGTCTGCGTCATGGCCAACGACCCCACGGTCAAGGCCGGGTCCTGGGGGCCGAGGACGGTGGAGAAGATCCTCCGGATCCAGGAGCAAGCGGAGCGGCTGCAGCTGCCACTCTGCTACCTGGTCGACTCGGCCGGGGCCCGGATCACCGAGCAGCGGCAGATGTTCCCCGGGCGGCGCCACGCCGGACGGATCTTCCACAACCAGGTGCGGCTCAGTGGCCAGGTGCCCCAGCCCTGCCTGCTCTTCGGCCCCAGCGCCGCCGGCGGCGCCTACATCCCTGCGTTCTGTGATGTCACCTTCATGGTCGAGGGCAATGCCTCGATGTACCTGGGCTCGCCTCGGATGGCGGAGGAGGTGGTGGGAGAGCACGTGACCCTGGAGGAGATGGGCGGGGCCCGGATGCACTGCTCCGTCAGCGGCTGCGGCGATCTCCTCTGCCCGGACGAGGAGTCGGCCCTGGCCGCGCTGCGCCGCTACCTCGCCTACTTCCCCAGCAGCTGGCAGGGCGAGCCCCCGGTGGTCCCGACTCGGCCGCCTTCGAGTGAGGCGGACATCGGCGCGCTGCTGCCCCAGGAGTCACGCAAGGGGTACGACATCCACCTGGTGCTCGAGGCGCTCCTGGACGGTGGCAGCTTCTTCGAGATCAAGGAGCTCTACGCCCGGGAGCTGGTCTGCGGCCTGGGGCGCCTCGGCGGCAGGGGTGTCGGCATCGTGGCCTCGCAGCCGGAGCATCAGGGGGGCGTGCTCTTCGTCGACTCCGCCGACAAGGCGGCGCGGTTCATCAGCCTCTGCGACGCCTTCAACCTGCCGCTCGTGTTCCTGGCCGACGTCCCCGGATTCATGATTGGGTCGGCGGTGGAGCGAGAGGGAATCATCCGTCACGGGGCCAAGATGATCGCGGCCTTGAGCTCCAGCACCGTGCCCCGGATCTGCGTCGTCGTGCGCAAGGCGTATGGCGCCGGCCTCTACGCCATGAGCGGTCCTGCATTCGAGCCCGAGGCCACCCTGGCGCTACCCTCGGCCGAGGTTGCGGTCATGGGCCCGGAGGCGGCGGTGAACGCGGTTTTCGCCAACCGCATCGCCCAGCAGCCGGAGACCGAGCGCCCCGCCTATGTGGAACGGCTCCGCCGCGAGTACGCGGACGACGTAGACCTCTTCCTCTTGGCCTCGGATTTGGTCCTGGACGCGGTGGTGGACCCCAGCGAGCTGCGGGACCAGCTGATCTGGCGGCTGGCGGCGGCGGCGGGCAGGCGTGGGCGGGAGCCCGGGCGTCACCACGGGGTGTTTCCCGTCTGAGGTCGGCGCGAGCCGTCCCCGCCAGTCCCAGCGGTTGCCGTCCATGCCCACCCCAAAGGACCGAGGGCCAAGGGTCCCGGTCCGATGTTCGGCTGCTGCCATCGGGCCAACATCGCCTTGGCGAGCGCCACTTGGGGCGGGGCTAGCCTAGAAGGGATCCACGCAACTGTTACGGAAGTCCCGCGCGATCGTCGCAAGGGCTTAGCGAGATCCCCGTCAGGCCGAATTTAGAATCCGGCCGAGCATGTCCATCGAGAGGGCCCAGGCCCAGCCTGAGGTTCGGAGCT
>JBOHUL010000103.1:0-1787 GCA_050734425.1 Candidatus Dormibacteria bacterium
ACTCAGGCGCGAGCGGCTGGCCTGGGAGCGCGAGCACCTTGGCATTTATCTGAGCGAGCACCCCTTGCAGCGCCTGCGGGAGGAGTTGAGCCGGCGCACCGACGCCGCCCTGGCCGAGCTGGCGCAGCTGGAGGGGAGCCAGGTGCAAGTCGGTGGAGCACTGCGAGAGTGCCGCCCGGTTCGCAGCCGCAAGGGGGAGCCGATGGCCTTCGCCGAGCTCGAGGACCTCACCGGAGTCTGCGAGCTGGTCATCTTCCCCTCCGTCTACCAACGCTCCCAGGAGCTGCTCCGGGCCGACGGGGTCGTGGTGGTCCGGGGCCGTGTCGAGGTGGGCGCCCGCAGGGGCAGCCGGCCTTCAGGCGGCGCGTCCGGCGGCGCCGAAGCCGATGCCGCCGCCGACGAGTCGTCAGCGGGGGATGACGGGGACGCGGCGCGGGTGATCGCCGAGGAAGTCCTGGCGCTGGACGATCCTGGGCTCTTGGGCTGGCGACCGGCGACCAGCGTCCACCTCCGCTGCCCGGCTGGCGACGGGCGTCTGGCGCTGCTGGCCGAGGTGCTCCGGCGGCACCCGGGAAACTCGAAGGTGGTGCTGCACCTGGAGGAGGAGGACGGGGAGCAGACCCTCGACCTGGGCAGCGGTCACCTGGTTGAGCCCGGGTCCGAACTCGAGTCCGAGGTGGCCGGGCTCCTCGGGGCGGGAGCCGTCACCATAGAAGTGGTCAGGGTGGCGGCTCCTCCCGCCCGGCGCAGCGCGCGCCCGGGTTGACCCCGCCTCAGAACTGGTTCAGGCCGTTGAGCAGCGTCGGAAAGAGGAGCTGGGCCAAGGCGAAGTAGGCAACCACCGCGATAACCAGCCCGATCACGGCTGCGATCTCGGCCGTGACCCGGGCGGAGCGCTGGATCGGGGAGACGAACCCGTCGGTGATGTGGCGGATCGCGTACACGAAGGGGTGCCAGGGGTCGACATGCAGGGCACCGATCAGGACCCGAATCAGCAGCAGCACCAGCACCACCACGATCAGCGCTGTGATGAACTCGAACACTATGTTGAACACGGCGTAGACGGGGTTAGCGAAGCCGCTGGCTGCCAACTCTCGAAGGATCTCGCCCACCGCGTATACCAGAACCAACGCCAGCAGAGGGGAGAAGTCGAGACCGGCGATCGTCGGCAGCATCCGCCGCAGCGGGCGGATCACAGGCATGACCAGGGACTCCAGCAGATGCCCGATTGGGGTGGCATAGGCATCCGGGAAAAAGGACATGAACGCCCAGGCGATGATGCACAGGGCGTAGATGTCCAGCAGGACCGAGACGTCGTTGACGAGCACCGTGGCTATGTGCATCCGGGGGAGTATAGATCGACCCTCAGAATTGCACCCCCAGCGCAGAAGGCTCTACGGGGGCAGCCTCGCGAGATCGGGAGGCAGTTCGGGGCCGGTTCCCATCCGCCGTGGAGCTCTCCAGTTGGCGGCTATCGTCCGCCACCCAACAGGCTGTCCGAGTAGGCGCAGCTGCTTGCGGTCCGCGGGTTCGGGCTCCAGTGTCCGGGCGGAGAGGGGGATGACCGGGGGATCGCTGGCTCGCTAGGCAGCTGCGCCGCTAGCCGGTGAGCACCAGCCACTGCCGACCATCGATGAGCTCGCGCGCCGCGTCCAGGTGCCCGGTGTGACAGGCCGTCTCGGCGACCACATGGAGCATGATCTGACGCAGGTCATCCAGCCTCCAGGTTCCGAAGAGCTCCTCGGGCCACCATGCTGGCCCTGCGGCAAGGGGGGTGTCGTGGATCA
>JBOHUL010000104.1:0-7808 GCA_050734425.1 Candidatus Dormibacteria bacterium
GCTCGCCTTGAAGTGCGAGGAGGTCTACGGTCTGGGGCGGGACATCGAGTGGGCCTTTGCCGGCGGCAAGCTCTACTTGTTGCAGTGCCGGGCGGTGACGACCACGGGCCAGGCGTCCGCCTCGGGCTCGGGCGTCAGCCGCGCCGTGCCCCAAGGGGCCGAGTCGCTCAAGCCGGTCCCCCTCTTCAGCGAGCTGGATGACGGCCAGCGCGCGCAGGTGGCACGCCTCTTGAAGGAGCGTCGCTTCGCCCAAGGCGAGACGATCGTGCGCGAGGGCACCGGCGGGGCGGCCTTGTACCTCATCGACTCAGGAGAGGCCAGGGTGATGGTCGGCGGGGAGGAGCGCGCCACGCTGCGGGCCGGCGACTACTTCGGCGAGATAGCGCTCATCGACGAGGGTCCGCGGTCGGCCACGGTGGTGGCGGACACGGAGATGGTCTGCCAGGGCCTCACCCTCTGGGACTTCCAGCCGCTGGTACAGGCCAACGGCGACATCGGTTGGAGGCTCCTGCAGGCCATGGTCAAAAAGCTCCGGGAAGCGGAGCACGGTCAGCGCCCGTCCTAGCAGGAGATCAAGCGGTCCGCCGAGTCGGAGCGGCGACCAGAGGCGCGCACCCGCGCGACCCTCGCGCGGATTTGGTTGTGGGAAGCTTGAGCGATGGCTGAGACAGCCCCCGCCCCTCGGCCTCGGCCCTGCTCGGCCTCCCGGACAACCGTTGCTCAGCTGATGGAGCCGGGCCATGCCAACCCTGCCGGCAACGTCGACGGCGGCGTGATCATGCGTCTCGTGGACTCGGCCGGAGCCATCGCCGCCTCCCGTCACTGCCGCTCTCGGGTCGTCACCGCGGCCCTCGACAGCATGAGCTTCCTCGCACCCGCCTACGTAGGCGACGTCGTTTCGGTCCACGCCAGCGTCAACGATGCCGGCCATACGTCAATGGAGGTGGGGGTGCGGGTCGAGGTGGAGGACCTGCGCACCGGCCAGCTGCGCCACGTTTCCAGCGCCCACCTCGTCTTCGTGGCCCTCGACGAGCAAGGCCGACCCACCAGGGTGCCCCCGGCCGTCGCCGAGACCGAGGACGAGCGAAGGCGCCAGGACCGCGCCAAGATCAGGCGCCAACAACGCGCACTCTTGCGCTCCGTGCTCGCGGCCAACGAAGACGCCGCCACGTAGGCCGAGGTGCGTGCCGCTCCAGTAGTCCTGCGGGGCGCACAGCTCGGGCGTGCGGCTTCCAGGGCCACACCTCCCTTACTTCAACCGGACCTGCGCGAGTTCGGCAAGGAAACCTACCGTAGCAGCGATGTCCTCGGCGCTGAACTCCTCCCGATCTTCATGACTGTCATAGACCGCGGCGACGCGCTCCTCAAAGAAGCCGTCGTCACGGTTCATGGTCGGAGAACCTACCGCATCCTTGAAGGCGCTAGACGTCGCACTCCCCAAGCAACGTCGCCTACAGCAATGGTGCCCCGGTAGCCAAGCCCGTTCGCTACGTCCATCGCGTGGCAGAAGGCGGCGACATCGTTACCTAGGCCATCTGCACTCAGGGACGACGAGTGTCGCGACCCCCACGGTCCAGGGCACCGGTAACCTCGCGAGGGAGAGATGGTCGGCTCATGTCTGGCGTGTCGTCCATGACTTCGCCACCAGACTGCCGTTGCAGCCCAGATGGCGTCACGTCTAGGGGGCTGACGTTGGCCCGCCTGTGCCGGGTCGCTGGCCGGGTCGCCTTAGCGATACCGAGACAGCTGGACTCTGTCCGGCCCAACACGGGAGTCGGGGAGACCGGCCCCTGCGTCAGAGGGACGACTCGGCGGCGATGAAGCCGAGGGCGATGGCCGCGTCCGTGAGACCGGCACGGCGCCAGTCCGCTGCGCTCGCAGCGGCGAACAGGCCCGTCATCCCATGCAGGGTGTCGACGGCCAACCCAACCCTCCGCGAGCGCGGCCCTAAGAGCAATTCGACCACGCCCTGGAGGACCTGGCGTCCACCCAGGACCCGCGCCAGGTTGCTCGCCTCTCTCCGGCTCGGTGCTCCCAGCAGCGTCTTCGCTCGGTCCGGGGCCACCAGCAGAAATACACCCCAGCCCGACCGGGCCAGGCCGAGTGCTCTCCATCGCCAGACCTTGCCCGAAGCCCAGGTGGCGGATTCTCCCGGGCGCTCCTCCGCAGCCGACATCAGATCGTGGCTCCGCGTCTTCGATACCGGAAGAGGCCGGCCCATCGGTCGTCGCCGGATGCCCCAGCGGCTGGCGGCCCGACAAATCGCTGGTGACCATCCATGGCCAGCCTCACCCTGTCCGAGCGGCGTGCCGCTGGCGTCGGCTGGAACGGTGGCGGGCGTACCCGGGCCCGACGGTTAGGAGAAGGGCCTCGCCCAGGCCGCGGCCGCTAGTTGCGCCACCACGTCGCCCGTCCTGGGCGGCGGTGGTGGGTGATCGCCGCTCCAAGTGGGCCTCGACGCGAGCGCGGCCGACGACCTCCTTCTCCCGAGCCGTGCGGGCCACCGCCAGGGCGAACTTTCCCAGCGTCTTCGGCAGACTCCGAAGGAAGGTGGGGTCCATGAAGCCGCCCGCCTGGTCATCGAAGCCACCGTGGGCGTGGTGGTCCTGCTGATCGTCGGCAGGCTTATAGAGATTGACCGGCCGGCCCGGGGCGATCGGCTGGTCGGTCAGCTGTGAATCCCACGCCCCGATGGCGGCGAATTGGTTGCCCAACCCCGGGAACGCCCTGCCCATCAGGACCAGCATTTTGTTCCACGATCCGACGACCTTGGTGCGGCGTCCGTCGAGGGCGGCCTCGACGATGAACCTGGCCGGCACCTCCGGCTGATAGATCGGGGGCACCGGCTGCGGGTGGTGGCTCATCGCCGTGGCGCACCAATCGAACTGGGGTGTGTTGACAGCGGGAAGGTGCACCATGCTGAGGCGAACCCGGCTGCGCTCATGGAGCAGCTCCGCGCGGACGGACTCGAAGTATCCCCGGCAGGCGAACTTGGATGAGCAGTAGGCCGCCTGAAGGGGAATGCCCACGAAGGCCAGGGCCGAGCCCACATTGACTATGGCTCCCCGATTCCGAGGTCGCATTCGCGCCAAGGCCGCCATCGTGCCCCAGACCTGGCCGAGGAACGTCACCTCGATCGCCCGCTGGAAGTCGCGCGGCGCGACCTCCCAACTCGGGGCGAAGACGGTGGTCATAGCGTCGTTGACCCACACGTCGATCGGGCCCATCGCCCGCTCAACCTGCGCCGCAGCCTCGTCCACCTCGGCGAACGTGGCAACGTCGATCGGGATGGGGAGGGCACGCCCTCCGGCCGCCTCCACGTCATGGGCTGCGCCAGCCAGGCCGGCGGCGCCGCGTGCCAGCAGGGCGACGTCGAACCCCCGCGCCGCGAATGCGCGCGCCGTCGCGCGGCCGACGCCGGCGGAGCTCCCCGTGATGACGGCGATCTTGCGATTCGGCATTGGCTCTCCCGACTTTGCGTTGCCCGACGAAGCAATCGGCGTTGGTGGCGCCGCTTCTCCACCAGCAATGCGCCGACGACCCACCCTCCCGACAACCGTATCGCCGAGCGCGACCGGCGAGGCGTGAGCGAGGTGCGAATGGGAGACCCTCGGCCTCGCCCGTCTTCGACAGTGGGGTGGTTGAGGTCAGAGTCGGAGTCGAGATCGAGTTGAGATCAGAGAGGGAGGAGCCCACGCCGAGCTCTGTTTGCTTGGCGATCTTGGATAGTATTCCCCGCTCCGACTCCATGAGGACCGCCCTGGATCACGGTGTGGCCCTGTCCTAGGGCCGGCTTCCGGCGCTATCGATCTCGCCTCCGGGGGCGGTAGGGGGTCCCCGGTTGACCGACCGGCCCTTGCTGCGTGCCGTCGCCCCTATTGCCGGAACGGTTCCGGGCTGCTCCAGAATCCCAGGCCAGGACTGCTGCGTTCGTCCACTCTTGCGAGGCTCGGCCCACTCGTTCAGTCACGGATTCCACTTTCGCCGTGGCAGAGTTCACGTTCGCTACAGCCTGCAGCTTTGCTTCTCCTCGCTTCGACGCCCGGGTCTCGCCGGACGCCGGAGGTTGACTACCGAGCTCCTCTGGTGGCTTGCCCGGGCGGGACACTCGCCCGCTGGTCGTTCGGCCCTTTGCTGGGCACACCAGGAGGGCTGAGAACCCAGTTCCCGGGGAGGGTGGAGCGCCGGCGAAACCGGCTCCGGCTGTCGCGGGGGCGGCGGAACCTGGATTCTGCCCCAGGCGCCTACGGACCGACCCGATCCGGGGCCAGTGCCTCGGAATCGGCGGAAGGGTGGGGAGCCGGCCCAGGCGATCGCACCGTCCGCCGCAGCGGCACCTCCTTCAGCAGCCAGGTGATGCCGAAGGCGAGCAGGGCGAAAGGTACGGCCCAGAGAAAGACCGGGTGGAGGGAGGCGGTGACCGCCTGGATGTAGCCGGCGTGGACTGCGGGCGGCAGCTTGGCGAGGGCGGCGGGGCTGGCTCCCGCGGCACCGCTGAACCCAGCCGGGAGCTTGATGCCGCCCAGGTAGCGGGCCAGGTTGCCGGTGAGGACGTTGGCGAATATAGCGCCGAAGATGGCGGTGCCGAAGGAGCCGCCGATGGAGCGAAAGAAGGTCGCGCCCGAGGTGGCGACGCCGAGGTCCCGGTGCGGGACTGCATTCTGGACCGCGATCACCAATACCTGCATCACCCCGCCGAGGCCCAGCCCCAGCACCACCATGTAGATGGCGATGGTGAGCGTGCTGGTGTGCAGCCCCAGCCGGGAGAAGAGGAAGAGTCCCACGGTCATCACCGCCGTGCCCAAGATCGGGAAGATCTTGTAGCGGCCGAAGCGGCTGATCAGCACCCCGGAGCCAATCGAGGTCACCAGCAGGCCGCCCATCAGGGGCAGCAGCTCCAACCCCGAGCCGGTGGGGCTGGCGCCGCGGACGACCTGAAGATAGGTGGGCAGGTAGGTGATCGCCCCGAACATCGCGAAGCCGACGATGAAGCCGATGGCGCTGGTGGCACTGAAGATCCGGTTGCGGAACAGCGCCAGCGGCAGGATCGGTTCCCTCGCACGGCGCTCCACGAATACGAATCCCAGCAGCAGCAGGCCTCCCAGCACGGCCATCACCAGGATTGGCGCCGAGCCCCAGGGATAGGTGGTTCCTCCAAGGGTGGTCAGCAGCACCAGGCAGGCGGCGCCCGCTGCCAGCAGCACCGCGCCCAGGTAATCGATGACGTGCTGGACCCGGCGCAGGGCGCTTGGCAACGCCCCTGTGGTCACCACCAGGGCGATCGCCCCAATGGGCAGGTTGACGTAGAAGATCCAGTGCCAGGAGAGGTTCTGGACGAAGAATCCGCCCAAGAGGGGCCCGGCCACGGAGGCCAGGCCGAAGACCGCCCCGAAGACGCCCTGGTACTTGCCCCGCTCTCGGGGCGGCACCACGTCACCGATGATCGCCTGGGCGCCCACCATCAGTCCGCCGGCGCCGAGCCCCTGGAGAGCGCGGAAGCCGATCAGCTCGAGCATGGACCCGCTGAGGCCGGAAAGCGCGGACCCCACCAGGAAGATGACGATCGCCGCCTCGAAGAAGAACTTGCGGCCATACATGTCGCCGAGCTTTCCCCAGAGCGGGGTCGAGACTGTGGCGGCGAGCAGATAGCCGGTGACGATCCAAGAGAGGTGGGAGAGCCCGTGCAGATCCCCGGCGATGGTGGGGAGCGCGGTCGCGACGATGGTCTGGTCCAACGCGGCCAGCAGCATTCCCACCATCAGGGCGCCGATCACCAGAAGCACCCGGCGGTGGCTCAGGACCGGTTGCTCGTCTCCCGCTCCCGGCCGGGGTTGGGGGGCAGCGACCGCAGCCTGGTCGGCCATCTCAGTCGTTTCCTCTGTCGCTGGGGAGGCTGCCACTCACGACCAGCCGTCCCGGAGCCGAGCGTGAATCCGTCCCCGTCCGCGGCGGCGGCGCGGAGAGCCCCCCCGCCAGCTGGTCCAGCGCCGACTCGACCAGGTGGGCCAGTGATCCCTCGCCAGCGGCGCGGCGCCAGTGGGTCATCGCGACGCGGACGGCGGCGATCGCCGCCGCGGCGGTCAGGGCGGGATAGATGTCACGCAGGGGGTCCGTCCCGGTCCGGCTCGCCACCGCCTCCGTCAGACTCCGCTCGTGCTCGGCCATGGAGGCGACCAGGCTGGGCAGCAGAGTGGGCTCCTGCCGTACCACCCGCATGTGCAGCAGCCACTCCTCCTGGCGCTCCGCCAAGCGCTCTGCCATGGCCACCGTCGCCACCCGGAGCGCGGTCAGGATCGGCTCGTCGGCGGGCCGGGCGAGGAGGTCGCTGCGCAGCTGCGCGGCCATCTCCGGGCCTAGCTCGACGATTGCGTCCTCCTTGGAAGAGAAGTAGTTGAAGTAGGTACGCACGGAGACTTCGGCGGCGGCGGCGATCTCCGGAACGGTGACGTTCTTGAGGCCGCGCTCCGCCACCAGCCGGGTCGCGGCCGCTCGGATGGCCCTCCTCGCGGCCAGCTTCTTGCGGTCTCGCAGACCGACGCTCGCGTCCATCGCTGCCAGGCTAGCACAATCTTGCCCATCGTGCAAACTTGTAGTCTCTGCAATATATTGGCCCACCCCGGGTGAGGGCTGCCCAGGAGCGGGTCAGGGTTAGGATCGGCAGATGCCCGCCCGGGGTCCGCCCTTGATGTGCCGGGCCTGGAGGCGGAGCGGGCGGTGGGTCCCCTCACGCCTATCCGGCCACCGTGTCGGTGCCCCCGGAAGTGGGTGGTTTCATCCGAGGACGTCAGTTGATGTCGAACTCGTTGCCCTCTGGGTCCTTCATCCCCACCGCGTAGTGGTCGAGGCCGTCGGCGCCCAGGGGACCGGTGATCGTCGCTCCGAGATCCGCCAGCCGCCTGGCCTCGGCGTCGACTCGCTGCGTGCGGGTCGCGAGGGGGAAGCTCCGATCCACCACCGAACGACCGCCGCTAACGTGGATATCGAGGTGGAGCCGGTTCTTGACTACCTTGGCGTCCGGCATCACATGGAACCAAATGCGGGGGCCGGCACCGCTCGGATCGATGATGCTGTCCGCGCCCATTCCCAGCTCACTCTCGGGTAGCCCGATGTCGCGGCGCCAGTCGTCCCAGGTAGCGAACCCTTCGGGGGGTGGTTCTAGCACGTATCCCAGGGCAGCCGACCAGAAGAGGGCAAGCAGCTCGGGGTCCTTGCAGTCGATGACGAGCTGGAATCGGGCGGGCATCGCACTCCTAATGGCTCATCAGTGCCCCGTGCGCTCGCGAGTGTGCCACGGTAGAGGTCGGGCGAACGGGCAGATAGAGAGGTCGCTCCCCCCAGCAGTATCCCCACCCAGTAGCCGCAATCGGCGACGCCGTGGAAGGCCGCCGCCATCCGAAATAGTTTTTGGCAGCACGGATGGCGTCCTTCGGCTTAGGGCATAGCTCGGGCTGGCGCCCCTTCCGGAACGGTTTCCTTCGAGACGCTCCTCTCAGCCGTTCCTGCCGATCTCGCCGGGGACGGGCCGAGCGCCACTCTCATTTGGACGGCCCGGAGCTCCGCATCCAGTGTCGCGCGCCGGACCCGCAGCTTCAGCGCTTCTTCCGGATCTGGTCTGGAACGGCAATTGGCGTCAGGCAGGCCAATATCCTCGTATGGTGCCAGGTATTTGAATTCTTCGATGCCCTACCCGCACGGGGAGTCGAACCCCGGTTACCACCTTGAAAGGGTGATGTCCTAACCGCTAGACGATGCGGGCCTCGCGAGTTCCGCCCCTATACTCGCAGCCGTGACAGGCGTTGCTTGCACTC
>JBOHUL010000105.1:0-2397 GCA_050734425.1 Candidatus Dormibacteria bacterium
CCCAAGCAGAGCTGGAAGCCCTCACCCAGGTAGGTGTAGGGGAGGATCTGGGCTATCCAGAAGCGGACCCCGGTGGCCGGGACGCCGGTGAAGAGGCCGGATAGGAAGAGCAGCGGGGCCAGAACCACCGCCAAATAGAGCATGGCCTCGCCCGGGTGGTCGGTCAGAGCGGCGATGGCCAGGCCGATGGCGCCGGAGAAGGCCAGGGCCGAAAGGCTGAGGAGCCAGGTGGTGGCGAGGGTCGCGGGGTCTGGGCGGTCGGCCAGGGCGATGACCACTATCACCAGGGTCGCCTGGAGGCCGTCCATGAGCCAGCCGGCCAAAAAGAGCTCGAGTCCGATGCGCCAGGCCGGGAGCGGCAGGACCGCGAGGCGGTCGAGCCAGCCGTCGCCCCGGGCTCTGGTGATGGTCACCCCGGTGCCGACGGTTCCCACCATGGCGATCAAAACCGTCAGCAGCATGGCGGCGAAGAAGGCGGGAGCCCCCGCCGCCACCAGGGGGATCACCAGCACCAAAGGGAAGACCAGCTTGATCAGGAGCGCCCTTCTTCTGGCCAAAGTCGAGAGCAGCTCCACCTGCCAGAGGTGGGTGCGACGCTGAGGCCGGAGCGGCTCCCGCCTTCGGGCCACCTGGGGAGCCAGCGCCGCCCCGGTCGGGTCAGTCATGGAGCGACCTGCCGGTGAGGCGGAGGAAGCAGTCCGCGAGCCCCGGGTCGCGGACCTTGAGGTCGACCAGGGTCGAGTCCAGGTTGCCGAGCGCACCCAGGAGGTCGGGTATGAGGCCCTGGCGGCGCTGGGCCAGCAGGAGGATAGTCCCGCCCTCGTCGGCGGCGCGGTCCACCCCGGCGACCCTTGAGAGCGCCTCCGCCGGCGAGGGACCCTTGTAGGTGACCCGGATCTCACGCAGGCCCCCGAGCTCCTCCAGGAGTTGAGCCAGGGGGGCGTCACGCACGAAGCGTCCCTCGATGAGGAAGGCGACCCGGGTCGCCACGTCCTCGACGAAGTCGGTGTCGTTGGTGGCGACGCAGGTCGCCCGGCCGCGGCGGGCCCGCTCCCGCAGCGCCTCGCCCAGCCACCTCTGCCCGCTGACGTCCAACCCCAAGGTGGGCTCGTCTAGGAGCAGGAGCTCGGGCTCGCCCACCAAGGCTTCGGCCAGGAGCAGGCGCCGACGCATCCCGTAGGAGAGTCGGGACACCCGGTCGTCACGCAGCTCCAAGAGCCCCGCCTCCTCGAGCGACCCATCCCAGCAGTCGGTCCCCACCTGGCGGGAGGTGGCGAAGAAGGCCAGGTTCTGCTGCGGGCTCAGTTCCTCGGCGTGGCTGGTCTGGTCGAAGACCACCGCCAGATGGGCGCGGGCCCGCTCGCGGCCGAGCCCGCCGAACCAGGAGAGGTCCCCCGAGCTCGGCAAAGTCCGGGTTGCCAGGAGCCTGAGCAGGGTGGTCTTGCCGCTGCCGTTGGGCCCCACCAGCGCTTGGACCTCACCGCCACGCACGGAGAGATCGACCGGGCCAAGCCCGCGGCCGTTGCGGTAGCGGCGGCAGAGCTCCTTGGCCAGGAGGCTCGGCGGGGCCGGCGCCGCCTCAATCGATGAACTCGATCCTGGTGGCATCGGTGACCTCGACCAGTCCCACGGGGACGGTGAACGCGACTTGGAAGGCGATGATCTTCTCTCCCACCTCGACCTGGTGGCCGATCAGCCGCGAGCGGACTAGGCGGCGGATGAAGGAGGGCGCCCGACGGTTGACCTTGCGCAGGACGACCCGCTCCGCTTGGGCCACGGGCCCCGGGGGGAGAATCGGCGGCGGCACGAATTGGAGTGTACGTGTCACGAGGCTGCAAAACCGTTGACGGCCCCCCGGCCCTTGCCGGATATTGACCCCTGTTGAGGCTTCTCCACTGCGCCGATCTCCACCTCGACGCCGCCTTCAAGGGCCTGGGCGAACCGGTCGCCCAGCGGCGCCGCCAGGCCCTGCGCCAGACGCTGAGCAACATCGTCAGTCTGGCGAAGAAGCTCGAGGTCGACGCGCTCACCATCGGGGGTGACCTCTACGAGGACGGCCGGGTCAGCCAGGACACGGCCCGGTTTTTGGCGGAGCAGCTGGGGGACCTTCCCTTCTCGGTATTGATCTCCCCCGGGAACCACGACTTCTGGCACCGCGGGTCGCTGTACGCCAGCAACGACTGGCCCACCAACGTCCACATCTTCGAGACCTCCGAGTTCACCCCCTTCGAGTTCGCTGGCTACCGAGTCTTCGGGGTCGCCCACCAGAAGCCCAAGGGAACGGGGAACCCGCTCCAGGGGGTCCGGGTCCCGGACGGCTTGCCGGCCCTGGCCCTCTTCCATGGCTCGGAGCAGGAGGGGATGCCCTTCCAGGAAGAGGGCAAGGAGGACCACGCC
>JBOHUL010000106.1:0-30697 GCA_050734425.1 Candidatus Dormibacteria bacterium
CCGTAAGCCCCGCGGTGGTGGAGGGGGCCACCCAGCTGCGTCGGCCGTCGCTGCGCAGTCTGGACGCGATCCATCTGGCGACCGCGCTCACCGTCCAAAACGACCTTGAGGCTTTTGTGGCCTACGACGTCCGCCTGCTCGGGGCAGCGCAGGCGGAGCAGCTCCCGATCGTCTCCCCCTGATCACCCGTGCTCCACGCCCCCATCTTCCTGGATGCCGCGACCGGCCCCTGGCCCGCGGCGAAGGCCTGGTCGGCCGAGGCCAGAGCCCAACCGCGCCCAAGGGCGGTCGCGGCCAGGACGGCGTCGAACGGCGACAGCGCAGAGGAGGCACGGTATAGCTGGAGGCCCTGGAGAAGCTCGGTCTCATCGGGTCGGACCAGGGGCGTGAGTCCCCGGGCGAAGGCTCGGGCTCGTCCCGGAGCGTCGGCCCGGGAGCGGCGCCGGGTGCGAACGTGGCAGAACTCCTGGATCACCTCGACCGTGGTGGTGGCCCGCACCTCACCATCACGCATCAACTCCAGCAGCGCCCTCGAGGTAGCCGTGACGGTGTGCTCCTCCACGAGGGCGTAGACGAGCAGGGTGGTGTCGAGAACCATCACCCGGAGCGCCGACCGCGGATCCGGTCCAGCTCCCGGCGAAGGGGGGCTGGGTCTGGCACCGCCATCGGGTCGGCATCCAGGATCGACTGCAGGGCCGCCCGGCGCTCGTCGGCGTCCTGGGGGATCTGCTGGTCGATCGCCTCGCGCACCAGCACCGCCACCGGTACCCGGCGCCGGGCGGCCTCCCGCTCAAGGCGGGACCAGCGGGCGCCATCGATCAGCACCTGGAGCCGACGGTCGAGCATGCTCATACATTGGCATGTCAGGGTTGGGGGGAGGCCTGATTGTTCCCGCGCAGGCTGGGCCCGTTCGAATACGTAGCACTAGGCGCGCTATAACCCGGGCATGAGCAGAATCGGAGTCCGGGAGCTGCGCCAGAACACCGCCCGACGCCCAACCGCTCGCCGAGCTCACCGGCCGTCGTACCGGGCCGGGTCTGGAGCACTCGAGCGTCTTCAGCGCGCAGGCGGTCGGGCTGGAGGCCCTGGCCGCAGCCGGGACCTTACAAAAACCGGCAGTAGATCGTCCGGAATTGGCTGTACAGTCGACCCATGGACATCCTTCTCATCCCGGGGCTCTGGCTTGCGGGGTCCGCCTGGGACCAGGTGGTGCCCGGACTCGAGCAAAGCGGGCACCACGCCGTACCGTTGACCCTCCCGGGCCAGGGTGACGGGTCCACCACGGCCACGCTCGAAGACCAGGTGGCATGCGTCCTCGCCGCCATCGACGCCATGGTCGGCCGACCCCTGGTGGTCGGACACTCGGCTGCCAGCACCCTGGCCTGGATCGCGGCCGACGCCCGCCCGACCAAGGTCGCCAGGGTCGCCCTCATCGGCGGCTTCCCCTCCGCCGATGGCAAGCCATACGCCGGGTCCTTTGAGGTCAAGGACGGGGTCGTGCCGTTCCCCGGATGGGATGAGTTTGAGGGCCCGGACTCGGCCGATCTCGATGACGAGGCGAAGCGCCGGATCGCCGCGGCGATGATCCCAGTCCCGGAGGCCGTGACCAAGGGCGTGGTGCGACTGGGCGATGAGCGGCGGTTCGACATACCGGTCACGGTGATCTGCCCGGAGTTCTCCCCGGCCCAGGCCCGGGAGTGGATCGACAGCGGCCAGGTGCCGGAGCTCTCCCGAGCCCGGCACCTCGATTACCTCGACGTCGAGTCGGGTCACTGGCCGATGTTCACCCGACCAACTGAGCTCGCCAGCCTCCTGGCGGATCTCGCCAGTGCCTGACCACTCATCCCAGGCTTCCAGAGCCGCGATTGCGCCCAGGGGGGTCGGCTACACGACCCGACCGCTCGACAGCTCAACCTGGGACGCGTTCGCGGAGTTGGTCGAGCGCAACAACGGGATCTACGGTGGGTGCTGGTGCATCGCTTTTCACTCCGAGTACCGACGTCGCGTCAGTGATCCGTGCACGCTGAAGCGGCAGCTGGTGAAGGCGGACCGCGCCCATGCCGCGCTGGTGTTCGACGAGGGCGGCGTCGCCCAGGGCTGGTGTCAGTACGGCAGCCCGCAGGAGCTTGGGCTCAAGCACCTTCGTGAGTACGCGAAGGAGCCGCCGCCACCTGCCCGCTGGCGGATCGCCTGCATCTTTGTCGACAAGCGGCATCGCGGCCTGGGAATCGCGCGAGCCGGGCTTAGGGGCGCGCTCGCGCAGATCGCCGCCGCTGGCGGTGGTCTGGTGGAGGCGATCTCTGAAGTGACCGCCGGCCGCGAGGCTCAGGATCGGTTCCTGTTCAGCGCGACCGTCGAGTTGCTGGAGCAGCACGGGTTTGCCCGGGTCCGCCAGGTCGGCAAGCACGCCTGGATCGTGAGCCGTGACGTCGCCCCCGGAGTAGAGCGCTAGGACCGAGCCTCCCCGTAAACCCCGTCCTAACCACTGACTACCCCTAAGCCGGGCGGTTCGGCGCGATGCGTCGGTCCCGCCCGCGGCTCGACGGACACTCCTACACATATGGCGATCCGAACCCAGCCCTCCCTGACCGAGGAGCAGCGGTTCCCTGTCGACGAGCGGGGGCGCCGGGGATGGCCGTACGGCGAAGAGCGGGGGCATGGCGGGGCGGGGTCGTCATCGGGCGGGGCGAAGTCTGTGCCCGTACCGCTCTACATACGAGGCATAACCCCTTTTACGTGCTACAATGCTCTCTGCTAGAGGCATTATGAAGCTAGACCAACTCAGGTCCAACGATGCGCTACTGGCCGAAGTGGGCTCCCGACTTGCGGGCTGGCGACTCGTGCGGAACCTGACCCAGGTGGAGCTGGCCCAGCGAGCTGCAATTAGCCGGGCCAGCCTGCAGCGCCTGGAGGCGGGGCGGCCAGTGGACCTGGTCACCTTCCTGGCTGCGGTCAGAGCACTGGGGTTTCTGGGGCGGATGGATCAGCTACTCCCGGAGACCGCTAGCAGCCCAGTGGACGCATCCCTGCGCCGGGAGCGGCGGCGACGGCGGGCGAGCGGACGTCGGGCTGGGAGCCGAAGAGATCAGCCCAAAGGGCCCTGGCGGTGGGGTGACGAATCAGGGGATAGGGAGTGACCGTGGCCAAGGTCCTGCTCTGGGGCAGCTGGATCGGCTCGGTGCAGATGCCAGACCGGGAGGGCTATGCCACCTTCGAGTACAGCACTGAATACCTGGCCAGTAGAACGGAGCTCGCCCCCCTGGAGATGCCGCTCGGCCCTGGCCTCTTCGCCTTTCCAGAGCTGCGCCGGGAGAGCTTCTACGGCCTCCCGGGGATGCTGGCCGACGCCATCCCAGATCGGTTCGGCACCGCACTGATCGACGAGTGGCTGACCAGAAAGGGGATCCCTGCGCGAAGTTTCAACGCAGTCGATAGGCTCTGCTATATCGGGCATCGGGCCATGGGGGCGCTTGAGTTCGAGCCGGCTACGGGACCTCAGGGGCGCCAAAGCAAACCCTTGAATGTGGCTGATCTGGTGGAGCTGGCGTCGGAGGTACTGACCAGGCGGCAGTCGTTTTCCGCCTCACTGAGTGCTGACCAACGCGGTCCAGCGCTCCAGGACCTGCTACTGGTCGGAACCTCCGCCGGCGGCGCTCGAGCCAAGGCGGTGATCGCCTACAACCCAACAACCAACGAGGTTCGCTCCGGCCAGTTGGCCGCACCCGAGGGATTCGAGCACTGGATCATCAAATTCGACGGGGTTAGCGGGAACACCGACAAGGATCTGGGCAGCCCCAGGGGCTACGGCGCAGTTGAGCTAGCCTACTCGGAGATGGCCAAGGCCGCGGGCATTGCCACGACCGAGTCGCGGCTCCTGGAGGAGGGTGGCCGCCGTCACTTCATGACGCGCAGGTTCGATCGACTGGGTAACCGCAACAAGCTCCACATGCAGTCTCTGGCGGCGCTTAGGCACTTCGACTACAACCTTGCTGGCGCCTACTCCTACGAGCAGGCGCTGGAGACGATTCAGCTGCTGGAGCTGGACGGGGGGGTGATCCAAGAGCAGATGCGGAGGATGATCTTCAACGTACTCGCGCGCAACCAGGACGACCACGTCAAGAACATCGCCTTCCTGATGGACCGCCTGGGTACCTGGGCACTGTCGCCGGCTTTCGACCTGACCTACGCGTTCAACCCTCGAGGCGACTGGACGGCCAGCCATCAGATGTCGATCAACGGCAAGCGGGACCGGTTCACCGCCAACGACATCTATGCCTGTGGCCGCTCTGCCAACCTCAGCAGACCAAGGGTGAAGGGGTTGGTGGAGCAGGTCGCGTCCGCGGTCGAACGCTGGCTGGAATACGCAGACCATGCAGGGGTTCCTGAAGGCACCGCGGTCCAGATCGGCAGGGCTCACCGGCGCATCAGCACGACCACAGAGTAGCCAGCTCGTGAAGCCGGCAGTGGAATCTCTCGTGGCTCTGATGCCGGGTGACGGTCGCGACGCTGCGTTGGGATCCTTCGCCTGACAGGCGGGCAATGCGGCCCTGGGCAATGGTCTCGCCTGACTCGGCGGACCACGACGACCAAGCCGGCGGCGCCTTCAGCTCAGGGCGCTCATCCCACCTCACCGATCTCCTAATCGATCCCGACCAGAGGCAGTGACACCCACCTCAAGGACCGCAGGAGCAGCCGCGGGTGGCGCCGGGGCTGCCTGAGACCGGCCACGCGACCCTTCAACCTGCCCCCGGCCGCGGGGCCGCTGACCCAGATTCCCGCGCCTCCCAAGCCCCGCGCGAGGACGGTCTCCCCTGATCTACCTGGACGCCTTGGCCTTGGTGAAGCTGGCCTTGCCGGAGCCGGAGAGCGAGGGGCTGGCAGGCTGGATCGCCGCCAGGCCAGATCTCCCCAAGGTGACCAGCCAGTTGTCGCTCATCGAGCTGGTGCTTACCTGCCAGCGCCGCCACCCTGCGGCCGAACCGGGCGCCAGGCAGCTCTTGGCCGGCCTCGACCTGATCCCCGTCGGCGCCGCGGTGGTGGAGGGGCCACCCAGCTGCGTCGGCCGTCGCTGCGCAGTCTGGACGCGATCCATCTGGCCGCTGCGCTCACCGTCCAGCACGACCTCGAGGCTTTTTTGGCCTACGACGTCCGCCTGCTCGGGGCAGCGCAGTCGGAGCGGCTCCCGATCGTCTCCCCCTGATCGCCACTGCCCCACCCCCCATCTTGGGGGATCAGGCCTCGGGTCCCCCGGCCAGGGTCACTTCTTCTTCCTCTTGTGCTTCGGGGTCGGGGTGGGGGCGATGGTCGGGGTGGAGGTCGAGGTACCGCTGCCCAGGGCGCTGTTGACGTTGGAGTAGACGCCGGCGGTGTGGGATCCGACGACTTGCAGGATCACGACCGTCACCAGGGCGATCAGCCCCAGGATCAGGGCGTACTCCACCATCCCCTGCCCCGCCCGCACCCAGCGGAGCGGGTGCGGCGCGGAGAAAATCCAGGTCCCGAGCCGGGTCTGCCACCGTCCTGACATGTGCGCTCCCTGTGCCGATGCTGAGGTCCTAGCCACCTGAGCTGCGCCTAATCGTCCCCGCAGCCAGTTGCCCGGCCACCATGTTGTCTTGAGGCCTGGGCCCATTTCATGACGAATCGGTCGCGCTCCGGTCAAAAGCGAGGGCGCCAAGTGAAAGTCCGCAGTTTTGGCCTGCTCAAAGTGAGCGGCTGGGTGGCTACCTGGCTCAGAGTCCCTTGTAGTTCACGACCGAGCGCAACTGGTGGAGTATCCGGACCAGGTCGGCCTGGTCCGCCATCACCTGGTCGATGTCCTTGTAGGCGCCGGGGGCCTCGTCGACCAGCTCGCTGGCTCGCCGCTCCAGCCAGGTGCGGCCAGCCATCTGGCGCCGGAGGTCGTCGCCGCTGATCTGGCGGCGGGCCTGGCCCCGAGACAGGCGCCGCCCGGCGCCATGGGCGCAGCTCTGGTAGCTGGCCTCATTGCCCAGTCCCCCGACGACATAGCTGGAGGTACCCATCGAACCCGGTATCAGACCGCGGTCGCCGACCCTGGCCCGGATCGCGCCCTTGCGGGTGATCCAGAGGTTCTTGCCATGGTGGTGCTCCAGCTCGGTGTAGTTGTGGTGGCAGTTGATCTCATCGGTGACCCGGCCCTTGCCCACCACCTCCAGCAGCCCTGCGACCGCGGCCAAGCCGATACGGGAGCGGTTGGCGGCGGCGTACGCCTGGGACCAGCGCAGGCGGGCGATGTAGCGATCGAAGGCGGGATCGCCCTGGACGAAATAGGCCAGGTCCGGGTCCTCCAGGGGGATGAGCCAACGGCGACAGAGGTCCTTGGCCTCCTTGATCGCCGCCTGGGCCAGCTGGTTGCCGACGCCCCGGGAGCCGGAGTGGAGCAGGACCCAGACCCTCTCCCTTTCGTCCACCGCCACCTCGACGAAGTGGTTGCCCGAGCCCAGAGTCCCGAACTGCTCCGCCGCCCTTGCCAGCTGGTCTTGGTCGAGTTCGATCTGGATCTGCCCCGTGAGCCAGTCGGCGAAATCGGGATGGGCCCGACCGTGCCCCTGTCCCACCCCCGAGGGGATGCTCGCGCCCCAGTGGTCCAGGACCCGGCTGAGGTCGTCCGGGAGGTCCGCCTCCAGGAGGTCGGTCTCCACCGCCGCCATGCCGCAGCCGATGTCGACTCCCACCGCCGAGGGGATGATGGCGGTCGCCGTGGGCAGGACGGTTCCGATGGTCGCTCCGATGCCCAAGTGGGCGTCGGGCATGAGAGCGACGTAGTCGGCCAGGGCGGGAGAGCGGGCGATCTTCTCCGCCTGGGCCCGGGTGACCTGGTCCAGGTCGGAGGCCCAGCTCAGCAGGTTGCCTGTCAGCCGCTCAGGCATCTAAGTGCATCTCCCTCGACACCTCGATGAGGAGGCCATTGACCGCCAGCCATGGTGCTCCTTGTTCAGCGGCCAGGAACGGCCCTGGGAAGGTCCTCAGCGGGCTCGCTGTGCTAGTACGAGCTTGACGTGAGGCTTCTGGTGTTGGGTGGGACGGCGTGGCTGGGCCAGCACATTGTCAGGGCAGCAGTCTCTGCGGGGGACGAGGTCGTCTGCCTTGCCCGGGGCGTAGCCGGGAGCGTTCCCGATGGAGCCACCCTGGTGATTGCCGACCGCGACCAGCCTGGTGCCTACCAAAGCGTCGCCGGGGGTCCGTGGGACGTAGTCGCCGATGTCTCGAGCCAGCCTGGGCGGGTGCGGGAGGCGGTGACTGCGCTGGCGGCCGCCAGCGGCACCTTCGTCCTGGTCTCGTCGGTGTCGGTGTACCAGGACAACACCGCGGTCAACCAGGACGAGACGGCCCCGACCCTGCAGCGCCTGGAAGGCGACGTCATGGAGAGCCTCGAGACCTACGGGCAGGCAAAGGTCGCCTGCGAGACCCACGTCCTGGACCGCTTCGGTCCCGAAAGGAGCCTGGTGGCGCGGGCCGGGCTGATCGGGGGACCCGGCGACATGTCGGACCGAACCGGTTACTGGCCACTGCGCTTTCGGCGGCCGGCGGCTCCGGATGGGACCGTGCTGGTGCCGGACGCGCCCGTCGAGTTCGCCCAGGTCATCGACGTCCGTGACCTGGCCGGTTGGCTGCTGCAGGCGGCAAGGGAGCGGGTCGGCGGCATCTTCAACCTGGTGGGTGAGCCACTGCCCCTGGCGGCCCACCTGGAGCTGGCTCGGAGTGTGGCCGGTCACGAAGGACCTCTGGTGGCGGCGCCGGGCGAGTGGCTGCTGGCCCGCGGCGTCCAGCCCTGGTTTGGAGAGCGGTCCCTGCCCCTCTGGACTGGAGAATCCGCCGGATTCGGAAGCCGGAGCCTCGCCCGGGCCAGGGCTGCGGGGCTGGTCCTGCGGCCCCTCCAGGCGACGCTGGCCGACACGCTCGCCTGGGAAATTGGGCGCGACCAGGCCCGGCCCCGCCGGGCCGGGCTGGCGCCTGACGACGAGAGGGCGCTGCTGGCAGAGCTGGCCGCCGACGGCCTCTAGCTCCACCCGGAGGCGCCCGGCCCTTTAGGCGAGGATCTCGGGGCGACGGGCGCGGCCGAGGTCAGGTCAGGTCAGCCGCGGGAGTAGCGGTCGGCCACCTCCAGCGCTCGATCCAGCCGCTCCAGCCCCTCCAGCATCTCCTCTCTGCTGATCACCAAGGGAGGCGCCACGTGCAGGCCGTTGAAGTGGGTGAAGGGCCAGAGCCCCTGCCGGTGGCAGGCGTCGTTCAGCTCCGCCATGGGCCGGTTGGCCTCGCCCTGGGCGTTGTACGGAACCAGTGGCTCCCTGGTGTCGCGGTCCCGGACCAGCTCCAGGGCCCACATCAGGCCCAGGCCGCGGACCTCGCCCACCGCAGGGTGTCTCTCCTGCAGTTGGCGAAGCCCCGGTTCCACGACGTCCCTGGCCAGCTCGCGGACGTGCTCCAGCAGGTGGGTCTCCTCGAAGACCCGGATGCTGGCGACCCCGGCGGCGCAGGCCAGGGGGTGCCCGGAATAGGTCAGCCCACCGGGGTAGGGGCGCCTGGTGAAGGTCTCCCGCACCCTGCTTGAGACCGCGACCCCGCCCAGGGGCACGTAGCCGGAGTTGACGCCCTTGGCGAAGGTGAGCAGGTCCGGGACCACCTGGAAGTGGTCGACCCCGAACCACTCCCCGATCCTGCCGAAGCCGACCATGACTTCGTCTGTGATCAGCATGATCCCGAACTCGTCGCAGAGCCGCCGCACCCCCTCCAGGTAGCCCCGGGGGGGGACCAGGAACCCATTGGTGCCGATCACCGTCTCCAGGATCACCGCCGCCACCGCCTCCGGATTCTCGAACTCGATCACCTGGCGCAGGTGGTCGAGGCAGGCCTTGGTCTCCTCCTCCTCGGTCCTGGCCCCGAAGGCTGAGCGGTAGAGATAGGGCCCCAAGAAGTGGACCACCCCGGTGATCCCCGGCTCGCTGCCCCAGCGCCGCGGTTCCCCGGTCGCCGCCATCGAGGCGGCGGTGGCGCCGTGGTAGCTGCGGTAGGCGCTCAGGACCTTGGAGCGGCCGGTGTGGATCCGGGCCATGCGGATGGCGTGCTCGTTGGCGTCGGTGCCTCCGTTGGTGAAGAGGACGTGGTTGAGGTCGCCCGGGGCGCGCTCGGCGATGAGCCGGGCCAGCTCGCCGCGCCTGTCGTTGGCGAAGGCGGGGGCCACGGTGCAGAGCCGCTCCGCCTGCTGCTGGATGGCGGCGACCAGGGCGGGATGCTGGTGGCCCAGGTTGGTGAAGACCAGTTGCGAGCTGAAGTCGAGATAGCGGTTGCCCTCGGTGTCCCAGAACCAGGCCCCCGAGCCTCCGGCCAGCGCCAGGGGATTGGTCGCTCCCTGGATGGACCAGGAGTGGAAGACGTGCTCTCGGTCGTCCTCCAAGATGGTCTTGGTGGCTGAGGCGGCGGTCTCGGTTGGGTGCTCGAGTGTCTTCATCTGGTCTCCGGGAAACCCAGGTCGATGCGGCTCTGACTGGGGTCGGGCCAGCGGCTGGTGATGACCTTGGCCCTGGTGTAGAAGCCGATCCCCTGGGGACCGTAAATGTGGCTGGCCCCGAAGAGGGAGTTCTTCCAGCCTCCGAAAGAGTAGTAGCCGACGGGGACCGGTATGGGCACGTTGATGCCGACCATCCCCGCCTCCACCCGCCTGGCGAAGATCCGGGCGGCGCCGCCGTCGCGGGTGAAGATGGCGACCCCGTTCCCGTAGGGGTTGCGGTTGACCACCGCCAGCGCCTCCTCGAAGCTCTTGGCCCGGACGACCCCCAGCACCGGCCCGAAGATCTCGTCCTTGTAGACGGACATCCCCTCCTCGACCCGGTCCAGGAGCGAGGCGCCGAGGAAGAAGCCCTCCCCCTCGAACTGCTGCCTGCGCCCGTCCACCACCACCGCCGCCCCCTCCTTCTGACCGCGGTCGATGTAGGACGCGACCCGATCGCGATGGGCCTCGGTCACCAGCGGGCCCATCTCCGACGCCGCCTCCTCGCCAGGGCCGACCCGGAGGCTTTCGATGCGCTCCTTGATCGCCTGGACCAGGGGATCGGCGATGGGTCCCACCGCCACCACCACCGAGACCGCCATGCAGCGCTCGCCCGCTGAGCCGTAGGCGGCCGAGACGGCGGCATCCGCCGCCGCCCCCAGGTCTGCGTCGGGCAGGACCACCATGTGGTTCTTGGCGCCGCCCAGCGCCTGCACCCGCTTGCCCTGCTCCGCCGCCACCCGGTAGATCTCCTTGGCGACCGGGGTGGAGCCGACGAAGCTGATCGCGGCGACGTCGGGATGGTGCAGCAGCCGCTGCACCGCGACCCGGTCGCCCTGGATCACGTTGAACACGCCCTCCGGCAGCCCCGCCTCGACAAAGAGCTCCGCCAGCATCAGCGCCGGTCCAGGGTCCTTCTCACTGGGCTTGAGGACGAATCCGTTGCCGCAGGCGATGGCGTTGGCCAGCATCCAGAGCGGGACCATCACCGGGAAGTTGAATGGCGAGATCCCCGCCGCCACCCCCAGCGGCTGCAGGACCTCGTGCACGTCCACCCCGGTGGAGACCTCCTCGCTGTGGCCTCCTCTCAGGTGCGTGGCCAGGCCGCAGGCGTACTCGACGTTCTCGATCCCACGCGCGACCTCCCCCTGGGCGTCGCTGAGCACCTTGCCGTGTTGGGCTGTGATCTCGCTGGCCAGCTCCTTCTGGTGGCGGCGGAGGAGCTCGCGGAAGGCGAAGAGGACCTCGGTGCGGCGCGAGAGGCTGTGGTCGGCCCAGCCCGGCTGGGCCCGCTTGGAGGCCGCGACCGCCCGGTCCACGTCCGCCTCGCTGGCGTAGACGACCTGGGCCAGGGCACGCCCGGAGCTGGGCTGGAACACCTGGCCTTGGCCTCCCGGTTGTCCCTCGGTTCGCGCCCCGGCGATGTAGTGGGGGATTAGGCGGAGGGCCCCGTCTGGGGGCGACCCCACGTCCGTCCTGGTGTCCACCTGACTTGCCACACCAACCCTCCGCTGCGCCCATCCGGCTCGACTAAACCCGCTCCTCCCCCACAAGATCGTGGCACCTGATCCGCCTGCGGTCAACGGCCAACCCGTAGTCGCGGCCAGCCGCCTGCATACACAGTGTCAACGAGCCGGCGCGTGGGATGCGATGTTTGCCTCGGGTTCAGTGGCCAGTCTCTACCAGGTTTAGCGCCGGGGCCGGCCCTTCGCCCAGGGGCTCCCGCCGGGTCTCAAACCCGCCCCGCCGCCTTGAGCAGTTCCAGCGTCCGCTCCAGGGGCAGGGCATGGAGAACGTGACCGCCCCGGCCGACCGTGGTCTCGGCCTGGAAGAGGGCGTTGCCGACCGCCTCCTCGACCGCCTCGATGGTGGCGGTGAACAGGGGGTCGAAGTAGCTGGGCAGGTGCCAGAAGGCGCCATCCAGGAGCGCCCTGACGGTGACCGTGCCATCTGCCGAGGTCCGAGGGATCCGCGCCGCAGTGGAGAAGGCGAGGATCAGCTCGCCGGAGCCGTTGGCGCCCACGGAGCCGCAGCGCCCGAGTCCCATGCCTCCCCGGAAGGCGAGCCGGCGCAGCTGGTGCGGCACGAGCGGGGCGTCGGTGGCGATGACGACTACGCAGGAGCCGCTGCTGTGCACTCCGGGCATGAGATCGGTTATCTCCCGGCCCACCGGCACCCCGGCCAGGAGCAGGTCAGGGCGGGCCCCGAAGTTGGTCGCGACCAGGGCGCCGACGGTGTAGCCGCCCGCCTCCGGCGGCAGCCGCCGGGAGGCGCTACCGATCCCACCTTTGAAGTCGAAGCACTGCATGCCGGTGGCGGCGCCGACGCAGCCTTCGACCACCCCGCCCCCGGCCCTCGAGGATTCCAGCACCTGAAAGACGTGCTCCCGCTCGACCGGGAAGGAGCGGGCGTCGTTGAGGTAGGAGTCGTCGCACTCGGTGACCACCGGCATGATCACGTCGTCGGTCCCCTGGGCCTCGTCCTGTTCGGCGATCCAGCGGGCGGTGGCGTCGTAGACCTGGCCGATCGCCAGGCTCGAGGTCAGAAGAACCGGGCTGTGCAGCAGTCCCCACTCGTTGATCTGATTGATTCCGATCAGCTCGCCGTAGCCGTTGACCACCGAGGTGGCGGCGTAGACCCGCTCCCGCCAGGGTTGGCCGGGATGGGGCCAGATGGCGGTTATGCCGCTGCGCACCGGCTCCCGCCTGCCGCCCCCATCGCGGGAGAGGGTCAGGTGGCCCACCGTCACCCCGGCGACATCGGTCAGGCCGTTACTGGGCCCGGGCGTGAACCGGCCGATCTCGATGCCGAAGTCGCGGAGGCGTCCCCGCGGCATCTCGGCCACCGCGGCTAGGGCTCCGGGGTCCAGATCGGCCGCCGCCCCACCGCCCGGAGGTAGTCCTCGCCCAGTTGCCGAAGCCGCTGGTGCACTCCTGCCATCCAGGGGACGTCACCTGGGAGGAAGCGCTTGGGTAGCTTGGCCACGATGGTGTAGTTGGGGTCTACCACGTTGGCGATCCGGGACCTGGCCCCCTGGGAGACGAGCTGGTAGGCGTCCATCAGGGACATCCTCAGGTCGCCAGCCAGCCAGCGCACCAGCTGGGAATGGGAGATCCTGAAGGCGTCCTCCAAAGGCCGGCAGGAACCCGCCACCATCAGGGCCTCATCGCTCTCGAGCCGGGGCCACTCGCAGAAGGTTCCCTTGATCACCTCGAGCGTCAGAACTGTGTTCATCGCCCCCTCGACCGCGGCCCCACAGGTCTCGCCCTCGCCCATGGTGTAGTGGCCGTCCCCCAGGGAGAAGAGGGCGCCCTCCACGTTGACGCCGAAGAAGAGGGTGCATCCGGCCCGGACCTCGGGCGAGTCCATGTTGCCCCCGAAGGCGTCCGGAACCAGGACGTTGCGGGCCTCGAACGCCGCCGGGGCCACCCCCACGGTCCCGTGGAAGGGCTGGAGCGGGAAGGTGGTCCGAAAGTCCGAGTCCTGGGCTTGGAACTCGACTTCCTGCCCCACCACGCGGTAGACCCAGGTCCGCTCGGGCAGTGGGTCTTGCAGGGACGCCGTGATCCGGGTCGCGGTCAGCGACCCGAAGAGCGAGACCGAGGTGCTGACCGCCCAGTCGCGGGCCGGGGCCACGTCGACCAGATGCACCGCCAGGGTGTCGCCAGCCTCGGCCCCCTCGACGTAGAAGGGACCGGTCTGGGGATTGATGAAGGGGTACTCGATCGCCTTGCCCGGGAGGTCGTCCGTAGAGCGGATCCGGCCCCCGAAGCAGTCCTCGGTGTACAGCTCCAGGATCTCCCCCGGTCGGACCCGCTCCCGGGCCTCGGCCCCGCCGAAGGTCCAAGCGTAGTCGTCGGGGGCGGGACGGTAATGGCGGACCCTGAGGTTGTCCGCCCCGGGGACGACCCGGGTCTCCATGGCGGCCACGGCTCAGTCGGCGGGTCGCAGGCTCGGCGGCGGGGGGGGCGCGGCCTCGGACTTCTCCTCGAGGTCGGCCTGGACCCAGTAGCGGCCACGCCGGGGGGCCACGAAGCCGAAGTAGTAGATGATCGCGGCGGCGAAGATGCAGGCGACCGTGATCAGGTCGGACGCCTTCTGCTGCGTCAGGGCGAGCACCACCCCGATCAGGGTGATGATCGGCGGCGCGGGCCAGAGGGGCATCTTCGACGGCCGGGGCAGGTGACTGTGCTTGAACCGGCTCACCAGGGCCGAGATCGCGATCAGCCCGTAGAGGATGATCAACAGCACCGAGGTGAAGGTGACCACGGAGACCAGTGTCCCCTGGAAGCAGAGGATGGTGGCCAGGGTGCCACAGAAGAGGGTCGCCACCCAGGGGGCCCCCCGTCGCTTGTCGACCAAGCCGACCCAGTCACTGATGGGGTGAGGCCAGGCCACATCCCGCCCCGTGGCCCAGACGATACGGGAGAACTGCAGGGTGATGGCGATCGAAGCATTGAAGATCGCGATCAGGGCGCCGACGGTGACGAGGGTCTTGAAGCTACTGCCCCAGGCCTGCCCGGCGACGTAGGTGAATGGGGTGCTCGAGCCGAGGAAGCCCTTGAGGGTCGGGGCCGCGTAGATCACGGCGATGAACGGGATCAGCTCGAAGGTGACCCCAACCAAGCAGGCCGTGACCACCGCTCGGCCCACCTCCCTGGCGTTGCCCAGCACCTCCTCGGCAAAGTTGATCCCGCTGTCGTAGCCGTTGACCGAGAAGAGCGAGGTGGCGATCGCGGTGAGGATGGCGGCCCCGCCGACGGCCAGCAGGGTCCCGTGGGTGGAGAGGAACTGGCCGTGGAACGTAAGTGACAGCGGCTGGTGCAGGTGGGTGAAGCCAGAAACCGCGATCGCGGTGACCACGATCAGCTCGATTGCCAGGCACACCGCCGTCAGCCAAGAGTTGAAGCGGATGTGGAAGAGGCAGACGATCGTGACCAGGATCATCCCCAATCCCGAGATCAAGTTCTCGGGGATGGCGGTGTCCAGGGAGTGGACGTAGGTGCCGATCCCGATGGCGATGCTGGCGGGAAGGAAGATCGCCTGGCCCACGTAGTCGGCCATGGCGATGAAGCCGATCGGCCGGCCCAGGACCCGGGTCACAATCGAGAAGAGGCCTCCTGCGACCGGGAACATCGATCCCAGCTCGCCCATGCAGAAGGCGATGTTGACGGCGACGAAGCAGCCGATGATGAATGGGATCAGGGACGAGGTCCCGGCCACCGCGATCACCGCCGTCGCCACGACCAAGATCGATGCCGTGGGCGTGATGTCGGACAGGACCAGGGCCAGGTGCCCCAAGGTGGTCACGCTGCGGTGCAGCTGCTGCTCGTAGCCCAGGTCCTTTAGCCGCTGGCCCTTGTCCGCCTCGTCCTGGCTGAGCGCCATGGTCCCCTCCCTCCTTCAGGCCCGGTCGACGGGCGGACCCGATCCTGGCCCATCGGCTGGACCCTGTCAATGGTCAGTGTGTAAGGCACAGACCGTGGATAATTACGCTCTGTGCCGACGGTGGCCGAGGTCCTAGAGCTCCCCGAACTCTCCTCCGGCAGGCCGCAGGTGATCGCCGGGCAGAGCCGTCTCGACAACCAGGTCCGCTGGGTGCATGTCAGCGAGCTGACCGACATCTCCCGGCTGCTGTCAGGGGGGGAGCTGCTCCTCACGACCGGAATCGCCCTCGACACCTCCCAGCCGGCGTTGGTCCAGTATGTCCGCAGCCTGGCCGCGGCCAGGGTAGCGGGACTGGTGGTGGAGCTGGGCCGCAAATTCGGCGAAGTCCCCTCGGCCCTGGCCCAGACGGCGGAGCTGGAAGGGCTGCCCCTGATCCTTCTCCGGCGTGAGGTGAAGTTCGTCCAGGTGACCCAGGAGGCACACGCCTTCATCATCGAGTCGCAGCTGGAGGAGCTCCGCTTCCGACAGACAATCCACGAGGCCTTCACCGAGATGGCGATGGAGGGGGCGGCCGTGCCGGACATCGTCCGCTACGCCAGCACAATGGCCCAGAGGCCGATGCTGCTCGAGGACCGGGTCCACCAGGTGGTCTCCTTCGAAAGCGGCGGCTTCGGCGGCCAGCGGCTGTTGCAGGAGTGGCGGCTGGCGTCGCCCTCGATCCCGGTGTCCGGAAGGACCCAGTTCGAGAGGGGCAGTCCCAGCTGGCTGGTAACGCCCGTGGGAGCCCGCGGCGAGATCTGGGCCCGCCTCGCGGTTCGGATGCCAGACGGGCCGGTCGCACCCCGGGTCCAGGCCATCCTGGAGCGGGCCGCGGTCGCTCTGGCACTGAATCGGCTGGTGGAACGCGACCGGCTCAGCCTCGAGGTCCAGGCCCAGCGCTCCCTGCTCAACGACATGACCTCCGGGGTCCAGCCGACGCCGATGCTGGCCACCCGGGCCGCCAGCCTCGACTTCGTCGTCGAGAACCGGACCCTGATCGGGGGCCAGGTGCGCTGGCAGGACGCCCGGGAGGTCCCCGGCGGCGTGGGAGCCGAGGCTCGTACCCGAGACCTGGGGGAGCGGTTGGCGGCCGCCGCCGAGGCCGCCCGGGTCAAGCTCCTGATGGCGCCTTTGCCCGACGGCTCCGTCAGGATCCTGGTGGGTTGTCCCCGGGCCACGGACGCCGCGGCGGCGCTGCGTTCCCTGGCCCAGGCGGTCCACGGTTCGCAGCGGCCCCCTGTCGAGCCCGACGTGGTGATCTGCTTCGGGACCGCCGTCGACTCGATTCGCTATGCCCGCTGGACCCTGCAGGAGGCTGAGCAGGTGATGGACGCTCTGGGCGAACCCGTCTCCAAGCTCTACTACGAACTGCCTGACATCCACCTCCGGGGCCTGCTCCACCTGCTGCGTGAGGATGAGCGCCTGCAGACCTTCTGGGAGCGGGAGCTGGGTCCCCTGGTCGAGGCCGACCTGCGCGAGGGCGGTGACCTGATTCGGGTGCTGGAGAGCTATCTGGAGCACGCCGGCAACAAGGTCTCGGCCGCCACCGCCCTGGGGCTCAGCCGTCCCACTCTCTACGCACGCCTGGAGCGGATCGAGGCCCTCCTGGGCCGGCGCATCTCCGACGTGGAGTCCCTGCTGTCGCTGCACGTGGCGCTGCTGGCCCGCCGCTCTGCGGGTGTGAGTGGGGCCGGGCCCAGCGGCGGCCAAGGCGGCGGCGGGGCGCCGACGTTTGCCTCGAGTGGGGTTCCGGTCACGGCCGGGGGCCGCTCGACCCAGCCGACCGGCGGCACACGCGCTCACGGGAGAAGCCGAAGAAGCCCTCCTGCTCGTCGCTGAACTGGGAGACGTGGACCTCGGTCCAGCCGCCGTCGACGTGGGCCCGGATCGCCTGCAGATGCGACTCCGGGGCGTTGTATAGGACGACGTGCGAGCCAATCTACTCGTCGGACACCACTTTCGAGATCCGCTCGAAGTGCCGGGGGTGGGCAGGACCTTGGCAGTTCCGGCGGCGGCGACTCCGGGCGCCAGAGCCGGTGGCCGGTGCGCCGGGTCCGGTCGGGGTCCTCACTCCCTCCTCGGACGAGAGCCTGTACCCGACTGCGGTCATGGCCGCTGGCGCGTCCTAGGCTGAGGCGAGCTGGCTCCGGCGGCGGTGGCGGCGGCGCCTGGGCCAGTCGTCGCCATCCAGGTTCAGGTCCGGGAACAGCTCGCGGCGGTGGGGGACGAGCGCGTCCAGCACCCTCGATTCCCAGTTGAGCAGGGCCGAGTGGAGGTCGTAGGAATTGCGCGCCTCATGGACGGGCCCCGGGGGCTGCTCGTGCACCGTCTCCACCAGCTCATCGACAACCTTGCGGCAGCCGTCGCGGCGGTAGATCGCACCTCCGCCGGCGTGAATCTCCTCCAGATGATTGAGGCACCTGTCGATCGCCAGCAGGCAACGGCGCTCACGGGCCCGCCGCAGCCGAAGCCGACGGCCCCGGTCGAAGGCCCTGCGGATCTCCAAATTGGTTCGGTCCATGGCGCCGTGTTCCAGGCGGCGATTGAGGACGTTCCCGTCTGCGGTTGTTGGCCGCTGGAGGGTCATCAGCGATGCCACTTCGATACCTCCTCACCCTGTCGATCCTGCGCAATGGAGCAGCGAGCCATTCGCACGCCACGGTGACCCACACCGCGCGCGCCCTCACGACTCAGCACAACGCGAATGGCCCAGCGGCGTTTCGAAGGCTCCTCAGCCCAGGTCCTCGCGGAGGCTGATAGTCTCAGAGGCTAAATGTTCGACAGGTTAGCTTGTACGCCAGTTGGGCATTCCCACGATCTACCTTCGCGAGGGCGAATAGGTCTTGGGGGAGAAGGTACATGTTTCGCAACAATTACAGTCAATTGCTGGCAAAAGTGATGAGCCGCACCCTTGCAATCCTCGATGTCGCCGTGCTACTCTCGGCGGCGTGGGAAGGCCGAACGAGAGGAGCGCCGTGAGCGGCCGAGCCGAATCGTGCCCGGGGTCAGAAGGTCCTAACCGGTTGCAGGCGGCTGCATCAGAGCTGTACCTGCAACACCACGACGAGGTCTACCGCTACGTACGGGCGCGGGTCGGCAGTCGGCCCGATGCCGAGGATCTCACGGCAGATGTGTTCTGTCGAGCAGTGGGTGCCCTAGGGCGGTACCGCCAGATGAGGTCTTCGGCCCTGCCGTGGCTCTACACCATCGCCGGACACCGGGTCGCGGACTTCTACCGCCGGGCCCGTCCCTGCCAGCGAATCGACCTGGCCAGCCAGGTCGCCGATCCCGGGGCGGGACCGCTGGAGAGGGCGATGGCCCGAGGCATGGTGCGCCGCGTGTGGGAGGCGAGCGAGGGACTTCCATCCGCGCAGCGCCGGGCGCTGTGGCTGCGCTACGGCGAGGACCTGGACCTGCGGGAGATCTCGCTGCGCATGGGCAGGAGCGTCGAGGCGACCAAGCTCCTGATCCACCGCGCAGTTCAGGGGGTGAGGCTGGCGATTGCGGGGTCGGTGGGCCGGGCACATACGCAGCGAGCCGCCAGACTGCGGGGCAGGCGTCGCTCCGCCGTGGCCGCACCAGGGCGAGTCCCGGCGCTGGCGATCTGACGTAGCGCGCCAGGCCGATTGGCGTCGCGGACCCTGGAGGAAGAGGATGCCCCGCAGCGAATGGAGTTCCCGCCGGGAGCGGCAGTACGAGCATGTGCAGGCCAGCGTCCGCGGCCAGGGCCGTTCGGCGAAGGTGGCGGGGGAGATCGCCGCCAGGACGGTAAATAAGCAGCGCGCCCGATCTGGGGAGTCCGAGCAGCGTAGCTCCAGCTCCACTCAGGACATCTCATCGGGTCGCAGGGGAGGGTTGCGCTCCCACCGCGGACCTGGTGGCCGCACCAAGGACCAGCTCTACGGAGAGGCCAAGCGGCGCAACATCAGGAGCCGGTCCAAGATGAGCAAGGCCGAACTGATCAGGGCCCTGGGCAGCCGCTAGCCGGCACCCCGGGCGGCTGGGTCAGACCTGTCCCGGGGTTCTCGACTCGATCAACTCCAGGCTGGCGGCCACGAAGTCAGGGATGTCGCCCGGCTGCCGCGATGTGACCAGGTTGCGGTCCACCACCGCCGGCTCGTCCACCACCTCGGCGCCTGCTTCGATGAGGTCGCCCTGCACCGTCTTCCAGGCGGTCATGCGGCGGTCCCGGACCTGGCGGGCGGTGAGCAGCAGCTGCGGTCCGTGGCAGATGGCCAGCACCGGCTTGCCCTGCTCCATGAACGCGCGACTGAAGTCGACCATCCTCTGGTCGGCCCGGAGCTTGTCGGGCGAGTAGCCCCCCGGAAGGAAGAGGGCATCGTAGTCGTCGGGGCTCGAGTCGGAGATGGCCTTGTCGGTCCTGGTCTTGACGGTGCCCTTCACCCCCTCGAGCTCTGCTGCGGCTTCCTGGCCGATGATCGTTATCACATGGCCCGCCGCTTGAAACTGGCTGTACGGGTCGAGAAACTCCGAATCCTCGAAGTCCTGGGCCAGAAGGCAGGCGATCTTCATCCGTCTCTCTCCCAAATCTCGCGACGGTCCTGCGGCCGACATTACCGCGCTTGCCGCCGTCCGGCGCTGGTCAAGTTGGAACTGCCCCATCCCCTCGTCTCTCGGTCGCCGCCCGGGCCAGGCCGTTTGGGCCGCCCAGGCTTGCGGGCTCTCCTTCCAGATCGGCTGCCGCCGCCCCGCCCCAATCTGGTCGCGATCGCCAGAGCCGGAGTCGGGCTCCGCCGGCTCCCGCTCGCAGTTGGCCCCCCTGGTCTCAGCAGGCGTAGTCGGCATCGAAGCCGCCGGGTAGGAACTGGGCCATCACCACCGGGCCGCCGGTCAGCCCGGGTGAGGCACACAGTGCAAGGGCCTGGTTCAGATCACCGGTCCCAAGCGCCCAGTCGGGGAGGGGGTGTAGGGACGGGCTGGCCGCGCCGGCGCCCGTGATTTCCTGCCAGTCCTGAGGCGACGAATAGACGCCGATGGAGCGCGCCCGGGACTGCCGCAGGCTGTAGACCATCCCCTCCAGGGTGGCGACGTTGAGGCCGGCCTGGTCCTGCCAGCTGTTCGAGGTCTCAACGTCGAGCCAGAAGTCGTAGCCGTCAGCCGTCGGCGCGAGGCGGTTGGCCTTGGCTGCGGCGCGGAGCCAGAGCAGGTCCTGGTGGGCCCGCAGGAAGCCATACTCCCAAGAGCAGGCCGGGGAGTTCTGCCCCGGGGCCAACAAGTGGTCCGACCACACCCCGGGAAGGCAGGACCCCAACGGCGTGCCCCCCTGGTGGGGCCAGTCCTCGACCGGATCTCCCAGGTAGCTGTTGCCGGGATTGCCCGTGTTGAGATACAGCGCTACCGGAGCTACCGGCGCTTGACCACTGGTGTGGTAGGCGGCCCAACCCAGTTCCTTGGAGAGGCAGGGATTGGCCACGCTGGCCAGGCCGCCGTCCACCCCCACCACGATGAAGGCCCGCGCCAGGGGCAGGGGGCCCTGACAGTTGGGAAACGAGAGGTCGGCTCCCACCCCCGATTGGCCGAGCCGGGCGAGCGCCGGTGGCTGCCCCCTCGGGGTTCCGCTCATGCGAGCGAGCGCCGGGGAGGGGCCGCTGACCATCCAGGCCACCAGCACCAGCGTCGGGACCGTGCCCAGCCGCCAGGCCCTCCCCGGAAAGGTCCGCCACCCGGTCCGGCCCGAGCCCATCGCCGGGGCGCCTTCCACCGAATCGAAGATAGCGGACCCCGGGCCGCCGTCCGTCGCTCACTCTCAGGCCGCCGCCAAGCCCGGCTGGACCGGGGCCGCCAGGCGTCGCCGCCGCCGGCGCCTGGGCCGGGGCCACTCATCCCGCTCTTGGTTCAGATCCGGGAAGAGCTCCCGGCGGTGAGGCACGAGGGCGTCCAGGACGGTCGACTGCCAGTTGAGCAGAGCGCAATGGAGGTCATAGGAGTTGCGCGCCTCCTGCACCGCCAGGGGCAGGGCCAGGTCGATCTTCTGCTGGAGCCCGTCGAGCACCTTGCGGCAGCCGTCGCGGCGCGAGATCTGGGTCCCCTTGGCGTGCAGCTCCTCCAGATCCATGAGGCAGTCGTCTATGGCCCTGAGGCAGACCCGGTTTCGCGATCGGCTGAGCCGCCGCCGACTCCCCCGCGCCAGCGCTTCACGGATCTCCTGGTTGGCCCGGTCCATGGTGTCGAGGTCCGGGCGCGCCCGCGCGAGCCAACGCAGCCTGCGGCCGAGGATCCTCGTAGGGGGCGCTGCTGCGGTCGCTGTCAAAGCAGACATCTCTCCTCCTTGCTAAGGCGTGGTCCCGTCCCCGCCACATCTCGGTTGAAACCAGGCGACCGCCCCACGCTCGCGCCGGTGGGATCTCGCCGCCGCGCTGCAATGGGATAACGCCGGGTTGTGCGCCAGGTTTCATTGCACAGGGTTATGCACAGAATTCACCGCGGTGCGTTGATGGTTAGCCTGGCGAACGGTCTATCGGGCTGTCCTTTGCAAGGTTCACGCATTTCGGCGCGCGAACTGTTGCGAACCAAAACTGGGTGTCGCATGTAGTGTTTGCGTGCGTTATGTTTTACCATAGAATGCAAGGGCTTTTTAATGATCTTGGGGCTTGCAATGGGACACGCCATAGTTGTAGGGTGCCACATGGAAGCGCGGTTTCCAGCAGTCTCAGGAGGACAAGCAGTGTCGATCACACCGAGTTCTGCGACAGTGGGATCCGGGCCCCGGCCACCACAGGACAGTCAAGCGGAGTTGGTGAAGCAGATGTATGTGCTGCACCACGGTGACATCTTTCGGTATGTCCGCTCGCGGGTCAGCAGCCAGGCGGAGGCGGAAGACATTGCCGCCGACGTCTTCTGCAAGGCTGTGGCCAGGATTGGCACCTACCGCCAGATGCGCAGCTCAGCTTTGCCCTGGCTCTACACCATCGCCGCCCACCGGGTGGTGGACCATTACCGGGCGGCCCGCCCGGCCGCCGGGATCGAGGAGGGGATGGGGATCTCCGACCCCGCGCCGGATGCTTCGGAGGTGGTCGAGGCCAGGGAGCTCGTGAGCCAGGTCTGGGGGCTCTCGAGGAGCCTGCCCCCCTCGCAGCGTCGCGCCCTCTGGCTCCGCTACGGAGCCGACTTGGAGCTGAGGGAGATCGCCGTCAGGATGAGCCGGAGCGTGGAGGCGGTCAAGCTCCTCGTCCACCGGGCCATCCGGACCATCCGGGCCCGTCTCGTGGCCGCGAGCGGCACGGCCCTGGGGCCGAGGCTCGAGCCGGCCCGCATCGCGATGCCGGCTCCGGTCGCCGCCGAGGCCGACCGGGGGCTGCGTCGAGCGGCCTGAGACTCAGATCCTGACCCGGTAGCGCTCAGCCTCAGGCTTCAACTCCAGACCCAGGCCGGGGCGGCCCAGGTCCGGTTCGAGGATCCCCTGCTTGGGTTCTTGGACGCCCTCGAAGAGGGCCCGGTCCGCCAGGACGTGATCCTGGAAGTACTCAAGGTGGCGGAGATTGGGAACGGCGCAAGCGGGGTGGAGATGGAGGTTGGGGGCGCAGTGGCCCGAGAGCTCGAGGCCGTGGGCCTCGGCCAGGGCCGCCACCCGGAGCCACTCCGAGATGCCTGCGCAGCGGGAGACGTCCGCCTGGAGGCAGTCCACGGCACCCGCCGAGCACATCCGCTCGAAGTAGAAGAGGTCGTATCCGTACTCACCCGCGGTGATCTCAAGCTCGGTATTGGCCCGGATGGCGGCCAGGGCCTGGAGGTGGTCCGAGGACACCGGCTCCTCGAACCAAGTCACGCCCAGATCCTGGTAGGCACGCGCCATACCCAGCGCCTGCTTCAACTGGTAGCCGCCGTTGGCGTCGACGAAGAGCTCAACCGCATCCCCGACGGTCTCGCGGGCCAGGCGGGCCCGTTCCAGATCCCGCGCGGGACACCCTCCCCAGGCCTCGCCCACCTTGATCTTGACCCGGGGGATGCCGGGGCCCTGGGTCCAGGAGCGGAGCTGGTCTTGGAGTTGGGGGTTGCTGAGCGACGTGAAACCCCCGCTGCCGTAGACCGGAGCGCCCCCCCGGTAGCCGCCGAGAAGCTCCACCAGAGGCACCCCCAGAAGCTTGGCCTTGAGGTCGTGGAGGCCGATGTCGACCGCGGCGACGGCCATCGACGAGATTCCCGGGCGCCCCATGTTGCGGATGGCCCGGACCATGGCCCCCCAGGCGCCGGCGACATCCAGGGCATCCCGGCCTCGAACCGCCGGCTCCAGCAGGTCCTCGATCAGGCGGCCGCAGGCGGGGGTGGCATAGGTGAACCCCAGGCCGGTCCGGCCGCCGGCCCGGGGCCTGGCCACGACCACTGTGGTGGCGCTCCAGGTCAGGGTGCCGTCGGACTCCGGCTCGGCGAGGGGGACGGTGTACACGGCCACCTCGACCGCCTCGATCTCAGGCACGGGCGCCCCCGATCTGTTGGACGGCCGGGCCCAGGGCCCCGGTTCCCCGGGCCCTGAGCCGGTCGTGGCGCTGGCCAAAGCGGACGGTGGCCGCCCGCCCCACTCCTTTTCCGGCCAAGGAGAGCACCACCGTCAAGCTCACGCCGACCGCCCCTGAGCCAGGTGCTCCCCCAGCCGGGAGGCCAGGGCCATGATGGTCAGGGCCGGATTGGCCGACCCCTGGGTGGGGCAGACGCTCCCATCACTGATGTAGAGGTTGGGCACGGCCCAGCTGCGGAGGTTGCGGTCGACGACGCTGTCGTCGGGGGAGAACCCCATCCGGGCCCCGCCGATCAGGTGGGCATAGCGGCGGATGGTGAGCACGTCCTGGGCTCCGGCGGCCCGGAGCACCGCCTGCAGGACGTCGGTCGAGTACGCGATGTTGGCCTTGTCGTTGGCGCACATGCTGTAGTCGAATCGGGCGACGGGCAGGCCGTACCGGTCGCGCTCCTCGGCCAGGGTCACCTGGTTGTCAGGCTGGGCCAGGAGCTCGTTGAGTACCCCGATCGTGCTCCAGTGGTTGTAGTCGCGCATGTACTCGCGCAGCGCCCGGCCCCAGTGGCCGTCGGCGAGGACGTGCTCGGCCCAGCCGATGGGCTCGGGGGAGACGGTCTGGATGGAGAAGCCGCGGGCGAACCCCCGCTGGGAATCGGTCTCGTAGAAGTCCTCGGAGGAGACCTCGGGCGGCGGTGCCTTGTACATCCGCAGTTCGGTGGGGAAGCGGCCGCCAACCTGGGTCGCCCCCTGGACCATGACGTAGCGGCCGACCTGGTCCTCGTTGTTGCACAGACCCCTAGGGAATCCCTCGGTCGCCGAGTTCAGCAGCAGTCGCGGGGTCTCGATGGAATAGCCGGCGACGGCCACCACCCGGGCCCGCTGGAGTCGCTCTTCCTGATTCCCCTCCTGGAAGTAGGCCACCCCCTGGGCGCGCCCGCCTTCGACCACCACCCGCGAGGCCATGCAGTTGGCGCGGACCTCGACCCGGTGGGCCAGCGCGTCGGGGAGATGGGTGACGTAGGGGCTGGCCTTGGCGTTGACCTTGCACCCCTGGAGGCAGTAGCCGCGGTAGATGCAGTGGGGCCGGTTGCCGAAGGTGCCGTTGACGATCCCGACCGGGCCGACCCGCATCTTGATCCCGAGCTTGTGGGCACCGCGCCAGAGCACCGCCGCCGCCTCGGAGACGGGGTGGGGGCTGAAGGGGTAGGAGTGGGGCTCGTCCCAGGGCCAGTCCTGGCCCGCGACGGGCAGCTCCCGCTCCACCTCCTGGTAGTGGGAGCGGAGCTCGCCGTAGGCGATGGGCCAGTCCTGGCCCACCCCGTCCCTTGAGCGGGTCTCGAAGTCCGAGGGATGGAACCGTGGGGTGTAGCCGGCGTAGTGGATCATCGAGCCGCCGACGCCGCGGCCGGAGTTGTTCTTGCCCAGCTCCACCGGGTCCTCGCCTCCGACGATCCGCTTCTCGGTCCAGTAGAGGCGGTGGGACCCCGCCTCGTCCGAGACCCAGTCCTCATCCGGGTGCCAGAAGGGGCCCGCCTCGAGGATCACCACCTTCCAGCCCCGCCGGGCCAGACGCTGGGCCAGGACCGACCCCCCGGCGCCCGCCCCCACGACGCAGAGGTCGACCTCCTCGGAGTCGGGGTAGTGGGCCATGCTCGCCTCGCCGGGGAGGTCGCGGCGGTGGACGTCGAGGAGGAATCGGGAGTCGTTCTCCCTGGGGCCGACCGCGCCCTTGAGGAGCCGCCGTATCACTCCTTGCCCTCGGCCACCTGGCGCACCGGGTCCTCGGCAGTCGCCCCGGGGCGCTCGAAGGGCTCCCGGGTGCTGACCTGGCTCATGCGCATGAATCCCCTGGGGTAGGCGGGACCGCCGAACCCGATCTCATTCCAGGCCCAGGGGTGGGCGTAGAAGGCGGAGAGGATCATCCGCATGCACACCGACCAGGCCCGCTTGACGTTGAGCCGCTCCAGAGAGGGAGCGCTCAGGCTTCCCTCCGAGAACTCCTGGACCAGGGCCAGCTGGTCCTTCTCCGCCAGCAGGGCCAGGCGGTTTCCCTGGAAGCGGGCACCGGCCGCCTCGTCCAGCCCCGCCAGGGTCAGGCGCCAGGTGTCGCGGTCGTCAGGCATGCCGGCGTACTGGAAGCCGTCGAGACGGCCCTCCGCCAGCTTCTCGTCGATCATCTCGGCCACCGGGATCCGGGGCTCCTCGTCCTGGGCCACCGCCCGATCGCAGAGGGCCTGGAGGGTGGGCTGCTCCTCGGGGGTGAAGAAGCGGAAGCTGCGGCCGGTCGCCATCCGCTGGCAGATCACCTCGAGGGTGGCCTGGTCCCAGGTGGGGGCGGCGTCGAAGACGTCGTAGTCGGGATAGCGCCCCACCATCTGGGGGGTCACCCCGCGGCGCTGCCGCGGCAGCCAGCTGGGGTGAGGGGGCTGGCGGTCCTTGCGCAGGTTGGGGAGGTGGTCGGGCAGGGTCAGGTCGACCTTGGGGAGACGATCGGGCAGCGGGCCCGTCTGGGCCACGGCTAGCGCTCCCGGCGCAGCAGGGCCGCCAGCAGGCCCATCCCCCCCACCAGGGTCATCAGCCCCGGGGCGGCGATGGGGGGACCCATGGGGACGTTGTACGAGGCCAGGGTCCAGCCCCCGGGCTTGCGGGCCACACCCCGGGCGTGGAAGTACTCCCCGAGGAGGCCGTCGGCGGTGTAGATCAGCGCCGTCACCGGCAGCGCGGTCTTGGCCCAGCGCTTGCTGAAGACCCCCATCACCCCGCTGACGATCAGAGGTGGGGTCACCAGGACCGGGCTCCACATCCACTTGTTGCCGAAGCTGGCGCGGTAGTGCTCGAAGTAGACCTCAGCGGTGGTGACCACGGCTGCCACCGCGGTCAGCCCGGAGAGCGAACGCTCGAAGCTGCCGTGGCGGACGTTCGCCACCATCCGGTCGAGTAGGTGTTCCGCCTCCTTGGTGGGCCCTCCCGCCGGCTGGCGATCTCGGCTCCTCATCTCAGCGCCCCGGGACCAGTTGCCCGACGACCTCCTTGACTCCCTCCAGGGCGCCGGGCCACCCCTGATCCACGTCCGCCAGCGTCGACTTGAAGAGGGCCTTGGCCTGCTTGGCGGTGATGTGGGGCGGGATCGGGGGCTCGTCCGGGGTGGTGAGGGCGTCGACGATGACGGGGCGGTCGCAGCTGAATGCCTGGTCGAAGGCGGCCTCGATCTCCTCCGCCTTGTTGACCTTGATCCCCTTGAGGCCGACCAGGTTGGCGTAGTCGGCGTAGCAGACGTAGGGGATCTGCTGGGAGGCGGCGAAACTGGGGTCTCCCTCCATCACCCGCTGCTCCCAGGTGACCTGGTTGAGGTCCTCGTTGTTGAGCACGAGGACGATGAGTCGAGGATCCTGCCAGCTCTTGTAGTACTTGAGGGCGGTCAGCATCTCCGCCATGCCGCCCATCTGCATCGCCCCGTCCCCGACCATGGCCACCGAGACCCGGTCGGGGAAGGCGAACTTGGCGGCGATGGCGTAGGGCACCCCTGGGACCATGGTGGCCAGGTTGCCCGAGAGCATGGCCTTCATCCCCCTGCGGATCTGGATGTGGCGGGCGTACCAGTTGGCCGCCGACCCCGAGTCCGAGGAGAGGATGGCCCGGTCCGGGAGGTGGCGGGAGAGCGAGGTGAAGAGACCCTGGGGCCGCACCCGCCCGTCGACGTCCTCGGGCTGGCCCCGCTTCTCCATCAGGACCTTCCACTCACCCATCCCCTTCTCCACTCCCTCCTGCCAGGACCGGTCCTGCTTGTGCTGAAGCAGCGGCAGGAGCTCGGCCAGGGTGTCCTTGGCGTCGCCCACCAGGGCCAGGTCCATGGCGTAGCGCAGCGAGAGATTGCGGGCCATGAGGTCGATCTGGATGGCCCTGGCCTGTCCCGGCTGGGGCAGGAACTCCGAATAGGGGAAGCTGCTTCCGACCATCAGCAGGGTGTCGCACCCCTGCATCAGGTCCCAGGAGGGCTTGGTCCCGAGCAGGCCGATGGAACCGGTGCAGTAGGGGACGTCGTCGGGGATGGCCGCCTTACCCAAGAGCGCCTTGGCCACCCCGGCTCCCAGCTTGTCGGCCACCTGGAGGACCTCGTCGGTGGCGTTGAGCGCTCCCTGGCCCACCAGCAGCGCCACCCGCTCCCCGGAATTAAGGATGTCCGCCGCCTGCCGCAGCTGCTCCTTGCTGGGGATCTGCCGCGGCGGCCACCAGCCCACCCCGGAGTGGACGGTGTGGGTCGCGACCGGCTGCTCCGGCACCGCCGGCTGGTCCTGGATGTCGGCCGGGAAGATGACACAGGTCACGGTCCGCTCGGCCTGCGCGATCCGCATCGCCCGGTCGACCATGTGGCGCACGGTCGAGGCCTCGCTCACCTGCTGCACGTAGGCGGAGGCGACGTCGGAGTAGAGCTGGAGCAGGTTGACCTCCTGCTGGAAGTCGCCTCCCAGAGCCCGGTTGAAGGTCTGGCCCACTATCGCCACCACCGGGCGGTGGTCGAGCTTGGCGTCGTAGAGGCCGTTGAGGAGGTGGATAGCGCCGGGGCCAGAGGTGGCCATGCAGACTCCGACCTGGTCGGTGAACTTGGCATGGCCACAGGCCATGAAGGCCGCCATCTCCTCGTGTCGGGTCTGGATGAAGCGGAGCTTGTCCTCGACCCGCCGCAGCGATCCCAGGAGGCCGTTGATCCCGTCCCCGGGAAAGCCGTAGATGGTGTCGACACCCCACTCGATGAGGCGCTGGCAGAGGTCGTCGCCGGCAGTCATTCCCATAGCGCAGGTTCCCTCGGATTGCAGTGAGCGGGCCCCTCAGCGAACTTAACGCGGCCCGCGCCAAACCGGGTCTGGGGAATTGACGTGGCCCCCGGGCTCAGGTGGCGCCCGGCGCCTGGAGGGCGGTCGGGAGCAGGGTCAGCTCGGGGATGTAGGCGTGTTTGGGCAACTGGAGCAGGAAGAGGCAGACCCGGGCTACGTCCTCGGGCCGGAGGGCGGCCCGAACCAGATCCCGGTCTGGTGGCTCGGGTCGCTTCTCCAGAAGGGGGGCGTCGACCACTCCCGGGAGCAGGCAGGACGCGCGGACGCCCTGTCGGTGCTCCTCCAGCGCCGCCGCCCGGGCCAGTGCCAAGACGCCCGCCTTGCTGGCCTGGTAGGCCGGTCCGGAGCGGTCGGGCCAGAGGGCGGAGACGCTGGCGATGAAGATCGCAGATCCCTGAGAGTCGCGGAGGTGGGGCAGCACCGCCTGGAAGACGTTGAAGGCGCCGCTCAGGTTGGTGTGCAGCACCTCCTCCCAGCCGTCGGGCTGAAGGCGGTCGAGGTGGCGCTGGCGCAGGTTGATCCCGGCCGCCAGGACGACCGCGTCGATCTCGGCGCGGCCTGCGATCTGAGCGACGGTCGCGGCCACCTGGGCGGTGTCGGTGACGTCGCAGCGGTGGGGGGTGAAGGGGCCCGCTCCACTCCTGCGGGAGAGTCCATGGACCGCCCAGCCTGCCTCTCCCAGCAGGGTGGCGATGCTCAAGCCGATGCCGCTGCTGGCGCCGGTGACCAGGGCCAGGCCCGGGCCCGGCCGACGGGAGCTGAGACCGCCCGGGCCCGGACACCCAGGCGCTCTCAATTAGCCCTGATTAGACCTGCTGACATATGAGCCTGCTTGATCGACGCCTTCGGGTCCAGATCGACGAAGGCCGCTGGTCGCGCCTCCAAAGCGAGGCGGCCCGACGCGGTGTCGCTGTCGCTGTAGTGATGCGCGAGGCGATGGAGGCCCGGTTCCCGGGAGATGCTGACGAACGCCGAGCGGCACCTCAGTCGACTCTGGACGCGGACCCAATTGAGGTGCCAGGTCCCGAGGAGCTTGCTCAGGAGCTGGGGGGGTTAGGCGCTACTCTGACGGTGGCGCAGCCTCGGAGCTGCGGCGCTGGCAGCACGAGCGAGCGGGCGGCCGCGACCAAGGTCGCCTGAGGACCTGACGGTTGGTGCTCACGAGCGACCTGCGGGGGGCGACCCCTGCCCTCGAGGTGATCGAGAACCCGATCAGCGGTGAGCGGATCACCATCCTTGAGCCGGCCGCTGCCACCGGGGGTGACCACCTCGCGTTCGAACTTCTGCTGCGCCCACGTGGGCGTGTCCCTTCGGGCCACATCCACCCGAACCAGGTGGAGACGTTCGCCGTTCTCGACGGGACGATCCGCTTCCGCCGAGGCTGGCACGTCGTGCACGCCGGGCCCGGCGACTCGGTGGTGATGCCCAGGGGCACCTTCCACACCTTCCTCAACCCGGGGTGCTATCCGGCGCGGGCCTTGGTCGTGACCCGGCCCGCCCTGCGCATGGAGGACGTCTTGCGCAGGGGTGCGCAGCTGGGGCGGCGGCAGGCCGCGGCCGGCCGTGGGGCACTCTGGGCGGCCGAGGTCCTGGAATTCCTGGCCGAATACCAGGCCGAGGTGGCGGCGCCGTTGGCGCCGGCGTGGCTCGTGGGTTTGGCGGGAGCTGCCGCGCGCTGGCTTCTCCGGATGCGGAGTCGGCGGGACCCCTTGACGGTGCACACCACGGAGGAAGGGGCGTAGTCGCCACCGGCGGGCGCCTTCCGCGCGGCTGGGCCCGCGGCGTCCTGGGGCTGGGAATGGGGCTGGGTATGGCGGCAGCCGCAGTCTGGTGGTTGGCCCTCGCGGGCCTGGAGCCAGTGGAGCTGCGGACGATAAGGCGGGTTCTGGCTGTTTACGCCCATCCCGACGACGAGGTTGTTCCCTGCGGTGCCACCCTGGCGGCGCTGGCCGGCCAGGGGGCCGAGGTCACCCTCCTGGTGCTGACGCGGGGAGAGAAGGGTCGGAGTCCAGGAGCTGGCGCTGGAGTCGTGGATCTGGGCTCGCTGCGGGCGCGCGAGTTGGCAGCCTCGGCGGCGGCGCTGGGGATCCGCGATCTGCGCCAGTGGCGGTTTCCCGACGGCGGCCTCAGCTCTGCCGGGCCGGAGCTCCGCCGACGGGTGGCTGAGACGCTGGAGGAGGTCGGGCCCGACCTGGTGATAAGCCACGACCCCTCCGGTCTCTATGGCCATCCAGACCACGTCGCCACGGCGCTTTTGGTCGAGGAGCTCACCCGTGCGGCAGTCCCTCCGGCGAGGCTGTGGCAGGTTGCGCTGCCCAGGCGGCTGCGCCGGCTCCTGGCCGCGTCCGGGGCTCTGCCCAGGGAGGCGGAGCTGCCCCACCCCGCGGCCGAGCCCAACTTGCGCGTCGCCCTCTCCGCCCAGAGCCGCCTGGCCAAGGCCCGGGCCTGGCGCGCGCACCG